>NZ_BAAAFZ010000028.1:38972-131930 GCF_039523795.1 Craurococcus roseus | reverse complement strand
TGCCGAAAGCCGACCCAAGCGCCCCAGGGCAGGCCAGGGTTTCAACAGAGCAAGTGCCCGCCGAATGGCATGGCAGCGTCTGGGACGACCTCGGCCTTTCTGTAGCCCTGTATGCGGACACGCTCACGCCGGTTCCCGAGCACGTGGCGCGAGAAGAACAGCTTCGCCTCGATCTGGTGCGGGTTTCTGTCCGGTGGGAAGATTGGGACAGGTTGTCCGCTTGGGCCCACGACGCTTTGACTTGGCCCGAGCCAAGCAGCGATGCCGGCGACCAAGGGGCCAATTCGACCTTCGCCGGACTGCGTCGTTACCGGGCGCCAAGGGATTCTCGGGCAGCAGGCCTGTTCGTGCCGGCCAAGGCGCTCGACCCATCGTCTAGCCAGGAGATCGGGCCCGAGTTGATCCTGCTCAATGTCCCGACCCCTGGGCTCCCCGATCCACCGCGCCCTGGAGAAGTCCGTCTAGTGGAGCTTCAGCCTGCGAGCGGGCGGACCGGAGGGGAGGTTCCGCACGCCGCTTATTGCGAATTCTTCGTACCGTTCCGCCACCTATGCATGGTGCTCACCTTTGACGCACGACACTTGGACCGCTGGCGCGAGATGCGCGATGCCGCGCTCGCGGCCGTGAACTCCACGGTTGTTGATCGCAGCAACACTTCAAGGCGTTAGACTCGCGACTCCATGCCCATCCGCATCCTCCCCGAGACCACCGCCAACCGCATCGCCGCCGGCGAGGTGGTGGAGCGGCCGGCCGCGGTGGTGAAGGAGCTGGTGGAGAACGCGCTCGACGCCGGCGCCACCCGCGTCTCCGTCACCCTGGAGGAGGGCGGCATCGGCCGCATGGTGGTGGAGGACGACGGCGGCGGCATGGCGCCCGGCGAGCTGGAGCTGGCGGTGGAGCGGCACGCCACCTCCAAGCTGCCGGAGGAGGCGCTGCTGTTCCGCATCGCCACGCTCGGCTTCCGCGGCGAGGCGCTGCCCTCCATCGGCGCGGTGTCGCGCCTACTCATCACCTCGCGCCCGCGGGACGGCGGCGGCGACGCCCACGCCATCCTGGTGGAGGGCGGGCGCAAGGGCACGGTGCAGCCGGCCTCCGGCGCGCCGGGCACGCGCGTCGAGATGCGGGACCTGTTCTACGCGGTGCCGGCGCGACGCAAGTTCCTCCGCCAGCCGCGCGCCGAAGCGGATCGCGCGGTGGAGGCGGTGCGGCGCTTGGCGCTGGCCTGGCCCGGGGTGGGCTTCCGCGTCGTGGTGGACGGGCGCGAGGCGCTGTCGCTCGCGCCCGCGACGCGCGAGGGCCGCGTCCACGACCTGCTCGGCCCGGACTTCGCGGCGGCGGCGCTGCCGGTATCCGGCGAGGCGCCGGACGGCCTCGTCGTCGCCGGCCTCGCGGCGCAACCGGCGCACACACGCCCGACCGGCGCGGCGCAGCACCTGGTGGTCAACCGGCGTCCCGTGCAGGACAAGATGCTGCGCACGGCGCTGCACGTCGCCTACCGCGACCTCATCGCCGCGGGGCGCCAGCCGGCCGCCGCGCTGTTCCTCGACCTGCCGCCCGAAGCGGTGGACGTGAACGTCCACCCCATGAAGACCGAACTCCGCTTCCGCGACGAGGCGGCGGTGCGCGGACTGCTCATCTCTGCGTTGCGCCGCGCGCTCGGCGCCGGCGCCGGCACGGCGGCGCCGAGCTTCCAGCCACCCGCGCCCGCTTGGCGCCGCCCGCTTCCGCGGCCGACCGGCTTCGCCGAGCCGCAAGCGGCCTTCGGCGTGGACCTCGCTCCGCCGCCGCCTGCGCCCGCCGCCCAGACGGCGCGGTTGCCGCTCGGCTTCGCCTCGCCGCGGCCCGCGGTGGCGCCTGTGCCGGCAGGGCCCGCGACGGACGACCACCCGCTCGGCCGTCCGCTCGCGCAGATCCTGGACACCTACGTGCTGGCCGAGGCGCCGGACGGCGCGCTGGTGCTGGTGGACCAGCACGCGGCGCACGAGCGGCTGACGCACGAGGCGCTGCGGGCGCAGTTGCTCGAAGGCGGCGTGCGCTCGCAGCCGCTGCTGCTGCCCGCGGTAGTGGACATGGCGCCTGCCGACGCCGCGCGGCTGCTGACGGAAGCGGAGCCGCTGGCACGCCTCGGCCTGGAGATCGAAGGCTTCGGCCCCGGCGCGGTGCTGGTGCGGGCGGTGCCGGCGCTGCTCGGCGCGCCCGACCCGGCGCCGCTCCTGCGCGACCTGGCGGAGGAACTGGCCGAGCTGGAGGAGGCGACGGCGCTCGACCGCAAGCTCGACGCCGCGGTGGCGCGACTCGCCTGCCACGGCTCCGTGCGCGCCGGCCGCCGCCTCACGCCCGCCGAGATGGGCGCGTTGCTGCGGCAGATGGAGGAAACGCCGCGCGCCGCCACGTGCAGCCACGGCCGCCCCACCTTCCTGCGCCTCGGCGCCGCCGAGCTGGAGCGGCTTTTCGGGCGGCGCTGAAGCCTTACCCGCCCTCCCGCGGCAGCGCCGCCGCTACGCGCCGCGCCAGGTCCACCCAGGAGTCGTACTCCGCCGGATCGCTCACCACCTCCCGGGCCGCGGTCGCCACCGCCGTCGGCATCAGGCGGATCAGCGCCACCAGCATCCAGCGGTCGCGCTCGCTGCGGAGGCGCGCCAGGAAGCCGCGGCCGATGTCGGCGAGCGACAGCAGGAGCAGGGCGCCGTGCTCGTCCACCTGCCGGCCCGGCCAAGCCTCGAACATCGGCGGCCAGTCGGGTCGGGAGCGGAATTCGAGCACCGGGTCGTCGCCGCCGAGGGCGAGCTTGAAGCGCAGCCGCGGCCAGGTGAAGCCGGCGGCCTGCATCCCCACCACCAGGATGTCGAGGTGGCGGTAGCCGCCGTCCTCGGTTTCGTAGTGCTCCTGCAAGCGGATCTGCGCGACCTTCGGGATCTCGCCCGCGGGCAGGCGCGGCAGGCCCGTCGCGGCCGGACGGGAGCGGTGGAACGGCCCCGCTGCGGCCTGCCCGGCGGCGACGGGTTCGCGCAGGCGGGCGCCCGTCAGCTCCGACCATTCGACGCGGAGCAGGTCTTCGGGCTGCGTGCCCAGGTTCCGGAGCACCAGGACGGCGGCGAGCGCCGGCGCCGATCCGGGCGGCAGCAGCAGCGACAAGCGGAGCGGCGCGCCGCCGGTGCCGGGCCGGCGCCACCCGGACCAGCGCGCGCCCGGGGCGGACAGGGACAGGTCCGCTTCAGAAGCGATGGCGGCCCCGGCGAGCTGCAGCCACAGCGCCGCTTCCAGCAAAGCCGGGTCGCCCATGGCGGCGGACACCTCCGCTTGCAGCAGGTCGAGCCCCGCGACCGGCACCTGCGGCAGCACCAACAGGCAGCGCTCGCCGCCGCCCATCTCCGCCACCAGGCGCGGCGGCTCGGCGCCGAGCGCGACGCGCTCCGCCCGGCCCTGCGGCAGCAGCGCAGCGGCCCAGACCTGCGCCGGAAGCTGCACCTTGACGCCCAGCGGCACGTCGGGCGGCGCCGCGTCCGGCGAGCCGGCGAGCGACAGCTCGACCTCCTCCCAATCCCAGTGCGGCGCCACGGCGAAGCGGCGCCCGAACGGCGCGGTCCAGAGCCGGAGCGCCAGGGCGCGCTCGCCGGGCGCGCCGCCCTGCACGGCGGCTCGGTCGGGCGGAGCGAGCCGGTCCTCCAGGGACAAAGCGACGACGGTGCCATCGGCCGGCAGGTCGGCACGCAGGTCGAGGCAAGCGGTTTCCCGCACCGGCCCGATCGGCGTCGGCAGGTCGAGGCGCAGCCACTCGCCCGGCGTCAACGCCTCGCCCGGCACCGCCCAGGAACCATGGACGCGCCCGCTTTCCGCGCCGTAGAGGCGGACGCGGAGGCGCGCTCCCGCCGGCGGTTGCGCTTCCGCCACGTGCAAAGCGAGCGCGGCGACGCCTTCGAGGCTCGTACCGAGCACTTGGCCGAGCGCCTCCTGCCCCTCCGCCCCGAGCGCCGCGGTGTGCCCCGCCGCGGCGGGCGGCGCGTCCAGCGCCAGCACCGGCGGCGGGGGCGGGATGCGGTGGCCGTCGCCCTGCAGGGCGGCGAGCATGGCGACGCGGGTGTCCTCCGCTTCCGCGCGCAGCGTCGCCACCGCCGCGTGCAGGTCGCCCGCGACGGCGCGCTCGGCGGCCAGGGCGGCGACGGCGGCGCGGGCGAGGGCGGGCAGCGCGGCCGCCGCGTCTCGCGCTTCGATCACCGGCGCCCCGTCGAGTTCGGCGAGGAACTGCATCGCTACGGCGGAGTTCGGCGGCGCCACCACGGCCAGGACCCCGGCGGGCGGCGCGGGCAGGGCATGGGTGGCGCGCGAAGGGTCGTCGCCCGGCCGGTGCAGGCGCACCCCGCCTCCGGCTCCCGGCGCGGGCGTCGCCAGCCACAGCGAAAGGCCCGGCAACGCCAGGGTCTCGGCCCCCGCCACGCCCGCGTGCGCCAGCAGCACCGGCGCGCCGCCGCCGGCGAGGTCGCGCAGCGCGGACGGGTCCACGAACAATGTCATCGCAGCGCCTCCGGCACGACGCGGTCGAGGTGGTCCAGGAAGTCGCGCAAGCCGTCCCTGGCGCCGGCGCGCGCGATCCGGTCGGCGGCGCGGAGGCCAACATCCGCCAGCAATTCCGGCGACTCGTCCAGGCGCAGCAGCAGCGCCGCCACCACGTCGACCATGGCCGGCTCCGGCAGGTCGGCCGGCACCAGGAAGCCGTCGGCGCCGTGCTCGATGGCCTCGCCCGTGGCGCCCACGTCGGTGGCGACCACGGCGCAGCCGAAGCGCTGGGCTTCCAGCACGATCAGCGGCACGCCTTCGAAGCGCGACGGCAGCAGCACCGCGTCCGCCCAGGCGTAGAGCGCGTCGAGCTGCGCCGGCGTGGTGGCGGGCGGTTCCACCGGAAAGCCCAGGTCGCCCGGCCGGTCCAGCACCGCCCGGCCCACCACGCGCCACTCCACCCGGTGCCGCGTGCGGGCGATGACGGCGGCGAGGCGGTCCAACCCTTTTTGCGCGTCGAGCCGCCCGAGGAACAGCGCCCGCAGCTTGCCCGGCGCGCGGTCGCGCCGCGCCGCGACCGCCGCCGCGATGCGCGCCGGGTCGGCGTCGTAGCCCGGCGCGTTGCGGATCAGGTGCAGCTTGTCCGCCGGCACGCCCTGCGCCACGCACCAGCGCCGCAGCTTCTCCGAGATCACGGTGAGGCCCTGGTAGGCGTGCTCGTAGGCCAGCGCCGTGTGCGCGGTGCCGTTCGGGTTGCCCCACCGCGTGCGCTCGACCAGGTGCAGGCCGCAGAAGGTCCGGATGCCCAGGCCCTTGAGCCGCGCCATCAGCGCGTGCGCCGGGAGGCAGTGGGTGTTCAGCACCGCGTCCATGCCGGCCAGCAGGCCGAGCGCGTCCTCGGCCGCCGCGCCCGCGCCGAAGGCCGCCACCTCCGCGCCGAAATGCGCGTTCGGCCAGTCGCTGTCCGTCTCGCCCATGCCGAAGAGGAGGTTGACGCTCTCGAAGGTCTCGCGCGCCTCCTCGGTCAAGGCGATCCGCTGCTCGCCCATGACGAAGAGGTGCGGGCGCCATCCGCGCCGGCGGAGCGCATTGGCCTGGCGCAGCACCACCCGCTCCACGCCGCCGAGCGCGAAGAGCGGCAGGACGAAGCCGAAGGAGCGTCGCCCTTCTTCCGGCAGCAGCGGCAGCACCGCGCCGAGGCCGGAGAAGCCGTGCACGCGCTCCGGCACGTTGTCCCGCCAGTTCCGGAAGTCGGCGCGCCACCCGGGCTTGAGGGCCGTGCGCCGCCGCCGCGCGCGCCGCAGCGCCTCGACCTCGGCGACGAGGTGCCGGAAGGCGGCGCCGCCCCCGGCCGCCGCGGCGTCCGCGCCGGGCAGGGACACGCGCATCCGGCGCAGCTTCGGTTCCGGCTTCGGCGAGGCGAGGCTTTCCAGCCAAGCGATGTCCTTGGCCCGCGAAAGGCCGCCGAGGTTGCGGCCGCGCAGGATGATGAGGTCGGACGCGCCGGCGTCGCCCACGGGCAGCGACTCGATCGCCAGCTCGTCGCGCTCCCCGCCGGGGGCGATCTCGACCGCGACCACCTCCGCGTCGCGCAGCCGCGCCTCGGCCAACCAGAACAGGTTGCGCACCACGCCGTGCGCGCGGAGCAGCCCCAGCGCCGCGTCGCCCGCGAAAACCAGCGCCGGCGGCAGGTGGACCCGTTCCATGGACTCCAGCGCCGCCAGCAGCCGCTCCCGCGCGGCGGCCGGGTCGAGGCTCGCCACCGGCTCCCGCGCCGGGTCGAGCACCAGACGCATCCCCGGCCGCTCCGGCGAGAACAGCGCGTAGCGCGGCGCCTCCGCGGCCTCCAACTCCAGCACGCGCTGCGGGCGCAGCAGGCGCGCGTGCTTGTCGTGCAGCTCGCGCACCAGGGCGGGGCGCCGGCGCTCGGCCGCCGACAGCATGCTCTCGGGGCGGCGGCGGTACAGGAAACCCGAGCCCGGGAGGTGCCGGCCCTTGAAGCCGAGCGAGGCGGCGCCGAGCCAGAAGTCCCAATCCTCGAAACCCGGCACCCGGGCCTCGAAGCGCAAGCCGGTGTCCAAGACCTCGCGGCGCATCAGGCTGCCGGCATCGCAGAAATTCTCGGCCAGCAGCATCAGCAGGGAGAAGTCGCCGCCGGTGGTGAAGTTCTGCGGCCTTCCGATCTCGTCGATGTCGGAGTAGAGCCAGCCCACCTCCGGCGGCGCCGCTTCCAGCGCCGCGAAGGCGCGCGCCAGGAAGCCCGGGCGCAGGCGGTTGTCGGCGTCCAGGCAGAACAGCGCGCGCAGCGCCGGGAACGCGGCCAGGGCGAACTCGATCCCGGTGTTGCGCGCCGCGGCCAAGCCGCGGTTCGGCTGGCGTAGCGCGAAAACGCGTCCCGGATGCGCCGCGGCCATGGCGAGGGCGGTGCGCGAGGTCTCGGGGAAGGGGCAGCCGTCGTCCACCACCACCGCCGCGCATGGCGGGCCGCCCTCCTGCCGCAGCACGGACAGGATCGCTTCCGCCAACAGGCCGGGTTGGCGATGGGCGGGGATGACGAACGCGGTGGCGGTGTCGTTCTCGCGCGCGCGACTTTCGTTCGGCATCGTGCGTTCGGGCGTTCCGGTCCTAAAGCGCGGCGGCGGCGCGGAGGAGGGCGGCATACTGCCGCAGCATGGCCTGGACGTCATGGGCGGCCGCGAAGGCGTAGGCCGCTTCGGCGCGGCGCCGGGTGGCGGCCGGCTCCGCGAAGGCGGCCAGCGCGCGGTCGGCGATCGCGGCGGCCGAGCCTTCCTGCGCCACCGCGGCCATGGCGAAGGCGTCGTCGCCGAAGGCTTCCAGCGCCGCCGGGGCGGCGACCACCGGGCAGCGCCGCGCCGCGGCTTCGAGGAACACGAGGGGGCAGCCTTCCAGCCGCGACGGCAGCAGCAGCGCGTCGGCCGCCAGCAGCCAGTCCGGCACGTCGGGGACATGACCCATGAGGCGGAGGCCAGGCAGCGCGGCGGCGCCGTCCCAGCCCCGGGAGGCCTTGCCGGAGCCGAGCACGGCGACGCCGCCGCCCGTCGCCGCGTGCAACCGCTCCGCGAGCGCCGGCAGCAGATCGGCGCCCTTGTTCGGTTCGAGCCGGCCGGCGAAGACAAAGAGCGGCGCGCCGCCGGCGACGCCGGCCAGATCCCGCTTCGCCGCCCGCGCCGCCGCGCGTCGGCGGGGGCCTTCGGGTGGCACGCGGACGCCGTTCAACACCACCGACACGGCGCCCGGCGGCAGCGCGAAGCACGCCGCCAGCCGCTCCGCAACCGGTTGCGACACCGCGACCCAAACGGTCGGCCCGGGCCGCATGGCGCGCGCGGCGGCGAGCCCGTCCGGCTCGGGCTCGAAAGGCGCCAGGTGCGCCACGGCCAGAACGGGGACGCCAGCTTCGGCGAGCGCGCGCTGCAAGCCGAGGCCGTGCGTCGGCCAGGGCAGGGGCAATACCGCGGCGTCCGGCCGCGCGGCGGCGATGAGGCCCGCCGCGGCCTCGGCTTGGCGGTTCCCATTCGCCTCGACGGATCGTCGGGCGTCCCAAGCGATCGGCGCCGCTTCCACCGCCGCCCCGGGCCCGAGCAGCGGGGCGAAGCGGTCGAGCAACGGGGCACCGATCGCCAGTCTCACGTCGAGGCCGCTCGCGGCGAGCGACCGGGCCAGCCAAGCCGTGTGCGCCTCCGCGCCGCCCAGGTCGGCACCGGGCAGGAGCACGAGCACGCGCGTGAGCGTCTTCAAGCCCCGCCGCCCTCCGGCCGCATGAACAGCACCCGCGCCGGCCCGTGCGCCCTTTCGGCGAGCAGCGTGAAGCCGGGCGGAGGCGCCGCTTCGTCCGGACCGGCTGGCGTTTCTGCGCAAACCAGTGCGCCCGGCGCCACCCACCCCGAGGCGGAGAGCGCCCGGAGGGAGGTCTCCAGCAAGCCTTCGCCGTAAGGCGGATCGAGGAAGACCAGCGTGCAGGCCTTGGCGGCACGCGGCGGGCGCGCGGCGTCCGTCGGCAGCACGGTGCAGCGCTCCCCCTCGCGGCAGATGGCGATGTTGGCGCGCAGCGCGCGCAGGGCCGCGGCGTCGGTTTCCAGGAAGGTCGCGCGCTCGGCGCCGCGCGACAGCGCTTCCAGCCCGAGGGCGCCCGTGCCGGCGAAGGCGTCGAGCACCACCGCCCCGTCCACCGCCGACCGGCCGGCCCAGGGCGCGTGCCACAGCATGTCGAACAGCGCCTGCCGCACGCGGTCGGAGGTGGGCCGCGTGGCGGTCCCGGCGGGGGCGACGAGCTTCCGGCCGCGGTGGCGCCCGGCGATGATCCTCACCGCACCACCCGGCGGCCGTCACGCCGCATCCGGGTCCGGAACCGCTTCCCGCCCGGCCCGCGCCGCCTCGTCGCGGGTCTTGGCCGGACGCGGCGCCGGGGCGAGGCCCAACTGCTCGCGCAGCACCTTCGGGTTGACCTCCTCCACCGCCCCGGGAGGCAGCGAGCCGAGCTGGAACGGCCCGTAAGCGGTGCGGATCAGCCGCGTCACCCCGAGGTCGAGGTACGCCATGACGCGGCGGATCTCGCGGTTCTTGCCCTCGTGCAGCGCCACCGTCAGCCAGGCATTGGAGCCGCGGCGCGAGTCCAGCCCGGCCTCGATCGGCCCGTAGCGCACGCCTTCCACGGTCGCGCCGCGGGCCAGGGCGGCCAGCGCCCGCTCGTCCACCGCGCCATGCACGCGCACGCGGTAGCGGCGTATCCAGCCGTTCGCCGGCAGCTCCAAACGGCGCGCCAGGGCGCCGTCGTTGGTCAGCAGCAGCAACCCTTCCGAGGTCAGGTCGAGCCGCCCGACCGACACCACCCGCGGCAGGCCGGGGGGCAAGGCCTCGAAGACCGTCCGCCGGCCCTTATCGTCGCGGTGCGTCGTCACCAGGCCGGCGGGCTTGTGGTAGCGGAACAGCCGCGTCCGCTGCGGCTCCCCCACCAGCCGGCCGTCGAGCGTCACCAGGTCGCCGGCCTTGACGAAGGTCGCCGGCGTTTCGACCACGCGGTTGCCGAGCCGAATGCGGCCCTCCGCGATCAGCTTCTCCGCGTCCCGACGGCTGGCGACGCCGGCGCGGGCGAGCCACTTGGCGATGCGCTCGCCGCGCGGGCCGTCCTCGGTGGCGCCCTCGTCTGTCACCTGCGGCAAGCTGAAACGAAGGCGCGGAAGATCAGCGGGTCGGCTTCGTCCACCGCGTATTCCGGGTGCCATTGCACGCCGAGGGCGAAGCGGTAGCCGGGGTGCTCGACGCCCTCCACCACGCCGTCGGGCGCCACCGCGTTGACCACCGCGCCTTCGCCGGGACGGTCCACCGCTTGGTGGTGGGCGCTGTTCACCGCGATGCGCCCCCGGCCGCCGACGACTCGCGACAGCAGGGTGCCGGGCGCGACGGAGACCTCGTGCCCCGGCTCGGTGCGCGGGTTGGGCTGCTCGTGCTGCAAGGCGCCCTCGACGCTGTCCGGGATGTGCTGGATCAAGGTGCCGCCGAAGGCCACCGCGAGCAACTGCTGCCCGCCGCAGATGCCGAGCACCGGCATGTCCCGCCGCAGCGCCTCCCGCGTCGCCGCCAGCTCGAACGCCGTGCGTCCGTACTTCAGCTTGACCGTCGAATGCGCCGGGCCGCCGCCGTAAAGCGCCGGGTCCACGTCGAAGGCGCCGCCGGTGACGAGCAGGCCATCCAATCGATCCAGGTAATCCGCGGCCAGATCCGGGTCGTGGGGCAGGGCGATCGGCAAAGCGCCGGCCTCCGCCAACGCCGTGAAGTAGTTCTTCCGAAGCGCGTACCAGGGCAGCTTGGAGTAGCCGCCCGGCTCCTCCGCATCGAGGGTCAGGCCGATGACGGGGCGTTTGCTCATGCGCCGTCCCTAGAACTTCCGGTGGCGCGGGCGCAAGGCCGTTGCGCGCGGCTGGGGCGCGTCGGCCGGGTCAAGGCCAGGCGAAGGGCACCGGGAAGGGACGCCCGAAGGGCCGTCCGGCCTTCACCGTCTGCACCGGCTTCAGCCAACGGTCGCCGCTCCGGCGGTTGTTGCGGGTGTCCACGAACTCCACCGGCTCCCGCACCAGTTCCAGGATGGACACGTCGCCGGGGGCGCCCACCTGCAAGGTCCCGAGCCCCTCCACCCGGTCGATGACCCGAGCCGGCTTCACGGTCGCCATCTCGACCACCTGCTCCAGCGTGTAGCCGTTGTTCAGGAACTTGCTCATCACCCAGGGCAGGAAGGGCATGCCGGGGGTGTTGCCGGACACCGCGTGGAGGTCGCTGCTGATGGTGTCCGGGCCGAAGCCCCCGTCGCGCGCCGGCTCGAACACGGTGTAGTCGAACGAGCCGCCGCCGTGGCCCACGTCGACCACCACGCCGCGGCGCTTGGCGTCCAGCGCGGCGGGCAGCACGCGGCCGTTCTGGACCGTGTTGTTGCCGGCGCCGGAGAATGCGTGGGTGAGGATGTCGCCGGGCCTGAGCAGCCCCAGCAGCTCGGAAATGTCGCCCGGCGCGTTGCCGATGTGGCACATCACCTTGGCCCAGGGCCCGGCCATTTCGGCGGCGCGGATCGCGCGGCGGAGCGGCTCCAGCCCGTTGCCGCCGACCACGTCGGCGCTGATCCGGACCTTCACGCCGAGGCAGATGTCCCGGTTCTCGGTGACCGTCTTCGCCGCCGCCTCCACCGCGGCGTAGTCGATGTTCAGCATCTCGCCCACGGGGAAGCCGGCGAGGCCGATGGAGGAGACGTGGACGAAGCCGAACAAGCGCGTCCGGGCCCGCGCCGCCACGGCGTGGCGGAACAGCGAGAAGGTGTTGGCCCCTGCGTCGCCGGCGCTGACGTAAGTGGTGGTCGCGGTCCAGGGCACCAACTCGTCCGCCGGCAGGCCGATGGCCGAGACCTCCGGGTAGACGTGCGCGTGCAGGTCCACCAGCCCGGGGCAGACCAGCTTCCCGGCGGCGTCGATCGATTGCCGCCCCGCCGCGGCCTGGATTTCGGGCTCCACGGCCGCGACCAGGGCGTTGCGGATGCCCAAATCCCGCCGCGCGCGCAGGTTCTGCGACGGGTCGAGCACCTCGCCGCCGCGGATCACCAGATCGAAGCGCGGCGCCGCCGGCGCCTGGGCAGCGGCGGAGAAGGGGGCCGCGAGGGCGGCCGCGCCGCCCGCCAGCACGGCGCGGCGAGAGGATGGGGGCATGGCTGCGGCGTTTCCTCCGTTCGGTGGCCGCGACGCTAGCACCGGACGCCCGTGGCCGGGCAAGACGCACCCGATTGGCGGTGTTGCCGCCGGGCGGCCATAAGCCTCCCCATGGACCCGATCAAGATCGCGCTGGAGGAGGCGCGCGCCGCTGCCGGGCGCGGCGAGGTGCCTGTGGGCGCCGTGGTGACGGATGGGCGGGGCCGCGTGCTGGCCCGCGCCGGCAACCGGACGGAGGAACTGCGCGACGCCTCCGCCCACGCCGAGATGCTGGCGTTGCGCGCGGCGGCGCGGGCACGCGGCGAACCGCGCCTGCCCGGCTGCACCCTCACCGTGACGCTGGAGCCCTGCCCGATGTGCGCCCAGGCGGCGTCGTTCTTCCGTATCGCGCGCGTGGTCTTCGGCGCCTACGACCCGAAAGGGGGAGGGGTGGACCACGGCGCGCGGGTCTACGCCGCCGCGTCCTGCCACCATGTCCCGGAGGTGGTCGGCGGCGTGCGCGAGGGCGAATGCGGCGCCTTGCTGCGGACGTTCTTCGCAGCGTTGCGCCGGGACGGGGCTAATTGCGGCGCGGGGGCGGCGTGACCGGCGCCGCTACGCCTCTTGCCGCTCCGAAGCAGAACCCTCGCCGGGGTTGGAGGCCGGAGCCAGCCGCGGCACCAAGCGCTCCGCCACCCGCTCTTCCGAGTCGGAGTCGCCGTCACGGCCGACCGAAACGAGGACTCGTTGGAGGAACTGGCTCCACGCATTGGCGGCGAGGGTCTTGGGGGCCTGCACAAGCAGCGTTCCGGTCGCCAGTTCCACGCTTCTGCCTCCGTCCGACGCCCCCGAACTTATTACGATGCCTGTGTCATCATGATGGCAGTGAGATGACCGAATGTTTCATACGCTCCCGAAGGAACACCTGTGATTGACGACGTCGCGAGGCGAGCGCCGCGAACGCCCACCATTTCCCGCAGGGCGCTCCTGGCGACGTCCCTGCTGCCGCCGGCCCTCGCGGCCGAGGCGCAGGTCGCGCAGGAATGGCCCGCCAAACCGGTGCGGATCCTGCTCGCCTACCCGCCCGGCGGCAGCACCGACGTCCTGGCCCGCGCGCTGGCGGAGCGCCTCGGCGCAGCCTTCCCCGGACCGGGCTTCGTGGTGGAGAACCGGCCGGGTGGCGCGGCGGTGGTCGGCACCCAGGCCGCCGCGGCGGCGGCGCCCGACGGCTACACCCTGGCGCTCGGCAACAACCAGACCCACGCCGCGAACGCCGCAATGGTGCGCGGCCTGCCCTACCGCCCGGTCGAGGACTTCGCCGCGATCGGCAGGCTGGCGGAGGTCCACCACGCCCTGGTGGTGCCGGCGGCCTCGCCCGCCCAGACGCTGGCGGAGCTGGCGGCGCGGGGGAAAGGCGGGGCGACGCTGACCTACGCCTCCTCCTCCGTCGGTTCCGCGAGCCACGTCATCGCCGAGGGCTTCGCCCGGCGCGAAGGCTTGGCCGCCACCCACGTCCCCTACCGCGGCGGCGCCCAGGCCACCACGGACACGGTGGCGGGCGTGGTGGACTTCTTCGTCTCGACTTGGCCGCAGGTCTCGTCCCTGGTGCGGGAAGGCCGGCTCAGGTGCCTCGGCATCGGCGTCCCGCGACGGCTGCCCGAACTGCCGGAGGTGCCGACCTTCGCCGAGGCCGGGGCGCCCTACATGGCGGTTGACGCTTGGTTCGGCCTGTTCGCCCCGGCCGGCAGCCCGGCGGTTGTCGTGGCCCGGCTCTCGGAAGCCCTGCCGCGCATCCTGGCGGAGCCGGACTTCGCCGCCCGCCTGGCGGGCCTGGGCTTCCAACCGGCGCCGCTGCCGGCGGCCGAGTTCGCGGCGTTCCAGCGCGCCGAAGTCGCGCGGTGGCAGGACTTGGCGGAGTTGACCGGGATACGGTTGGAGGGCTGAACCGCCGGACCTCGGTCAGCCGCGGCGGCCGCCGCCGTCCGCTGCGGCGACGATCCTCTCGTGCATCGACAGGAACAGGAACGCCCCGACGACCAGCACGGCCGCGACGGCTTCGAGGCCGAACCCGCCGCGCGCCGCGAGCGCCCCGGCCAGCGCCGGCAGCGCAGCGGCCCCGGCAACCGCCGCCGCGACCTGGAACCCGACCGCGTGCGCCGCCGCCCCGGCGCCAAGGCGGCGCGGCGTTTCCGCCATCAGCCCCGGGAACAGCGGCCCGAGCGCGAGGCCGACCAGCCAGAGCCCGGCCACGCCCACCAGCGGCGCCCCAGCGGGCGAAAAGGCGAACAACAACGCGCCCGCCGCCACCCCGGCGGCGCTGGCGCGCGCGAGGCGCACCCCGCCCACGCGCACGACGACGGCGCCGGCCGCGACGCGCGCCACGGTGAACATGGCCCAGAAGCCGCCGACACAGACGCCGGCGACGGCCGGCGAAACGCCCCGCGCTTCCGTCAGCACCGTGTAGCCCCACTGGCCCGCCGTGGCCTCCACCCCGGTCAGCAGGAAGAAAACGGCGACATGCAGCCGCACCGCCGAAAGGCGCAGCGCTTGCCCCGCCGTGACCGGCGCGCCGCCCGCGTCGCCGTCGCCCCGCTCCCGCCCCGGCGCGACGGACCAGACGTTCCGCGTGGCGAAGTAGGCCAGCGAGAGCGCGGCGAGGACGCAGGCGATGGCCGCATTGCCCCAGCGCCAGCTCCAACCAGCGGCCAGCACCGCCGTCATCAGCAGCGGCCCGAGCGCCGCGCCGACGCCGTAGAAGGCGTGCAGCCAGTTGAGCTGCCGCGCCCCGAAGGCCACCGCCACGAACAGGTTGAGCGCCGCGTCGATCGCGCCCCCGCCCGCGCCGAGCGCGAACGCGCAAAGCAGGAAAACCGGCCATACGCCGGTGGTCGCATAGCCGGCGAGGGCTAAAGCCACCAACGCGCTCGACGCCGCGAGCAGCCGCCCGATGCCCAGGCGCCGGACCAGCCCGCCGGCTGCGAGGCTCGACGCGAGATAGCCGGCCGCCGCGCAGGACAGCAGCAGCCCGAGGCCGTCCTGCCCGACGCCGAAGGTCTTGCGGATGGACGGCCAAGCCACGCCCGTCACCGCATCGGGGAGCCCCAGGCCGACAAAGGCGAGGTAGGCGACGAGCAGCAGGCGGCGGGAGCGCCGCCGGCCTTCGGAATCGCGGGGCATTCGCATGGGCGCGGTTCTGGCCTCCCCGCCGCGCCGATTGGACCGCCGCGCGCGGGGCCATGAGGTTCGGTGGCGCCGAGGCCTAATCCAAAGGGTCGTCCCGCGCCCTATCAGCCCGTGGCGGCGAGGTCCAGCGGGTCGCCGCCGGAACGGCCCTCGATCCGCCCCGCCATGCCACCACGGCCGCCACACCGGCGGCCGAGCCCGTGGCGACCGCAACCGGCTCGCTGTGTCGGCGCACGTCACGCGGCGGCGGCGGTCAGCCCTTCTTCTCCCAGCCCCGCGCGCCCTGCTGCCAATAGCTGAGCGCGTGGCCAGCCGCCTTGCACGCGGCCCAGCGCCGCCGGGCCGCGGCCAGGGACGCTTCGTCGTTGCCGTCGAACAGGTCCAGCACCCGGTCGAAGCGGTCGAGCCGCGCGCTTTCGGCGCCGTCGAGCAGGAACAGGAAGCGGGCGCCGTTGGGCGCGCCCTCGGCCGGCGCGTCTTCCTCCGCCAGCCAGATCGGCTGCAATTCGGCGTTGCCCGTGCGCTTGGTGCCGTGCGGCAGCCAGTCCGGATCAGGGGAGAGCCACAGCGCGGCGTCCAGCGCCGCCACTCGCTCCGGGCCGCCGCAGAGCACCATGGCGCGGCCGCCGCTCTCCAGCACCCGCCCGAGCAGCCGCGGCAGTGCTTGGTCGAGCGGCGTGCGCGTCAGGTGGTAGAACCCGATCTCCGCCACCCCCGGCGCCCGCCCGTCAACCCTCGTAGTGCGCGGCCACCATGCGGTCGAGCAGGCGCACCCCGAACCCGGTGGCGCCCTTCGGCACCGTGGCCAAGTCCTTGGTGGTCCAGGCCGTGCCGGCGATGTCGAGGTGCGCCCAAGGCAGGTGCGCCTTGCCGCCGCTCCCGTCCTTGCCCGTGCCGTCCGCGTTCTTGCCGTTGCCGCCGTTCTTCCCGCCGCCCACGAAGCGCTGGAGGAACTGCGCCGCGGTGATGGAGCCGCCCTGCCGCCCTCCCACGTTCTTCATGTCGGCGATGTCCGACTTGATCTGCTTGTCGTAGGCGTCGCCGAGCGGCATCCGCCAGCACGCCTCGCCCGTCCCCTTGCCGGCGGCGACGATGCGCGCGGCCAGCTCGTCGTCGTTGGCGAAGAGGCCGGCGTGCTCGTTGCCCAGCGCGACGATGATGGCGCCGGTGAGCGTGGCGAGGTCCACCATCGCCACCGGCTGGAAGCGGTCCTGGCAGTAGTGCATCACGTCGGCCAGCACCAAGCGCCCTTCGGCGTCGGTGTTGATCACCTCCACCGTCTTGCCCGACATGGTCTTCACCACGTCGCCCGGCCGCTGCGCGGTGCCCGATGGCATGTTCTCCACCATGCCGACCAGCCCCACCGCGTCCACCTTGGCCTTGCGGCCGGCCAGCGCCGCCACCAGCCCGATCACCGCCGCGCCGCCGGCCATGTCGAACTTCATGTCCTCCATGCCGGCCGCCGGCTTGATGGAGATGCCGCCGGTGTCGAAGGTCACGCCCTTGCCGATGAAAGCTACCGGCTTGTGCGCCTTCGCCTTCTTGCCGTTGCCGCCGGAGGCGCCGAGCCACTGCATCACCGCAATGCGGGGCTCGTTCTCGCTGCCCTGGGCCACGCCCAGCAACGCCCCCATGCCGAGCTTCTTCATCTCCTTCGGCCCGAGGATTTCCACCTGCACGCCGAGCTTCTCCAGCTCCAGGCAGCGCCCCGCCCAGGTTTCGGGGTCGAGCACGTTGGGCGGCTCGGAGACGAGGTCGCGCGCGAGGAACACGCCGTCCGCCACCGCGCGCATCGGCGCCCAGGCCGCCTTGGCGTCCGGCACCGAGCCGGTGGCGATCGACACGCCCTGCAGCTTCGGCTTGTCCTCGTCCTTCTCGGTGGTGCGGTAGCGGTCGAAGCGGTAGCTGCGCAGCGCCATGCCGAAGCCGAAAGCGGCGGCGAATTCCGGCGCCATCCCGTCCGCGGCCACGGTCGCCTCGCGCTCGCTCCGGACCAGGGGCAGCGCCGCGCCGCCCGCCGCCTCGGCGGCTTCCGCCGACACCTCCTCGGCCTTGCCCAGCCCCACGGCGACGATGCGCGTCGGCCCCGGCCGACCCTCCGGCAGCGGCGTCCAAACGGTGCAGCTCTGGCCCTTGCGGCCCTTGAACTCCGCCGCGGCCAGCGCGCGCTTGACCGCGCCGCCCGCCGCCGCGTCCAGGTCGGCGGCGAGGCCGCCCAGGCCGCTGTTCTCCGCTACGGGCAGGACCAGGGCGCCGCCCCGGGGCAGGGCAGGCTTGACGAAGGCGACGTCGAGCATTCTGGCGAGGTTCCGGCTTGTGTGTTGCCAGGAAAGGATAGCACCGCGCCCCTGCACCGCCAGGGCATGCGAAGCCGGCTCCGCCGGGGCGCGCCGTGGTGCGGTGCCCACCGCCGATGTCCGACCGACCCGCGCCTGTCGCTCCGAGAGGGCCGGTCGGGAGGTGAGGAAGTACTACAGTAAGGTGGTGCAGCAGTAAGGAACAAAGCTCGAGCGGCGAGAATCAGTCCGCCCCGATCAGCTTCACCCGCCGACCATCGACGCCCAGCGCCAGCCGCCCCTGCTTCAGCGCCAGCGCCGCCTCGCCGAAGACCGTGCGCCGCCAGCCGTGCAGCGCCGGCACGTCCGGCGTGTCCTCCGTCGCCAAGCGGTCCAGCTCCTCGCCGTTGGCGAGCAGGCGCGGCGCCACGTCGTGCTCCTCGCTCTTCGCCGCGAGCAGCACCTTGAGCAAGGCGACCAGCGCGGGCGAGGGCACCGGGCCGTGGCGGTCGCGCGGCGGCTGCGGCAGCAGCGCGTCCGGCAACGCCTTGGCGGTCTCGATCGCAGCCAGGAGACCGGCGCCGCTGCGGCCGCGGGCGAAGCCTTCCGAAATGCCCCGGGCGCGCGCCAACTCGGCCGGGGTGGTCGGCGCGGTCGCGGCCAGCTCCAACAGGGTCTCGTCCCGCACCAAGCGCTGGCGGGGGATGTTGACGCGCTGCGCTTCCCGCTCCCGCCATGCCGCGGCAGCGCGCAGGATGCCGAGCGCGCGGCGGCTGTTGGTGCGCGCCTTCAGCCGCTCCCACGCCGTCTCCGGGTCCACGCGGTAGGCGGCGGGGTCGCCCAGGGCGGCCATCTCCTCGGCCACCCATTCGAGCCGGTTCTCGTGCGACAAGCGCTCGCGCAGCCCGGCGTAGACGCGGCGCAGGTGGGTCACGTCGGCCGCGGCGTAGGCGATCTGCGACGGCGACAGGGGGCGTGCCGACCAATCGGAAAAGCGGTGCCCCTTCTCGATGGCGACGCCAGCCAAGGCCCGGCACAAGGCGTCGTAGCTGACCTGGTCGCCGAAGCCCGCGACCATGGCGGCGACCTGCGTGTCGAAAAGGGGTGTCGGCACGGCGCCGAAGCGGAGCAGGAAGATCTCGATGTCCTGCCGTGCGGCGTGGAATACCTTGCACACGGCGGGGTCGGCCAGCAGGGCGCCGAGCGGCGCCAAGTCGAGGCCGGGCGCCAGCGCGTCCACCACCGCCACCTCGCGCTCGCCCGCGAGCTGCACGACGCACAGCTCGGGCCAGTAGGTCCGTTCCCGCATGAACTCCGTGTCCACCGTGACGAAGGCCTCGGAGGACAGGCGCTGGCAGAGGTCGGCGAGCTCGGCGGAGGTGGTGACGAGCGCCGGAACGGACTCCGGCGCCGGGACGCGGCGACTCATGTGCCGCCCTTCTAGCCGCGCGCCGGGGCGAGGGAAAGCGGAGCCTTGGCCCTCCCGGCCCGCCGCGCCACAGTGGCCCCGACGGGGAAGGAGCGGCACGCCATGCGGAAGCGCAGCCTGGGCAAATCCGGCATCGAGGTCCCGCCGGTGATCTTCGGCGGCAACGTCTTCGGCTGGACGGTGGACCGGGCCACCGGCTTCCGCCTGCTCGACGCCATGGTGGACGCCGGCCTCAACGCCATCGACACCGCCGACGTCTATTCCGCCTGGGCACCGGGCCACACGGGCGGCGAGTCCGAAACGATGATCGGCGAGTGGCTCAAGGCCAGCGGCCCCGCCCGCCGCCGGGACGTGATCATCTTGTCCAAATGCGGCATGGAGATGCCCGGCCAAGGCAAAGGCCTCTCGCCCACCTGGATCAACCAAGCGGTGGACGCCAGCCTGAAGCGCCTCGGCGTGGAGCGGATCGACCTCCACCAAGCGCACCGGGACGACGAGGCGACGCCGCTGGAGGACACGCTCGGCGCCTTCGCCAAGCTGATGGAGGCCGGCAAGATCGGGGCGATCGGCGCCTCCAACTACACCGCGCCGCGCCTGAAGGCGGCGCTGGAAGCTAGCGACCGCCACGGCCTGCCGCGCTTCCAGAGCCTGCAGCCCCACCACAACCTGATGGAGCGCGGCATCGAGGCGGACCTCCTGCCGCTCTGCCGGGAAGAGGGCCTGGGCGTGATCCCCTACTTCGCCCTCGCCGCCGGCTTCCTCACCGGCAAGTACCGGAGCGAGGCCGATCTCGGGAAAAGCCCGCGCGGCGCCCGCAACGCCAAGCAGTACCTGAACCCGCGCGGCATGAAGGTGCTGGCGGCGCTGGACGAGGCGGCGGCGCGGCTCGGCGCCACGCCGGCGCAGGTCGCCTTGGCGTGGCAGGCCGCGAAGCCCGGCATCACGGCGTCCATCGCCAGCGCCACCAGCGAGGCGCAACTGGCGGAACTGGTGAAGGCTGCGAGCCTGGAGCTGGACCGGGAAGCCATGGAAGCGCTGGACGCGGCGAGCGCGGCCGCCTGACCGTTCCGGGACAGCCGGAAACCCAGGGCCGGGCCTCGCGCTTGCGGCGCATTCGAGAGGAGGATCGCATGTCCGAATTGGTCGTGGTCGGGTTCGACGACACCCAGCAAGCCGACCGGGCGCTGACCGAACTGGTCCGCCTGAGCAAGGAGCACCTGATCGACCTGGAGGACGCGGTGGTGGCGATCCGCACGCCCGACGGGGCGGTGCGGATCAAGCAGAGCGTCAACCTGGTCGGCCTGGGTGCGGCGCAGGGCAGCCTGTCGGGCGCGCTGTGGGGATCGCTGGTGGGACTTCTGTTCCTCAACCCGTTGCTGGGCTTCGCGGCCGGGGCCGCGGTCGGGGCGGGGAGCGGGGCGCTCGCCGGCAGCTTGAGCGACTACGGCATCGACGATGACCTGATTCGCTCCATCGGCGACACGCTCCAGCCGAACACCTCCGCCCTCTTCGTGCTGATCCGGAAGGTGCAGCCGGAGAAGGTCCTGGCCGACATGACGGCGGCGGGCTTCCAGGGGCGGGTGATCCGCTCCTCGCTGTCGCCGCAGCAGGAGCAGCGGCTCCAGGCGGCGTTGTCGCAGGCCCAGCGCCAAGACATGGGCGCCGCCCCGGCCGCCGCCGCGCCGGCGCAACCCGCCGGGGGCGGCGCGGCCGGGGCCAAGCCCGGCACCGCGGCCGCGGTCGGCCCCGACCCGGTCTGACCCGGAGCGGCGCCGCCATGCCCGAAAGAGCGTCCATCCCGCCGCTGCGGCGCAACCGCGTCCTGGTGGACTTGGCGCTCCAAGGCGGCGGCGCGCACGGCGCCTTCACCTGGGGCGTTCTGGACCGCCTGCTGGAAGAGCCTTGGCTGGAGATGGAGGCGATCTCCGGCACCTCCGCCGGTGCCATGAACGCCGCCGTGCTGGCGGACGGGCACGCGGCCGGCGGGGCGGAGGGCGCGCGGGAAGCGCTGGAGCGGTTTTGGTCCGCCGTGTCGCGCGCGGCCAGGTTCAGCCCGATCCGGCGCAGCCCGCTCGACGTGTTGCTCGGCCGCTGGGATCTCGATACCTCGCCCGCCTTCATCGCGTTGGATCTGACGGCGCGGTTGGTCTCGCCCTACCAGCTCAACCCGGTCGGGACCAACCCGCTGGAGGATGTGCTGGCGGAGGCCGTCGATTTCGACCGGCTGGCGCGGGCGCCCACCCGGCTCTTCGTCACCGCCACCAACGTCCGAACCGGCCAGGGCGAGATCTTCGAGAATGCCCGGATCACGTCGGACGTCCTGCTCGCCTCCGCCTGCCTGCCCTTCCTGTTCCAGGCGGTGGAGATCGGCGGCGAGGCTTATTGGGACGGCGGCTATTCCGGCAACCCGACCATCACGCCCCTGGTCCGGGACTGCTCGTCCGACGACACCATTTTGGTCCAGATCAACCCGGTGGAGCGCCCCGGCGTCCCCCGCACCGCCCGCGAAATCAACAACCGCGTCAACGAGGTCTCCTTCAACGCCACCCTGCTGAAGGAGCTGAAGATGATCGACCTGCTCCGGGACGTGGCCAACCCCGGCGATTGCGAAGGCGCGCTCTGGGCCAGGATGCGCGTCCATCGCATCTCGTCGGACGAGCTTCTGGACCTGGGGTACTCGTCCAAACTCAACGCCGAATGGGACTTCCTCGTGTTCCTGCGCGACGAGGGGCGGCGCTGCGCGGAGCGGTTCATCCAGGCGCACGGGCACGACATCGGCCGCCGGTCCACCTTGGACATCGAGAGCGTCTTGCGGCACGGGGCGTCCTGACCGCTCGATGGCCGGCCGCGCGTCGCTCAGGGGTTGACTTCCGCCCTGCGGAAACCCTCTCTGCCCGACTTTCCCAGCAGATCCGGGTTCCGCCGCCATGCACGCCTACCGCACCCACACCTGCGCCGCGCTGCGCGCCTCGGACGCCGGCGCGACGGTCCGCTTGTCCGGCTGGGTGCATCGCAAGCGCGACCACGGCGGCGTTCTGTTCATGGACCTCCGGGACCACCACGGCCTGACGCAGTGCGTGGTGGGGCAGGGCTCCCCGGTCTTCGCCGTGGCCGACGCGCTGCGCCCGGAGAGCGTGGTGACGGTCACGGGCGAGGTGGTGCGGCGCGAGGGCGCGACGGTGAACCCGAAGCTCCCGACCGGCGAGGTCGAGGTGCGGGTGCGCGAGCTTTCCGTGCAATCGGAAGCGGCGGTGCTGCCGATCCAGGTCGCGGGCGAGGCGGAATTCCCGGAAGACCTGCGGCTCCGCTACCGCTTCCTGGACCTCCGACGGGAGCGGCAGCACCGCAACATCATGCTGCGCGCGGGCGTCATCGCCTCCATCCGCCGCCGCATGATCGAGGCCGGCTTCACCGAGTTCCAAACGCCGATCCTCACCGCGTCCAGCCCGGAAGGGGCGCGCGACTACCTTGTGCCCTCACGCCTGCACCCCGGCACCTTCTACGCGCTGCCCCAGGCGCCTCAGCAATTCAAGCAACTCTGCATGGTGGCGGGCTTCGACCGCTACTTCCAGATCGCCCCCTGCTTCCGCGACGAAGCGAGCCGCGCCGACCGGAGCCCAGGCGAGTTCTACCAGCTCGACTTCGAGATGAGCTTCGTCACCCAAGAAGACGTCTTCGCCGCCATCGAGCCGGTGCTGACGGGCGTGTTCGAGGAATTCAGCGACTTTTCCGGGACCAAGCGCGCGGTGACCCCGGCGCCGTTCCCGCGCATCCCTTTCGAGCGGGCGATGCTGGAGTTCGGCTCCGACAAGCCGGACCTCCGCAACCCGATCCGCATCAAGGACGTGACGGAGCATTTCCGGGGCGGCGCCTTCGGCCTCTTCGCCCGCAACATCGACAAGGGCGCCGTGGTGCGGGCCATCCCGGCGCCGGGCGCCGGCGGCAACCCGCGGTCCTTCTTCGACAAGCTCAACGAGTGGGCACGGGAGCAGGGCGCAGGCGGCTTGGGCTACATCACCTTCGAAGGCGGCGAGGCGCGCGGCCCGATCGCCCGCAACCTGGAGCCGGAGCGCGCCGCCGCCATCCGCGAGGTTTGCGGGCTCGGCGACGGCGACGCGGTGTTCTTCGCCTGCGACAAACCGGCGGCGGCTGCCAAATTCGCCGGGCAGGTACGCACCCGCCTCGGCGCTGAACTGGACTTGGTCGAGAAGGACGCCTTCCGCTTCTGCTGGGTGACAGATTTCCCGATGTACGAGCGCAACGAGGAGACTGGTCAGATCGAGTTCAGCCACAACCCGTTCTCCATGCCCCAGGGCGGGTTGGAGGCGCTGGACGGCATGGACCCGCTCGACATCAAGGCGTTCCAGTACGATATCGTCTGCAACGGGATCGAGCTGTCCTCTGGCGCCATCCGGAACCACCGACCGGACATCATGCTCCGCGCCTTCGCCATCGCCGGCTACGCGGCCGAGCACGTGGAAGAGCGGTTCGGGGGCATGCTGAACGCCTTCCGCTACGGCGCCCCGCCGCACGGCGGCTCAGCCCCCGGCATCGACCGCATCGTCATGCTGTTGGCGGACGAGCCCAACATCCGGGAGGTCATCCTCTTCCCAATGAATCAGCAGGCGGAAGACCTGATGATGGGCGCTCCGGCCCCGGTGGAGCCGTCCCGCTTGAAAGAGTTGCACATCCGACTCGACCTGCCGCCGCAGAAAGGCGAGGGGCGGGGTGCGGCAAGCAGCAAGGCTTCCTAATTTGAGCGGCATGATCCCGAAGGAGAACCCCATGCGCCGTCTCCCGACCGCGGTGCTCGCCACCGCCGCCGGCATGCTGGGGCTTGCGCCCTCCGTCGCGCCCGCGGCCGAGCCCGGGGCGGAGGCGATGGCGGCGCACCGTGCCGGCTACAAGCTCACCCTCGACCGCTCCCGCGACAACGCCGTCGCCCGTGCCGACGGCGTCATGGTCTACGAGGTCGTGGACGCCTGCGACGGTTGGGCCACCCGCCAGCGCTTCACGCTGGTCCTGACCGACCGCGACGGGCAGGTGGTCGAAAGCGCGTCCGATTACTCCACCTATGAGACCAAGGACGGGCGCACCATCCGGTTTTCGCTGACCCAGACCTCGCAAGGCGCGGTGTCCCAGCGGGTTTCGGGCGAGGCCGAAGTGGCGCCCAACGGCTCCGGGCGCGCGCGCTACGTGGACCCGCAGCCGAAGGAGGAGGCGCTGCCGCCGGGCACGTTGCTGCCGATGCTCCACACCATCCGTTCGCTCGCGGCGGCGCGGTCGGGCTCGCGTATGCTGGTGACGCCCTTGTTCGACGGCACCAGCCCCGACGGGGCGCAGGACACCACCACGGTCATCTCCGGCTGGCAGGCGGCGCAGTCGAACAGCCGGTTCCCCGCGCTCTCGACGCTCGGCAGCGCGCGGATGCGGGTGGCCTTCTTCGACCGCGGCAAGGACGCCAAGGACGGCGGCGGCGCCAGCGCGCCCGATTACGAAGTGGGTCTGCGCTACTTCGAGAACGGCGTCGCGGACGACTTGAAGATGGAGTTCGGCGAGTTCAGCGTGAACGGCCGGATGGAAGAACTCGCCATCCTGCCAAGCGGGTGCTGAAAGGGCGCCGGTCCCCCGGCGCCCGCTTCGTCAGAACGCCCGGCTGAACGTCACCAGCGCCCGCTGCCCGCAGATGCGCTGCCCGCCGCTGGCGCGGTCCACCACCGGCGCGCAATCGCGCTTGCTGATGTCCGTCCCGTAGAAGCCGACGGCGACGTTGATGCCGGCGAAGATCTCGCGTTGCACGCCCACCGCGTACCACAGGTAGTCGGGAGTGCCGAAAAACGCCTCGCGCTCGATCCATTGGTACCCGAGGCGGCCGATGACGGTGAAGCCGAGCGGCGCCGTTACGTCCAGGCCGCCCTCGACGTAGTAGCCGTCGCCGGAGCGGCCGAAGTAGTTGGGCGAATAGAAGAAGGCGGCTTGTAGCTTCACGGGGTCGAGCGTGTAGCTCGCCTTGACGCCCACCTCCTGGAACTCATTGAGCTGGCCGCCGGGCGCCTTGTCCTGGCCGGGATACAGGTACGCGACGTAGCCGAGGTCGAGTTTCACGCCCGCCACCTCGAACCGGTAGCCGGCGAGGAGGTCGAGTTCCTGGCGGGTGTCGTTGTAGGGCGACGCCAGGAACTTGGCGTTGGTCAGGAACGCGCCGACGTAGACGCCGCTTTCGTGCTCGAAATCCACGGTGCCCTGGAAGGCCCAGTTGTTCCTCGTCTGGCTGATGCCCCGGAAAAGGTAGTCGCTGGCTATCGCGCCGAGGCCGGTCATGGTGACGCCGGTGCCGGGGATGGCGGTGCCCGGCGTCGGGGACGCCTGCTCCGCCGTGTTGCCGGCGGGGACGCCGACGTCGGTGGCGGGGCCGGTGGTGGCCTGCGCGGCGGCTTCGCCGGCGAGCGCCAGCACGAGCCCCGCGGCGAGCGCCGATCCGCCCAGCCGCCACCGCCTGACGCTGTCGAAAACCCAAAGCATCTCTCGTCTCCTTGCGGGCGGACGCCGCCGGCCGCGTTGCGCATCTTCGTTGCGGGTGGGGTGCTTTGGACCGCCGGCGGGAGGGGGCCGCAGGCGGCGGCTGGCTCCGCCGCCCGCGCCGTCTCCCGCCGTGCTCAGGCGATCCGCTCGCCGTGCTGGGTGACGTCCAGGCCCTCGCGCTCTTCCTCTTCGGGCACGCGGAGGCCCACCGCCACGTCCGTCACCTTCAGCAAAACAAAGGTGCCGATGGCGGAAAAGGCGAACACGGCCGCGGTCGCGTAGGCCTGCTTCATGAACTGCTCCAGGTTGCCCGGGCTGCCTTCGGGCAGGGCCGCCGTGGCCGAGAGCGGGCCGTAGGCGAGGAAGCCGACCATGAGCGAGCCGACGATGCCGCAGATGCCGTGGACCCCGAAGGCGTCCAGGCTGTCGTCGTAGCCGCACATGTGCTTCAGCGCCGTGGCGCCCCAGAAGCCCGACAGCCCGGCCACCACGCCGATCAGCAGCGCCGGCCCCGGCAGCACGAAGCCGGACGCCGGGGTGATGGCGACGAGGCCCGCGACGGCGCCCGAGATCACGCCCAGCACGCTGGGCTTGCCCTTGGTGGCCCACTCCGCGAACATCCAGGCGAGCGCCGCGCCCGCCGCCGCGATCTGCGTCACCAGCATGGCCATGCCCGCGCGCGCGCCGGCGCCGACGGCGGAGCCTGCGTTGAAGCCGAACCAGCCCACCCACAGCAGCGCCGCGCCGATCACCGCGAGGCTCAGGTTGTAGGGCGCCATGTTGTCATTGCCGTAACCGACGCGCCTGCCGAGCACCACGGCGCAGACCAGCCCCGCCACGCCGGCGTTGATGTGGACCACCGTGCCGCCCGCGAAGTCGAGCGCGCCAAGGGCGAAGATCCAGCCGTTCGGGTGCCACACCCAATGGGCCACCGGCGCGTAGACCAGCAGCGACCAGAGGACGTTGAACAGCACCAGCGCGCTGAACCGCATCCGGTCGGCGAAGGCGCCGGTGATCAGCGCCGGGGTGATGATGGCGAAGGTCATCTGGAACATCAGGAAGACCGACTCGGGGATGGTGGTCGCCACCGCCGAGTCGCCGCTGCCGAGCGAGAAGGGCTTGTCCCAGGTCTCGCCCAGGCCGGCCAGGAAGACGCGCGAAAAGTCGCCGATCCAGGCGTTGCCCTCGCCGAAGGCCAGGCTGTAGCCGGCCACCATCCACACCACCGTCACCAGCGCGGTGATGGTGAAGGACTGCATCATGGTGGCGAGCACGTTCTTCTTGCGCACCATGCCGGCGTAGAACAGCGCCAGGCCGGGGATGGTCATCAGCAGCACCAGGGCGGTGCTGGTGAGCATCCAGGCGGTGTCGCCGGTGTCGATCTTCTGCGTCGCGGCTTCGTCTTGGGCCAGGGCCGGCGCGGCGGCGAGCAGCGCCGTCGCCGCGAGCGCCAGCGCGGCGCGTGCGGGCATCCTCTTCATCCTTCTGCGGTCCTTCCGTGTTGGTCTTGCGCTAGATGGCGGCTTCGTCGGTCTCGCCGGTGCGGATGCGGAGCGCGCTTTCCACGTCCAGCACGAACACCTTGCCGTCGCCGATCTTGTCGGTGCGCGCGGCCTTGGCGATGGCCTCCACGACGCCGTCCACCAGCGCGGTGGGCACCACCACCTCGATCTTGATCTTCGGCAGGAAGCTCACTTGGTACTCGGCGCCGCGGTAGATTTCCGTCTGGCCTTTCTGCCTGCCGAAGCCCTTCACCTCCGTCACGGTGAGCCCCTGCACGCCGAGCGGGGTCAGCGCCTCGCGCACCTCGTCGAGCTTGAAAGGCTTGATCAGCGCCATCACCAGCTTCATGGCCGGGTAGTCTCCCTGTAGGCATCCCGCAGGAGAGTTCCAAAATCCGTGCCAGAGCCGAACCGGCGGACCGTCACGGACTTGCGGTTGGCGCGACACGGATTGCCTTTCATTTGTGCAGATGGCGGCCACATGTGAGGCGGATGGACCCCCGCGGAGCCCGGTGGCATGAGTTCGAGATGACCGACACGATTGACGTCGCCGCCTGCGTCCTCGGTGCCGGGCCGGTCGGCGCGACCCTCGCCGCCACCCTCGCCGCCGCCGGCCTGCCGACCGCGGTGGTGGACCGCCAGCCGCTGCCGCCTATGGAGTTGCAGGACTTCGATGGGCGGGCCTACGCCATCGCGCTCACCTCCAAGCGGCTCTTGGAAGCGGCGGGCGTCTGGGACCGGCTGCCGGTGCCGCCCTGCCCGATCCTGGACATCCGCGTCGCCGACGGCCGGCCGGGCGAGCGGGCCTCGGGGCTGTCGCTCCACTTCCGGGCCGAGGAGGTCGGGCCGGAGCCGTTCGGCTTCATGGTGGAGGCGCGCAACCTCCGCGTCGCACTCAACGCGCGGCTGCCGCTCTTGCCGAACCTGCGCGTCTTCGCCCCGGCCGAAGCGGCGTCGGTGGAGCGGCGCGCGGAGGGCGCGACGGTGCGCCTCCGTTCGGGCGAGACCATCCGTGCCCGCTTGGTCGTCGCCGCCGAAGGGCGCGACAGCCCGACCCGCCGCGAAGCCGGCATCCGGGCGGCGGTGCTGGACTACCGCCAGATCGGCATGGTCGGCGCCTTCGCGCACGAGCGGCCCCACCGCAACGTGGCGCTGGAGCAGTTCCTGCCGAACGGCCCCTTCGCCCAACTGCCTTTGAGCGGGCCCGGGAACTTCGGCACCTCGGCGCTGCCGCACGCCTCCGCCTATGTGTGGACGGACCGCACCGCGGTCGGGCGCCGGATGCTGGCGTTGCCGGACGCCGAGTTCGGCCGCGAGCTGCGGCGGCGGCTCGGCGACCACCTGGGCGAGATCCGGCCCATCGGCCGGCGCTGGTCCTACCCGCTCTCCGCCATGAACGTCTCGCGTTGGGCAGACACGCGACTCGCGCTGGTGGGGGACGCGGCGCACGGCGTCCACCCGATCGCGGGGCAGGGGCTCAACCTGGGCTTCCGCGACGTGGCGGCGCTGGCGGAGGGTGTGATCGAGGCCTGGAACGGCGGCGGCGACCCGGGCGCGCCGGCGGTGCTGGCGCGTTACCAGGCGCGGCGGCGGCCGGACACGCTCCTGATGCTGTCCGGGATGCACGCGCTGGAGCGGCTGTTCGGCAACGACTTCGCCCCGGTGCGGGTAGCGCGGCGGCTCGGGATCGCGGCGGTGGACCGGATACCGGCGCTGAAGCGGGCCTTCGCGCGCCAAGCCATGGGGCTCGGTCCGGGCGTGACGGGGCTTCTGGCCGGGCAGGGGCTGCACCGGCCGACGTGACCGGCCGAAACCTTCCGTCCGGTCCAAACAGGTCTTTCGCTCGAGCGGGCCTTCGCTGACGAGTGCTCGATGGGCACCGCGTGCGCGCTTTCGTTACAAAATCGCTCTCATGGCGTGCCTTAGTTTCGGCGCCGTCGGTGGCGACCCGTCCGATCCGCAAGGAAACCTCAACCTTTGTACGCGCAATGTCTGCTCGCGCATCGGTCGGGTCGTGGCGCCGCCTGTGGCTCGCGGAGATGGAGGACGATCGTGCATGAGGTGGTGGGGGACGAGCCCCCGGTCGGCACGGGGGCGGACGGTGCCGCCGCCGACAAGCGCGGCGAAGGTCGCAAGGCCGTGCTGAAGCGTGCGCAGGTCGTTTTCAACGGCGTGGCCATCGACTGCATCGTCGAGAACATGTCGACTGCCGGGGCCCGGATCCGCTTCGGCAACCCGATCCCGCTGCCGCAGGTGTTCGCGCTGCGGTTCCACGACGGCACGGCCCACCCGGCCCTGCGCCGCTGGGCGCACGGCGAGGTGGCCGGGCTCGAATTCAGCGGCGCGGGCCCAGCCGCCGAGGCGGAGCGCCGGCACCTGACGGGGGCGGTGCGGGACGCGGCGGCGGCCGCCGACCCTTCGGAGGCCATCCGCCTGCTCAGGCAGGTCTGGTTCTTTGGGGATGAAGGCCTCCGTCGGGCCGCCGAAGCCTTGGACATCGCCCGGGCACGGTTCGTCGCCGCGCTCGATCCGCACATAGAACGGCAAGCCGCCGCGACGCCCCCCAACATGGCGGCGCACAGGGACGGCTGAGGGCGCCCGGGGCGGCCGGGTCAGGCTGCTTCCGACACGACGGTCGGGGCGGCCTGCCGGCCGCGGATCATGTCCGCCGCCTTCTCCGCGATCATCAGAGTCGTGGCATAGGTGTTGGCGGACGGCATGGCGGGCATGATGGAGGCGTCCGCGACCCTGAGGCCCTCCATCCCGTGCACCAGCAGCCGATCGTCCACCACCGCGGTCGGGTCCGTCGCCGGCCCCATGCGGGCGGTGCCGATCAGGTGGTAGGTGGTGGAGCCGTTGCGGAAGGCGAAGTCCAGTAGCTCGTCGTCGCTTTGCGCGGCGGGACCGGGCAGGGTCTCGGCGTCCAGGTACGGCGCGAGTTCGGGCGTGGACAGCATCCGCCGCAGCAGCCGGATCCCGCCCAGGTGGACGCGCCGATCCATCGGGTCGGACAGGTAGTTGGGCTGGATCTCGGGGTCGTCCCACACGTCGGCGCTGCGGGCGCGCACCCAGCCCGAGCTTTCCGGCCGGTGCTGCCAAGCGCCCGCGGTCACGCCGGGGTAGTCGTCCAGCACGTAGACCTTGCCCTCGGCGTAGGAGCCGGGCGTGAACACGCATTGGAGGTCCGGCGCGTCCAGGCCCTCGAACGACTTCCAGAAGACGTGGACGTGGGACGGCGCGGTGGCGAGGATGCTGGGACGCCCCAGGCCCCAGCGCGCCACCTCCGCGCCGAGCCGGACGCCGCGCGCGAGCTGGTTCAGCGTCTGCGCGCCGGGCTTGGCGCGCATCACGACCCGCGAGGCGTAGTGGTCGCGGAAGTTCTCGCCGACGCCGCGCAGCTCGTGGACCACCGGGACGCCCAGCCCGCCCACAAGCGGCGCCGGGCCGACGCCCGAGACCTGGAGCAGCCGCGCCGTGTTCACGGTGCCGCTGCTCAGCACCACCTCGCGCCGGGCCCGGACCTCGCGCGGCGCCCCGCCGCGCTCCTTGCGGTAGCGCACGCCCACCGCGCGCTTGCCTTCAAACAGGATGGCCGAGGCGCGGGCGTTGGTGCGCACCTCCAGGTTCCGCCGCGCGAGCGCCGGCTTCAGGAAAGCGCGCGCGGCGCTCACCCGGCGCCCGCGCAGGATGGCGCGCTGGAAGTAGCCGACGCCCGTCTGGTCGCCGCTGTTGTAATCGGGGTTGCGCGGTATCCCCATGCCGACGCAGCCGGCGATGAAGGCCTCCGAAACCGGGTTGATCCAATCCATGTCGGTGATGGGGATGCCGTCCGTCTCGCGCCCGCGCCCTTCGCCGCCGAAGCCGATGCGGCGCTCGGACCGGCGGTAGTAGGGCAGCACATCGGCGTAGCCCCAGCCGCGGTTGCCGCGCTGCGCCCAGCCGTTCAGGTCGTCCGGCTGGCCCCGGTTGTAGATCATCCCGTTCACGGAGGACGAGCCGCCGAGCGTGCGCCCCTGCGTGGTGGAGATCGCGCGGCCGCCCGTGTTGGGCGTGGGCTGCGTCTTGAACTGCCAAGTGCACGATGGGTCCACCAGCGTCTTGATGAAACCGGCGGGGATGTGGATCCAGGGATTGCGGTCGGGCGGGCCGGCCTCGAGGACGCAGACGGTGGCGGTCCCGTCCTCCGTGAGCCGGTTGGCGAGCACGGAGCCGGCGGCGCCGGCCCCCACGATCACGTAGTCGAAGGTATCGGCGTCGGCGGCAGGGGCGGCCATCGTTTCCTATCCCGTGAGGCGCAGAGTCGTTTTTCCCAGGATACCGAGATCGGCCGCCACCTCCACCCCCGGCGCGATCGGCATGGGCACGACGCAGGTGCCCGTTGTGACGACCTGCCCGGCCGCCAGCGCGACGCCGAGGGCGGAAAGCTCGTTCGCCAGCCAAACCAGGGCCAGCCGCGGGTCGCCGAGCGCATTGGCGCCGCGGCCCTCCGCCACCTTGCCGTTCACGGAACCTCGGACGGGGTGGGCCGCGAGGTCCATGCCGCGCCAGTCCGCGCCGGTGGCCGGACCGAGGGCGAACTGGCGCGCGCAGGCGTCGTCGGCGATGAGCTGCGCCGCGCCGGCGCGGGTGAAGTCGGCGAAGCGCGAGTCGGGCACCTCGATCGCGGGGTGCAGCGAGGCGACCGCGGCCACCACATCATCCGCCGTGTAGGGCGCTTCGCGGGGCGGCAGGTCGTGGCCCATGCGGAAGGCGAACTCGGCTTCGGCGACCCGCATCCGGTTGGCGCCGAAGGGGAGGGCGCCGCCGTCCTCGGCGACCATTTCCGCCAGCAGCCTGCCGGCGAGCGGGCCGTCCACGTTGATGTGCGCCTGCCCGGCCGCGCTGGTGGCGGCGATCTTCCAGCCGAAGAGCGGCTTGGCGCTGCGCGCCTCCAACAACGCCTGGATCGCGTAGCCCTCTTCGCGCGTCTCCGGACGGAAGGCCTCCGGCAGACCCTCCAGAACGGTGCCGGCGCGCCAATGCCGCCAAAGGACGTCGGAGGCCGCCTGGGCCGCGAGGTCGCCCATCATGGCAGGAAGCCGCCCAGCACGATCTTGCCGACCGTCCCGCCGGCCTCCACGGCGGCGTGGGCGCGCAGCAGGTTGGCGGCATTCATCGGGCCGAAGTCCTGCGCGGCAGTGGCGCGCAGCGCGCCGGCGTCCACCAGCGCCGCGACCTCGTCCAGGATTTCGTGCTGCCGCACCATGTCGTCGGTGCGGAACATCGGCCGGGTGAACATGGCCTCCCAGTGGATGGACACGCTCTTGAACTTCACCAGGCGCAGGTCGAGCGGTTCCGGGTCGTCGATCAGGCCGAAGCGCCCCTGCGGCGCGATCAGCTTGCCGATCTCGGCCCAGGCCCGCGCGTCCGTGTGCGTGGAGAAGACGTAGCGCACCGGCCCGACTCCGAGCGCCTTCACCTGCGCCGCCAGCGGCTGCAAGTGGTCCACGACGTGGTGGGCGCCCAGATCCCGCACCCACGCCGCGCTCTCCGGCCGGGAGGCGGACGCGATCACCGTGAGCCCGGTGAGGCGCCGCGTGAGCTGGATGGCGACGGAGGGCACGCCGCCGGCGCCGCCGAGCATCAGCAGCGCCGTGCCTTCGCCGCCGCCGCGCGGGACTTGCAGCCGGTCGAACAGCATTTCCCACGCCGTCAGCGCGGTGAGCGGGAGCGACGCCGCCTGCTTGTGGTCGAGCGAGGCCGGCTTGCGGCCGACGATGCGCTCGTCCACGAGCTGCCATTCGGCGTTGGAGCCGGGCCGGTCCAGCGTGCCGGCATAGAACACCTCGTCGCCGGGGCGGAAGAGCGTCGCTTCGGGGCCGGCCGCCTCCACCACGCCCGAGGCGTCGTAACCGGCGACGACCGGCTTCTCGGGCGAGGCGGGCAGGGCGAGCCGGCTCTTGGCGTCGCGCGGGTTCACCGAGACCGCGCGCACCCGCACCAGCAGGTCGCGGCCGGTGGGCACGCCGGGCTCGGGCAGGTCGAGATCGAGCAGCGCGCCAGGGTCGCTCGCCGGCAGGTTGGCGGTGAAGCCGACGGCCCTCATGCGCCCGGCCTCCGCAGCGGGCGGAAGAACTCGCGCACCTCGCGGGCCAGGGCGTCCGGCTGCTCCATCGCCGCGAAGTGGCCGCCGCGCTCCATCGGCGTCCAGCGCCGGATGTCGGTGTAGGTGCGGGCGGCGAGGGAGCGCGGCGGGCGCAGGATTTCGCGCGGGAAGGCGGCGTAGCCGGTCGGCACGTCCACCGTGCGCCCGTCCGGAATCGGCCAGGGGCCGTGCATCCGGGCGTAGTAGGGCCAGAAGGAGGCGTTGATGCAGCCGGTGAACCAGTAGAGGGCGATGTTCGCCAGCACCCGATCGCGGTCCAGCACCGACCACGGGTCGCCGTTGCAGTCCGACCAGGCGCGGAACTTCTCCAGTATCCACGCGGCGAGGCCGGCCGGGCTGTCCGTGAGGCCGTAGGCCAGGGTCTGCGGGCGGGTGCCCTGTATCCACTGGTAGCCGGTCTCCTCCTTGAGGAAGAGCTTCAGCTCCTCCAGGTAGCGCGCCTCCTCCGGGCTCGGGTCGGGGAGCATGGCCGGGTCGCGCTTCACGGCCAGCAGGTTGATGTGTATGCCGATGAGCTTCTCCGGGTGCACGGCGCCGAGGCGCGAGGCGGTGAAACCGCCCCAGTCGCCGCCCTGCGCGGCGAAGCGGGTGAAGCCCAGCACGTCGTGCATGAGGTGCGCGACGCAATCGGCGATCTCCTCCACCCCGAAGCGCTTCTGCCCCGGCTTGAAGGACAGCCCGTAGCCGGGGAGGGAGGGCGCGACCACGGTGAAGCTGTCCGCCGGATCGCCGCCGAAGCGGGCGGGGTCGGTGAGGCGCGGGATGATGTCGAGGAACTCGAACACCGATCCCGGCCAGCCGTGCAGCAGCAGCAGCGGGCAGGGGTCGGGGCCTTTGCCGGGGACGTGGAGGTAGTGCAGGTCGATGCCGTGGAGGTGGACGGCGGCCTGCGGGAAGGCGTTCAGCCGGGCCTCTTCCGCCCGCCAGTCGAAGCCTTCCCGCCAGTGGGCGACGAGGTCGCGGACAGCGTCCAGGTCGGCGCCGTAAGCCCAAGGGTCGCCGGGCGCTTGATCGGGGAAGCGGGTGAGGGCCAGGCGCGCGCGCAAGTCGTCGATGGCGGCGTCGGGCACGCGCAAGGTGAAAGGGTGCGGCTGCGGGATCATGGCGGGCGGCGTTCCTCCGCGGTGCTGCGGGCGGGTGGGCGGACAAACGGGCGGGCGCGGCGGCGTCCGGCCCGGAAGCGACGCCCGAAGCCCCGCGACGTCAAGGCCGCCGGTGGCCGGGGCGCGACAAGGCCCGTTTTTCCTGCCTGAATCGGCGCTTCCCGCGCCGTGGGACGCGCGAAGATTGTTGTTGCCTTGGCAAATCCGTGATTTTGTCTCGGCTCCGTCAAGCGAGAGAGGATTCGCATGGCTAAGACGACAAAGGCCGCGCCCGCCAAGAAGACCACCAAGGCCCCCGCGAAGGCTTCGCCAAAGGCGGCCGCCAGGGCGCCCGCGAAGTCGGCGGCGGCCAAGAAGCCCGCGGCGAAGGCGGTGAAGCTCGCCGCCGGCAGCACGGTGAGCCTGAAGCAGCTCGCGGCCGGCCTCGCCGAAAGCCACGAGATGCCCAAGAAGCAGGTTGAAGGCATGCTGAACGAGCTGGTCGACACCTTCACCGGGCACCTCAAGAAGGGCATCAAGATCCGGATGAACGGCCTCGGCATCTTCCAGGTGCGGGCGCGCCCGGCCCGGATGGGCCGCAACCCCGCCACCGGCGAGCAGATCCAGATCAAGGCCAGCAAGAAGATCGCCTTCCGCCCCGCCAAGGAGCTCAAGGACTCGATCTGAGCCGTCCGCCTGAGGCCGTGCGGTGTGCCGCTCGGCGCATCGGGAGGCAGGCCGCGCGCGCACCCGTTCGTCGCGGTCCACGGGGCTGGTCGCCTCGGCACCGCAGGGCCTGCCAGTTCGCTTGGCGGATCGTTTTAAAACGGAGCGGCTCGGTTGACCTGCGATTCTCCCTGCGGTTAAGCGGGGCGACTTCTGGATGGGAGGCCTGGCCAAATGACCAAAGAGGAATTCGTCGCGCTGGTGGCCGACAAGGGCGGCTTGAGCAAGACGGAAGCGGGGCGGGCTGTGGACGCGTTCTGCGACAGCGTTTCGGACGCGCTCGGCCGCGGTGAGCAGGTCCGGTTGCCGGGCTTCGGGAATTTTGAGGTTCAGCAGCGCGGTGAGCGCGCTGGGCGCAATCTCCGGACCGGTGAGGCCATCACCATCGCGGCGTCCAAGGCGGTGAAGTTCTCCGCCGGCGCGCGGTTGAAGGGCGCGGTGAACGGGGGCAAGGCCGCCGACTGACGGAGCGCCCCGCCGCACCCATGGCGCGGGCGGCGGGACCGCCCGTTGCCTTGCGTCTTATCAACTTACCATCTTACTGCCTTGTCCGCCTCGTCAGGGCATGGTGGGTGCTGTGCAATTGCGGAGAGCCTCACCAGCCTCCACCCAAGAAAGATCCCTTGGCAGACGACAAACCAACTTTTTTGATGAAGCGGAGGGGCCGGAGCCTCGTAGCGTCCGGCTTCTTGCCCGGCGGCGGTCTCGCTGCGCCACGCGGACGAGGATGGAGCGGTTGCCAATGGAAATCCGAATCGGCGCCGCTGTGACGGGGGCGATGGCGCCTGCGGCGGCGGTGGCAATCTTGGCCGCCGTGACGCCGGCCGTGGCCGAACCCATGCTGCCGCCGCCCGACCCGCGCGCGACGGCGAGCTTCGTGCTCGAGAACGACTCGCTCAAGTTCCTCGGGAAGGAAACCGACCGCTGGTACACGAGCGGCGTCCGGCTCGGCTGGACTTCAGGGGAGGGCAGTCTGCCCGGGCCTCTCGGCTGGGTCGACGACGGGTTGTCGGGCCTGCTGGGACCGGCCAACACGCGCTGGAGCGTCTCGCTGGGCCAGAACTTTTTCACGCCCGTCAACAAGCGCCGGCGCGAACCCGATCCGCAGGACCGGCCCTACGCGGGCATCCTCTACGGCACGATCGGCCTGGACCGGCGGAGCTGGGACACGGCGGACCGCTTTGAAGTGCAGCTCGGCGTAATCGGCCCGGCCTCATTCGCCCGTGACACCCAGTCGTTCGTCCACCACGCCATCGACGATCCGGTGCCGCAGGGCTGGGGCAAGCAGCTCCGCAACGAGCCGGTCTTCAACGTCAATGCCGAGCGGATCTGGCGCCTGCCGGTGGCCGGGACCGCATTCGGCGACGTGGACGCGCTGCCGGCGGTCGGCGCGCAACTCGGCACGGTGCGCGTCGCCGCTTCCGCCGGGGCGCGGGTGCGGTTCGGGCGAGGGCTGGAGCGGGACTTCGGAACGCCCCGGATACGCCACACGATCGCCGACGCGCCGCCGCTGGTGGGCGAGGGATTTGGCTGGTACGTCTTCGGCGGGGTCGGCGGCCACGCGGTGGGGCGCGACATCTTCCTCGACGGCAACACCTGGCGCGACAGCCGCTCCGTGGATCATCGGCCTTTCGTGGCCGCATTCGAGCTGGGCGCGGCGGTGTTCTGGCAGAACATCCGCCTCAGCTACACGCAGGTCTGGCGCACGAAGGAGTTCGTGAGCCAGCGCGACGCCTTCGCCTTCGGCTCCGTGTCGCTTGCCTTCTCCTTCTGAACGGCAAGCGGCCGAATCCGGCCGCCCTACTCGCCGGCGAGGCGCGCCGCGACCATCGGCGCCCCCAAGCGCATGAGGCCGTTGACGTCCGGCGCGCGGTCCAGGCCAAGCACCGCATCGGCGAGCAGGGCGGCGCGACCGGCGCCGAGCACGGCATCGGCGAGCCCGTGGAACTTGGCGCGCAATTCAGCTTCGCTGAGGAAGTTGTCCGGCTCGCCCTTGGCGACCTTGACCGTGCGGACGAACTCCCGGCCGCGCGCCCGGAGCGTCAGCTTCCCGGCCATGAAGGCCGGGAACAACGCCTGGACCTCCGGGTCTTCCACGCATTCGATCTTCGGCAGCAGCGAGCGCACGGTCGGGTCGGACAGCAGCGCGTAGCTGTCCCAGCCCATGTGCCCGGTGGCCAAGCCGCAGGCCACGACGAAGGGGCCGCTGAACTGGCCGTCCACCACGTTCTGCGGGTTCTGCTTGTAGGCGAGCGGCGCCCCCACCAAGAGCATCCCCTTGTTCGGCAGGCCCATGGTGACGCGCTCGACCTCGCCAGGCTCCAGGCCGAGTTCGGCACGGAGGGCGATGGCGGCGTCCACGCAAGCGTGGCCGTAGCGGCAGGACGGGTAGGGCTTCACCGCCGTGTTCATCAGCTCCCAGGCGGTGCCGAGGTCGCGGAGCGCGCGCTCGGGCACCGGGTTGGGCGCGTAGGCGCGAAGGAAGCCGGCCTTGCCTTCGAACGCTTCGGCGGCGCCGCGGAAGTTCTCGCGCGCGAGCACGGCGGCGGACAGGCCGGCCATGGCGCTCCAGCCCACCTGGAAGCGCTTGGTCCAGGCGCCGTTGGCGAGGAATTGCAGGCTGCCGGCGGACTGGCTGAGGGCGATGCCGAAGGCGTCCTCGATCCGGGCGGCGGACAGGCCGAACACCCGCGCGGCGGCGGCCGCGGCTCCGAAGGCGCCGCAGGTGGCGGTGGGGTGGTAGCCGCGGTCGTAGTGGTCGCCGCCTGGCAGGGCGAGCGCCAAGCGGCACGTCACCTCGTAGCCGGCGACGATGGCCGACAAGGTGGTGCGGCCGTCGGCGCCGGCCATCTCGGCCGCGGCGAGCGCCGCTGGGATCACCGGGGCGCCGGGATGGAGCGTTCCGGCGGCGTGGGTGTCGTCGAAATCCAGGCTGTGGGCAAAGGCGCCGTTCAGCAGGGCGGCGCCGGCCGGGGTGTAGCGCGCGCAGTCGCCGAGCACCGCGGAGCCGCCGCAGGCCAGACCCAGTGTGCGGGCGGCGGCGAGCAGGGCCGGGCTGCTTTCGGCGTCGTGCCTGCCGCGAAGGATGTTGCCCGCGAGGTCGAGCACGAGGAACCGCGTGCGCTCCTGCACCGCCGGCGGCAGCGCGGCGAAGTCGAGCGAGGCGCAGTAGGAGGCGAGTTGGGCGGTCACGGCGGCCATTTGGGGTTTCCTCCGGGGCTTTGGCGCCATTCTAGACAGGAGCGGCGCTCCTGTGCAGCCCGGCCCGCGAAAGCCGGTGGCCCGGCTTCAGGGCTACAGCCCTTGGACGCCCGCCAACAGCCGCTCCAACTCGCGGAGGTTGGCGGCGCCGGTCTTGTCCAGCACCGCGCGGACGTGCGTGCGGACCGTCGACTCCCGCGACCCGCGCCCGGCGGCGACGGCCTTCTTCGTGGTGCCGCCGGCCAGGGCCTGCGCCACCTCCGCCTGGGCGCGTGTCAAGCCGAACAGCTCGCGCAGGGTGCCGAGCCGTGGGGGGGCAAGCGGGGCGGACAGGTCACGCAGCAGGACCAGCGCTTGCCCCGTGACCCGGCCAGCGCCCGACCCGCCCGCGAGCCGCTTGGGCAGGGGCGCCACCGACGCGACAACGGCCTTCGTGCCGTCGTCGTCATGCAGGCGCACGACGCCGCCTGGCGCGCCGCCCAGCGCCGTGGCCCGGACGAGAAAGACCAGGGCGGCGTTCTCCGTGCGGCGACGCGCGCGGGCGAACACCGCCGCGCCGCCGCCCAACCCGGCCTCCCGCCGCATGGCCAGGCCCGCGCCGCCTTCGGCGAGCGCCTCGGCCGCGAAGTTTGCCGCGAGCACGCGCATTTCTGCGTCCACGACCAGAGCGCCGGTCGGCAGCGCGTCCAGCACGGATTGGCCGTCGGCCAGCGCCGCCGGGGCCGCGAGGCGGTGGCGGACCTGCAAGGAACGGCGGAGGTGCGGGAGCAGGTGCTCGAGCAACCGCCGCTCGCGGTCGGCGAAGGGCGGGGCGCCATCGGGCCGGTGCAGGCCGATCGGCATCGTACCGCCGGCGCCGAGCGACGCCACCGTGCCCACCACGTAGCGCAACCCGAGCTTCCGGCCGAAGTCACAGTAGAACTCGCTTCGAACGAACTCGCGGTCGGACACCAGGCCGCCGCTGGTGAAGACGCGCACCGGTCCGGCCGCGGCGCCCGGCTGGGCCATGATCCGCGAAGCGCGGTTCGTCCACAGGTCCACCTTGCGGTAGTGCCGCCGGTACGCCGCCGCTGCGTCCTCCGGTATCTCGGCGTGGTAGAGGATCTCCGGATGGCCGGCGGCGAAGTCCCCGGCCATCAGAGAAGCGGAGCGCGCCCCGACCAGGGCCTTGAGGCCGCCGCACACGATGGACCACGGCGTCCCGCCGACGCCGGCGTCGTAGATCTGCTCGGTCAGGGCGAGAAGGCGTCCTTCCGGCATCGCGATCTCCGTGGGGAGTGGCCCGATTATCTTTTTGTGACGGTTTGCACCCGCGATCTGTGCGGTCGAGCACACACCGTCACCTCCGAAGCCGCAACGGCTCCCAGGTTGCGAAATGCCCGCGCCGCCAAGCTGAATTGCACGTTGCGGTTGATCGGGCGTCGTGGCACCTCTGCGGTCCATGCGACACCGTTCTTCCGCCCAACGGCGCGCCGTACTCGGCGCCACCGCCCTGGCGCTTCCTCTTTTCGCCGCGGGCGCCCCGGATCGCGCCAGGGCCGCCAGCGGCGGCTTCGAAGCCTTTCTCGATGGCGTGCGGGCCGATGGGCGGCGAGCGGGCGTTTCGGCAGGGACGATCCAACGCGCCTTCGCGGGCCTGAAGCCGAACCCGCGCGTGCTGGAACTCGATCGGTTCCAGCCGGAAGGGCCCGGCATGACCTGGGAGGAATACCGCGAGAAGATCGTCTCCGCCACACGGGTCGAGAACGGGCGCCGCGCCTTCGCCGAGAGCCGGCGCCTGCTGGACGCCATCGAGACTCGCTTCCGCGTGTCGCCGCGTGTGGTCGCGGCGATCTGGGGCATGGAAACCAACTACGGCACCAACACCGGTGGCTTCGGGGTGATCGAAGCGTTGGCTACGCTGGCCTACGACGGGCGGCGCTCCGCCTACTTCCGGTCCGAGTTGCTCGCCGCGCTCAGGGTGCTGGATAGCGGGCACATCTCGCCCGGACGGATGCGCGGGAGCTGGGCCGGCGCCATGGGGCAACCCCAGTTCATGCCGTCCAACTTCGAGCGGCTGGCGGTGGACTTCGACGGCGACGGCAGGCGCGACATCTGGGACAGCCGCGCCGACGCGCTAGGTTCCATCGCGCATTATCTCTCTCGCCACGGCTGGCGAGAAGGCGAGCCCTGGGGCTTGGAGGTGCTGCCGCCCGGTCCGGTGGAGCGGTACGACGCCGACAACAAGCGCCCGCTCCGCGAGTGGGCGCGGCTCGGCTTCCGCCGGGCGGACGGCGGTCCGCTGCCCGTTAGCGAGGTGGAGATGGGCTTGGTGCAGCCCAACCGCTCGGCTGGGAAGGTGTTCCTCGGCGGGCACAACCTGCGGGTAATCCGCCGCTACAACCCGCCGGTCAATTACGGCTTGGCGGTGGGGCTGCTGTCGGACCGCGTGGCTTGACCTCTCCGGGGCGGCGATGGGTTCCGCCCGTCTTCGCCGCCATGTTGGCCGGCGCGGCGGCCTGCGCGTCGTCGCAGTCCTCTTCCCCGGGCAACCCGCGCTTCTTGGTGGGCGAGCCTTACAGCCTCGGGGGCGTGTGGTCCTACCCGCGCGAGGCCCACGGCTTGGAGGAGTCGGGCTTGGTGGCGGTGCTGCCCGACGGTCGCCGCGGGCGCCCGACGGCCAACGGAGAGGCTTACGACCCGGCCGCGTTGATGGCGGCGCACCGCACCCTCCAACTGCCGTCGGTAGTCCGCGTCTGGAACCTTGACACCGGGCGGGAGGTGCGGGTTCGGGTGAACGACCGCGGCCCGGAGCGGCCCGGCCGCGTCATTGGCCTGTCGCGCCGCGCCGCGGAACTCCTGGGGGTGCGGCCGGACGAGCCGGCGAGGGTCCGGATCGCCGTCGATGCCGAGGCGAGCCGGATCGCCAGCGCGGGGCTTCCCGGGGCGGAAGGGCCGCGCTTGGCCATCGCCTCGGCGCCCATCGCCGCGGTGGAGCGGGAGCAACTCGCCCCGCCGCCGGGAACCCGGGCCGCCGCCGGTGGCGGCAACATCGCGGGATCACGCCCGGCCATGGCGTCACCGGCCGGTGAGGTTCCGGCTCCGCCGACAGGTCCGCCGGCGCGCTTGCCCGAGGACGTGGTGCAACGCGGTACCGTGCCGTCCCGGCTTTTCGTGGACGCGGGCGCCTTCTTCCGCCGCGACCTCGCCGAACGCCGCGCCGCCGCGGTCGGCGGTGCGGCCGAGGCCGTCGGCCCCGGTCGGCAACCGCAATACCGGGTGCGCGTCGGCCCGTTCGTCTCGGCGGGCGAGGCGGACCGGGCGCTGGAAGCGGCGCTCCGTCGTGCTATTCCGGACGCGAGAATCGTTTTGGACTGAGGAGGCTGCGGGCGGAGCTTGAGCCGGAGCCTCTGGAAATAGTATCCAATCAGGCGAATACCCTCCGGAGCTTTTTCAGCTATGCCGCCCGTCCCTCGCCGCCGCCGTTCGTTGCTCCTGCCGGCCGGGGCTGCGCTCGCCTCCACGCTCCTGCCGCCGTTGCCGGCCTCGGCGCAGGGAGGACGGCCGCAACGGGGCGGGGGGAGGCAGGGCGGCGGCGCGTCCCAGGCCGGCGGGCCGCCGACCTCGCCCGCGACCACGCCGCTGGGGCCGCTCGACACCATCGCCAAGCAGGCCTTCGTGGTCGACTACGACACGGACGCGGTGCTCCTGGAGAAGAACGCCGACGAGCGGATGCCGCCGTCCTCCATGTCGAAGCTGATGACCATGTACATGGTCTTTGACATGCTGAAGCAGGGACGGCTGAAGCTCGAGCAGGAACTGCCGGTGAGCGAGCGCGCCTGGCGCATGGGCGGCTCCAAGATGTTCGTCCACGTCGGCAACACGGTGCCGGTGGAGGCGCTGATGCGGGGCGTGATCGTGCAGTCCGGCAACGACGCTTGCATCGTCTTCGCCGAGGCCATCTCCGGCTCGGAGCAGCAGTTCGCGGAGGCGATGAACGAGAAGGCGCGCGAGATCGGCCTGACCTCGAGCACCTTCCGCAACGCCACCGGCTGGCCGGACCCGGAGCACCGCACCACCTGCCGCGACCTCGCGCGGCTGGCCAAGCGCATCATCTCCGAGTTCCCGGAGTACTACTCCTATTACAACGAGCGCTCCTTCCGTTGGAACGACATCAGCCAGGAGAACCGCAACCCGACGCTGGCGCGCGTTCCCGGCGCCGACGGGTTGAAGACCGGGCACACCGAGGAGGCGGGCTACGGCCTGACCGCGAGCGCCAAGCGCGGCGAGCGGCGCCTCGTCCTGGTGTTCAACGGCCTGCCGACGATGCGGGCGCGGGGCGAGGAGAGCGAGCGGCTGCTTGAATGGGCCTTCCGCGAGTTCGAGAACGTGTCGCTGTTCCGCGCCGGTGAGACCGTGGAGGAGGTGCCCGTCCACCTCGGCGACCGCCGCACGGTGCCGCTGGTGGGCGCGCGCGACGTGGTGGTGACGTTGCCGAAGCAGTGGCGGCGCAACCTCCAGGCGCGACTGCGCTACGACGCGCCGGTGGCGGCGCCGGTGGCCAAGGGGAAGGAACTGGGGCGGCTGGAGGTGTCCGGGCAGGGCGTGCCGCCAATGTCGCTGCCGTTGCTGGCGGGCACCGACGTGAACCGGCTGGGGCTGGTGCCGCGCATCCCGGCGGTGCTCGAACACCTCATCTCGTCGCGCTAGGGACGGGGCATGGCGCGCGCGGCCGCCGCATCCGGACGGGGCCGGTTCATCACGCTGGAAGGCGGGGAAGGGGCCGGCAAGTCCACCCAGGCCCGCGTCCTGGCGGAGACGTTGTCGGCGCGCGGCCTGCCGGTGCTGCTGACCCGGGAGCCCGGCGGGGCGCCCGGCGCGGAGGCGATCCGGAGCGTGCTGCTCGGCTCCGGCCCCTGGGATGGCGTGGCGGAGTGCATGTTGCACTTCGCGGCGCGGCGGGAGCACGTGGCGCGTTCGGTCGGGCCGGCGCTGGAAGCGGGCATGTGGGTGGTGTGCGACCGCTTCGCCGACTCGACGCTCGCCTACCAGTGCTTCGGCCAGGGCGTGCCGCGCGCCGTGTTCGACGCCTTGGCGGAAACGGCGCTGGGCCCCCTGCGGCCGGACGTGACGCTCATCCTCGACCTGCCCCCCGAGTCGGGGCTGGCCCGTGCGGCGGCGCGGGGCGAGGCCAACCGTTACGAGGCCCTGGACCCGGCCTTCCACGCGCGGGTGCGCGCCGGCTTTCTCGCCATCGCCGAAGCCGAGCCGGGGCGCTGCGTCGTGCTCGACGCGGCCGGTCCGCCGGAGGACGTGGCGGCCGCGATTTCGGCGGCGGTGAAGAAGCGCTTGGCGCTGCCCTGATGGCCGCACTCCCGCCCGAACCCCGCGCCAACCCCGTCCTGGTCGGCCACGACGAGGCGGCGCGGGCCATGACCGAGGCGGCGCGCGCGCGCCGGCTGCACCACGCTTGGCTCCTCGCCGGCCCGACGGGGCTCGGCAAGGCGACGCTCGCCTACCGCTTCGCGCGCTGGTTGCTGGCCGGGCAGCCGCCGGGCGGGGAAGGGGCGACGCCGCTGCATGTGCCGGAGGGCGACCCGGTGTTCCGGCGCGTGTCGTCCGGGGCGCACGCGGACCTGTTCACCTTGGCGCCGTCCACGGGCGACAAGGGCAAGAAGGAGGTGCTGCGCGCCGAGGACGCGCGGGCCGCCGTGCGCTTCATGGCGCACACCGCCGCCGAGGGCGGTTGGCGCGTGGTGGTAGTGGAGGACCTGGAGCGGGCGGAACGCGGGGTGGTCCCGAACATCCTGCTCAAGACGCTGGAGGAACCGCCGCCCCGCACGGTGCTGCTGGTGGTGAGCGCGCAGCCCGACCGGCTGCTGCCCACCATCCGCAGCCGCTGCCGCCGCCTCGACCTGTTCCCGCTGGCCGAGCCGGCGATGAACCGGCTGCTCGCGTCCTGGCTGCCGGGGATGGGCGCCGCCGACCGGGCGGCGCTCGGCCGCATCGCCGACGGCTGCCCGGGCCGCGCCTTGGCGCTGGCCGAGGGGGAGGGGCTCGCCATGCAGGCGGCGGTGGACGAGGTCTTCGCTGGGATGCCGCGGCTCGACGCCAAGCTGCTGCACTCGGTGGCCGACAAGGTCGCGGGCCGGCGCGACCCGGCGGCGCTGCCCTTGTTCGTGTTCCTGCTCCGGCGCGGGCTTTCAACCGCGCTCCGGCAGGCGGCGCGGGCCGGCGGCGCGGCGCCCTGGGTGTCCGCGCGCCCCTTGGCGGAGTGGTCCGCGCTCTGGGACGGCCTCGGGCGGCTCGCCGATGACACGGAGCGGCTGAACCTCGACCGCAAGCAGGCGCTGCTCAGCGGGCTGGCCATGCTAAGGCCCGCTCCGGAAAGCCGCCGGTGAGTCCCATGTCCCGATACTACGTCACGACCCCGATCTATTACGTCAACGACAAGCCGCACATCGGCCACGCCTACACCTCGCTCGCCACCGACGTGCTGGCGCGGTGGAAGCGGCTGGAGGGCAGGGAGGTCTTTTTCCTGACCGGCACGGACGAGCACGGGCAAAAGGTGGAGAAGGCGGCGCGCGACGCCGGGATGGAGCCGCAGGCGTTCACCGACCAAGTCAGCCAGCACTTCCGCGACCTCGCGGAGCGGATGGGCTTCTCGAACGACGACTTCATCCGCACCACCGAGGAGCGGCACAAGCGCGCCTGCCAAGCACTCTGGGAAGAGCTGGCGCGGCGGGACGAGATCTACCTCGGCCACTACGAGGGCTGGTACGCGGTGCGGGACGAGGCCTTCTACGGCCCGGACGAGCTGACGGAGCGGGATGGCGTGAAGTACGCCCCATCCGGGGCGCCCGTCGAATGGGTACGGGAGCCGTCCTACTTCTTCCGCTTGTCCAAGTGGCGCGACTGGCTGCTCCGCTTCTTTGAGGAGAACCCGGACTTCATCGCGCCGCAGGGCCGGCGGAACGAGGTCATGAGCTTCGTGCGGTCCGGGTTGCAGGACCTCTCGATCAGCCGCACTTCCTTTTCCTGGGGTGTCCCTGTGCCGGGCGACCCGGCGCACGTGATGTACGTGTGGCTGGACGCGCTCACCAACTACATCACAGCAGCCGGCTACCCGGACGAGCCCGACCCGCGCTGGGGCTTTTGGCCGGCCGACGTGCATTTCGTCGGCAAGGACATCGTGCGCTTCCACGCCATCTATTGGCCGGCCTTCCTCCAGGCCGCCGGGATCGCGCCGCCGAAGCGGGTCTTCGCCCACGGCTGGTGGACCATCGAGGGGCAGAAGATGTCGAAGTCCCTCGGCAACGCCATCGATCCGCTGGCGCTGGTCGAGGAGTTCGGCCTGGACCCGCTGCGCTACTTCCTGCTCCGCGAGGTGCCGTTTGGCAACGACGGCGACTTCTCGCGCCGGGCGCTGGTCAACCGGTTGAACGGCGAGCTGGCGGACGGTCTGGGCAATTTGGCGCAGCGGACGCTGACGCTGATCCAGCGGAATTGCGGCGGCGAGTTGCCCCGCGAAGCCGAGCGGACGGAGGCCGACCGGGCGCTGCTGGACGGCCTCGACGCGTTGCCGGCGGCGGTGGGCAAAGCGTTGGACGCGCAGCTTTTCCACACGGCGCTGGAAACGGTCTTCCAGTCCGTCCGGGACGCGAACGGCTACATCACGCAGCAGCAGCCCTGGGCCTTGAAGAAGACCGACCAGGCGCGCATGGCCGCGGCGCTGCGGCACCTGCACACGGCGTTGCGGGCCTACGCCATCGTCTTGCAGCCCTTCATGCCGGACACCATGGGCAGGCTGCTGGACCAACTCGGCGTGCCCGCGGGCGAGGGCAGGAGCCTCGCCGCGCTGGCGGCGCCGCTGCCGGGCGGCGCGGCGCTGCCGCCGCCGGAACCGCTGTTCCGCAAGATAGACACGGCTGCCCTGGCCGCCGCCACCTAACCCCTGCCACGGAACCCCCATGCTCATCGACAGCCACTGCCATCTCGACACGTTCGAGGACGCTGAGATCCCGGACGTGATCGCGCGGGCGCGGGAGGCCGGGGTGGGCCGCATGGTCACGATCGGCATCCGCGGCGACCAGTCGGCGGTCGTCCGGTCCCTGGCCGAACGGTTCCCGGAGGTCTGGGGCGTGGTGGGCGTGCATCCGCAGCGGGTCGGCGAAGCGCCGCTGCCCACGGTCGCGGAGTTGCTGGCGATGGCGGACCACCCCCGCGTCATCGGGCTCGGCGAGTCGGGGCTGGACTACTTCTATGACAAGGCGCCACACGACGTGCAGAAGGAGGCGTTCCGGCGGCACATCAAGGCCGCCCAGCTTTCCGGGCTGCCCTTGGTGATCCACGCCCGCGACGCAGACGACGACATCCGGGCCGTCCTCGAGGAGGAGCACCGCGCCGGCGGGCCGTTTCCCTTCTTGTTGCACTGCTTCTCGTCCGGCCGGGGGCTCGCGGAGGCGGCGGTGCGCCTGGGCGGCTACGTGTCCTTCTCCGGCATACTGACCTTCCGCAACGGCGAGGCGATCCGCGCCATCGCCGCCGATCTGCCGGGCGACCGCTTGCTGGTGGAGACCGACAGCCCGTACCTCGCGCCCGTGCCGTTCCGCGGCAAGCGGTGCGAGCCGGCGCACGTGGTCCACACGGCCAAGGCGCTGGCGGCGGTGCGCGGCGTCGGCCCGGCCGAGATCGAGGCGGCGACCACCGAGAACTTCCACCGCCTGTTCGCCAAGGCCACGGCCTAGGCCGGCCGCGCGCCTCCGTGCTGCGCGTCACCATCCTCGGCTGCGGCGGCTCGGGCGGGGTGCCGCTGATCGGCGGCGAAGGCGAGGGGGGCGAATGGGGCGCCTGCGATCCAGCCGAGCCCCGCAACCAGCGGAGCCGGACCTCGGCCCTGGTCGAAGGGCCCGACGGCCGACGGCTGCTGATCGACGCCGGGCCCGACCTCCGCCGGCAGATGCTGGCGGCGCGCGCGGCACATTTGGACGCGGTGCTGTTCACCCACGCCCACGCCGACCACATCCTGGGCATCGATGACCTGCGGCAGGTCAACCGGGTGACCGGCCGGGTGCTGGAGGCGATCGGCACGCGGACCACCTTGCAGAAGCTCGACGACCGCTTCGACTACGCCTTCATCGGGCCGACGCCGCCGTTCTTCTTTCGTCCCGCCCTGGAGCCGCGGAGGGTCGACTACGGAGAACGTTTCGAGACTGCCGGCTTGCCCGTGGAGGTGTTCCGCCAGGACCACGGCGTGATGGACAGCCTGGGCGTCCGCATCGGCCGCTTCGCGTACTCGACAGACGTGGTGACGCTGCCGGACGAGAGCCTGTCGGCCCTGGAGGGTTTGGACACCTGGGTGGTGGGTTGCTTCCTGTGGCGCGGGTCGCACACGGTCCACGCGAACCTCGACCAAGTGCTCGATTGGGTCGAGCGGCTGCGGCCGCGGCGCACCATACTGACCCACATGGGCACGACGATGGACTACCGCAGCTTGTTGCGGGCGCTGCCGGCCGGCATAGAGCCGGGCTTCGACGGGATGGTTCTGGACGTACCTTTGGCGTGAGCGGCCCGGACGCCGGCTGCGAGGTTTCCCCAGCTTATCCACAGACCTTTTATTTTCCATAATATATCTTATGCGGCAGGTGGAACCTGGGGATAACCGGGGTTTGTAGGCGGAACGTCGCTTGCATTGGCGTACGGGCCACGGCGCGCGACGCGGGCGCGATGCTAAGCAGGCCCGATGACCGGTTCCTCCCCGCCCGAAACCGCCCTGCTGGAACTGCTCTCCGTCATGGCCCGGCTGCGCGACCCCGTCGCCGGTTGCCCTTGGGACCAGGTCCAGGACTTCGCCTCCATCGCGCCTTACACCGTCGAGGAGTCGTACGAGGTCGCGGCCGCCATCGGGGCCGGCCCGGACTTTGCGGCGCTGCTGGACGAACTCGGGGATCTGCTGTTCCAGGTCGCCTACCACGCCCGCATGGCCGAGGAGGCCGGCCGGTTCGACTTCGCGGCCGTGGCCCGGGCCGTCGCAGCGAAGATGGTCCGGCGCCACCCGCACGTCTTCGGCGACGCGCCGGCCCGCGATGCGCAGGCCCAAACGGACGCCTGGGAAGCGCAAAAGGCGGCCGAACGCGCCGCCAGGCGGGAGAGCGGCGCCCTGGCCGGGGTGCCAGGCGCCCTCCCCGCCTTGAGCCGTGCCGCCAAGCTCACCCGCCGCGCCGCCCGCGTCGGCTTCGACTGGCCGGACGCCGCCTCGGTCCTGGACAAGTTGGAAGAGGAAGCGGCCGAACTGCGGGCCGAGATGCCGACGGCCGACCCGGCCCGGCTCAAGGACGAGGTTGGCGACCTGCTCTTCGTCCTCGCCAACCTGGCGCGCAAGCTCGACCTGGACCCAGAAGACTGCCTCCGTTCGGCGAACGGCAAGTTCGAACGCCGCTTCCATGGTGTCGAACAACGCCTGGCCGCGCGCGGCCTCGCGCCCGCCGATGCCGGCCTTGATGCGATGGAAGCCGAGTGGCGGGCGGTCAAAGCGGCTGAAGGCTGACGCCGCGCCGCCAAGGCCTCAGCTCACTTCGGCGAGCCAGTAAAACCATTGACACTGTTAATTGCTTAACAGCACCATGCAGCTTGGCGGAGCAAATCCTTTGCTGAATTTGTAAGGAATTTCCAGGGAAGTTTACGGTTGTTTACCTGTGCAAAGCACCGGTTGACACTTCTGGACAAAACAAGAACAAAAACGGTCCTAGCTCGTCGATTCTCTAGGTATTTCGGCCTAGGCCTCTAGCAACCTAGCCCTGGCTTCTTGCCAGGACGCCGAGTCGGGCGTGCAGATGAGCCCGCCCCCGTGCCGCAACGGCGAGTAGGGTTGGCCGTCGAAACCGGCCGAGTGGCCGCCGGCCTCGCGGTGCAGCAGCCAACCGGCCGCGTGGTCCCAAGGCATCAGGCGGTTGAACAGCAGCAGGTGCAGGTACCCGCTGGCCACCGAGCGGTAGGCGTGGGCGGCGCAGCGCAGGCCCACCGTCCCGGCGAGCAGCGGCAAGCGCGACGCCACGCGGGTGCGCAGGGGCTCCGGCAGGTAGGTCCAGGAGAGGTCGCCGACCATCCGCTCCAAGGGCGCCGGCGGCGCCACCCGGAGCGGCACCCGACCTCCACCGCCCGGCGCCTCGATCCAGGCACCCTCGCCCCGCAGCGCGATCGCCGTGTCGTCGCCAAGCGGGTCGTGTATCCAGCCGGCCACCACCTCTCCGCGCAGGATGGCGGCGGCCATGCACCCGAAGAGCGGCAGGCCGGCCGCGAAGTTGGCGGTGCCGTCCACGGGGTCCACCACGAAGGCCAGGTCGGCGTCGGCCAAGCGCCCGAGCAGCCCCGGGTCGGCCGCGGCCCCTTCCTCGCCCACCACGAGGCAGCCGGGGAAACGCGCCGCGAGGCCGGCGGCGATGACCCGTTCGGCCCCCTCGTCGGCGTCCGTGACCAAGTCCAGGGGGCCGGTCTTGTTCCGCACCGCCCCGGCGGCCAAGCGTCGGAAGCGGGGCATGACCTCCGCCCGGGCGGCGTCCCGGAGCAGGTCGGCCACCGCGGTCGCCGTCCGGAGGTCGAAGCGCGGCGCCGGACTCACCCGGAGAACGGGTCGCGTTCGAAGCGGGCGCGGTCGGCGGGCGAGAGGCGGACGGTCACGGCGAGGTCGCCGCTCTCGCGCTCCTCCCGGTTGACCACCTCGCCGTGCCGGTAGAGCCACGCGAGGCGGGCGCCGTCGGCGGCCGGGATGTCGTAGTCGACCAACTCCATCCCGGCGGAGAGCCGGGCGTCGATGGCGGTCCGGAGTTCGGGCAGGCCCTCGCCGGTCAGGGCGGAGACGGCCACCGCGCCGGGGTCGCCGCCGATCACCTCGCCGGTGCCGCCGAGCAGGTCAGCCTTGTTCAGCACCTCCATCATGCGGGCCTGCCAGCCCCCGTCGAGGGCGGCGTTCGGTCCTTCGGCCATCTCGCCCAGGACCTTCAGCACGTCCCGGCGCTGCGCCGCCGTGTCCGGGTGCGCGGCGTCGCGGACGTGGAGGATCACGTCGGCCGCTGCGACCTCCTCCAGCGTGGCGCGGAAGGCTTCCACAAGCTGGGTCGGCAGGTCGGAGATGAACCCCACCGTGTCGGACAGGATGGCGGTGCGGCCGGAGGGCAGGCCGATGGCGCGCATCGTCGGATCGAGGGTGGCGAAGAGCTGGTCCTCGGCGTGGACGCCGGCACCGGTGAGGGCGTTGAACAGGGTGGACTTGCCGGCGTTGGTGTAGCCGACCAGCGCGATCACCGGGTAGGGGACCCGTTCACGGGCGCGGCGGTGCAGGCCGCGGGTGCGGCGCACCTGTTCCAGCTCGCGCTTGATCTTGACTATGCGCTCGCCGATCAGGCGACGGTCTATCTCGATCTGCGACTCGCCGGGGCCGCCGAGGAAGCCGAAACCGCCGCGCTGCCGCTCCAGGTGGGTCCAAGACCGCACGAGGCGGGTGCGCTGGTACTCCAGGTGCGCCAATTCGACCTGGAGCGAGCCTTCGCGGGTGCGGGCGCGCTCGCCGAAGATCTCCAGGATGAGGCCGGTCCGGTCGATGACCTTGCAGCCCCAGGCACGCTCCAAGTTGCGCTGTTGCACCGGCGTGAGCGACGCGTCCACCACCGCCACCGTCACCGACTTGCCGGCGACGTCCTTCTTGACCGCCTCAACCTGGCCCTCGCCCAGCAAGGTGCTCGGCCGCCTTTCGCGGAGGGGGAGGATGGCCGAGTGGACGATGGTGACGCCGATGCTGCCGGCGAGGCCCGTGGCTTCCGCGAGGCGCGCTTCCGCGGCGCGCGGCAGGCCCTCCGCCGCCGCCGCTTGGCCGCCGCCCGCGGCGCCGGGCCGCCGCACCCGTTCGTAGGGCAATATGACGGCGGCGAGGGTCGGACCCTGGTCGGTCCGGTCGTTCGCCGGGTCGGGCGGATCGGCCGGGTCAGCCTCCTGTGGCAGGATTGACCTCACGGGTCATCGTCAGGGTCGTCCCTTCGCGCTGCACCGCCGCGGCCGCGCCCTCACGCGGCGCGCTGGCATCGAACAACTGGATGGGGGCGCCCGGCATCACCGTGCTGATGGCGTGCTTGTAGACGAGCTGCGTATGCCCGTCCCGGCGGAGCAGAACGGAGAAGTTGTCGAACCAGGTGATGATGCCCTGCAGCTTGACCCCGTTGACCAGGAAGATCGTCACCGGCGTCTTGCTCTTGCGAACGTGGTTGAGGAACACGTCCTGCACGTTCTGGGACTTCTCGGCGGCCACGGCGCGGTCCTTCTTCTTATGCGGGCTGCCCTCGCGGGGCTCCCCTGCCCACCCTCACATTCCCGCAGGAGGGGGGGTCTTGGCAAGGCGGAGCAGGTGCGCGGCGAGCGCATGGCAATCGGCGAAGGCGGCGTCAGGCATCGCGTTGGCGACGCCGCCGTCGTGCTCCGCGTCGCCGACCAGGACGGCGGCACAGCCCGCCGCGCGCGCGGCCTGCATGTCGAGCGCCGTGTCGCCGACGTACCAGACCGAAGGGCCTGCCGGCACGCCGCAGGCTTCGAGCGCGAGGCGCATCGGCGCCGGGTCCGGCTTGTCCGCCCCCGCGTCGCCCGCGCCGATCAACGCCCGGAACGTTCCCGCCCAGCCCAGGTGCGCGGCCTCGGCCCGCAGCAAGGGCCCTTGCTTGTTGCTGTTCACCGCCATCGGGGCCCCGAGCGCCGCGCCCGCGCGGAGCGCCCCCGCCGCGCCGGGCATCGGCGACAGAACTCCGAGGTGCCGCGCCCGGACCTCGGCGTAGAAGATGTCGCGCGCCCGTTCCCAATCCGCGCCGAACGTCTCGGGAAAGCTTTCGCGGAGCGAGCGGCGCACCCGCCCCCTCACCTCTTCCACGGTCCACCCCGGCATCCCGAACGCGGCGAAGGCGGCGTTCAGCCCGGCGGCGATGGCCGCCCAGCCGTCCACCAGCGTGTTGTCCCAATCCCAGACCACGGCGGCGGGCCGGAGGAGGTCGGGCGGCGTCACGCCGGCGCGTTCCTCGGGCCGCCTTGGACGTGGCGCGCGAACAGGTCGAAAAGGCGCCGCGTCACCGGCCCCACCCCGCCCTCGCCCACCGGCTCGCCGTCCAGGTTCGTGATGGGCTTCACGAAGGAGGTCGCGGAGGTGAGGAAGGCTTCCCTGGCCCGGCGCGCGTCGCCGAGCGTGAAGTCCCCTTCCTCGTGGGCGATGCCGGCCTCGGCCAGCTCGGCGACCAGCGCCTCCCGCGTGCAGCCGGGCAGGATGGCGTGGCCGAGGCGGCTGGTGCGGAGCGCGCCGCGCTCGTCCACGATCCAGAACGAGGTGGCGGCCCCCTCGGTGACGACGCCCGTTCGTTCGTCGAACAGGATGGCCTCGGTCGCCCCCGCTTCCCGGGCTTCCTGGCGCGCCAGCACGTTGGGCAGCAGGTTCACGCTCTTGATGTCGCGCCGCGCCCAGCGGAGGTCCGGCCGGGTGACGGCCGACGCGGCCCAGGCGTCCACGTCCTTCGGGTAGGGCGGGATGCGCTTGACGGTCATGACCAGCGCCGGCGGAACGGGCCGCCGGGGGAAGGCGTGGTCGCGCCGGGAAACGCCGCGCGTCACCTGCATGTAGAGCAGGCCCTCGGCCACGCGGTTCCGCCGCACCAGCTCCCGCATAACCTGCAACAGCGCGGCGCGCGGCATGGGCTCGGGCAGCCTGATCTCGTGCAGGCTGCGGTCGAGCCTGGCGAGGTGGCGGTCCTCGTCCACGAAGCGGCCGCGGAAGACGTGGACCACCTCGTAGATGCCGTCGCCGAACTGGTAGCCCCGGTCCTCGATGTTGACCGAAGCGACCCTCTGGTCGAGCCAGCGGCCGTTCACGTAGGCGACGCGCGCCATGTGCCGGTCAAAGGTTGGCGCTGGCGGCCGGCTGGGCGGCCGCCGCCGGCGCGCGGTCCTCGGCGTGGACGCCGAGGAACTTGAGCTTGCGGTGCAGCGCGCTGCGCTCCATGCCCACGAAGTTCGCCGTGCGGCTGATGTTGCCGCCGAAGCGCAGCAACTGCGCTTCGAGGTATTGCCGCTCGAACAGCTCGCGCGCGTCGCGCAGGGGCAGCGTCATGATCTCGCTCGAACGGTCGAGCTTGAGCATGGCCGGCGCCGCGGACCCCACCTCGGGCGGCAGCATCTCGGCGCGGATGGCCTCGCGCGCGTCGCCCGGCGCCATGATGAGCAGCCAGTCCACCAGATTGCGGAGCTGCCGCACGTTGCCCGGCCAGTCGTAGGCCTGGAGCGCGGCCAGCGCGTCCTCGCCGATCTCCCGCGCCGCCATCCCGGAGGTCGCGGCGGAGCGCGCCATGAAGTGCCGCGCCAGCGCCGGCACGTCTTCGCGCCTCTCGCGGAGCGCGGGCGTGCGCAGCGGCACCACGGCCAAGCGGTAATAAAGGTCCTCGCGGAAGCGCCCGGCGGCGATCTCCGCCTGGAGGTCGCGGTTGGTGGTGGCCAGCACCCGCACGTCCACCTTCACCCGCGAGGAGCCGCCGACCCGCTCGAAGCCCTGTTCTTGCAAGGCGCGGACGATCTTGCCCTGGGTTTCCAGCGGCATGTCGGCCACCTCGTCCAGCAGCAGCGTGCCGCCGTGGGCGCGCTCCAGCACGCCGGCGCGGCGCGGGGCGGCCGCGGAGTCGGCGGCGGCCGATTCAACGCCGAAAAGCTCCTCCTCGAAGCGGCCCGGGTTCAGGGTGGCGCAGTTCAGCACCACGAAGGGCCCGTCAGCGCGGCGGCTGCGGGCGTGGATCATGCGCGCCGCCACCTCCTTGCCGGACCCAGCCGGGCCGGTGATGAGCACGCGGCTGCCGGTGGGCGCCACGCGCTCGATCGCGGCGCGGAGCTGCGCCATCGGTTGCGAGTTGCCCACCAGCTCGGTTTCGGCGCCGGCGCGCAGCTTCAGCTCGCTGTTTTCGCGCTTGAGGCGGGCCGCTTCCAGCGCGCGGCTGACTATCAGGAGCAGGCGGTCGGAGTTGAACGGCTTCTCGATGAAGTCGTAGGCGCCCTGCTGGATGGCGCGGACGGCGGTTTCGATGGTGCCGTGCCCGGAGATCATCACGCAGGGCACCTGCGGCTCCTCCCGCAGCATCTCGCCGAGGATGCCGAGGCCGTCCAGGCGCGAGTTCTGCAACCAGATGTCCAGGACGACGAGCGACGGCCGCCGCGCCCGGAAGGCCGCGAGGGCCGTGTCGCTGTTGTGGGCGACCCGCGTTTCGAAGCCTTCGTCTTCGAGGATGCCCTCGATCTGGGCCCGGATGTCGGGCTCGTCGTCCACGATCAATACTTCATGCGCCATGCTGCGCGCGCCTCATCATGCTGCTCTCGTGTGTCTCGGCCTCCGCCGGCGGCACCGCGCCGCCGTCGCCGTCGCCGTCGCCGGGCGGGCCGCGGTCGAGCGACTGCCGCCAAGGGAGGGACAGCACCGCGCGCGCGCCGCTGCCTTCCGCGGCGTCTTCGAGGCCGAGCTTCCCGCCGTGGTCCTCCATGATCTTCTTGACGATGGCAAGGCCGAGCCCGGTGCCCTTGGCCTTGTGGGTCACGTAAGGTTCGGCGAGGCGGTCGCGCTCGTCGCCCTGCGGCAGGCCGATCCCGTCGTCCTCCACGGCGATCTCCACCGCGTCCGGCTTTTGCGCCACGCGCACGGTGATGTGTCCGACGGTCTCGCCCGGCGCGCGCTGCAGCGCGCCCATCGCCTCCGCCGCCACGCGCATGGCGATGGCATCCGCCGCGTTGTGCAACAGGTTCGTCAGCGCCTGGTTGAGCAGCCGGCGGTCGCAGGGCACCACCGGCGCCGCGCCCGGCTGGTAGATGACGTACTCGATCTCCGGGTGCGCGTCCCGTTGCAGCACCAGCGCCTCGCGGATCAGCTGCCCGAGGTTCTCCGGCCGGATCACCGGCTGCGGCATCCGGGCGAAGGCGGAGAACTCGTCCACCATGCGCCCGATGTCGCCGACCTGCCGCACGATGGTGTCGGTGCATGCCTTGAAGGTCTCCGGGTCGGACTGGATCTCCTTGAGGTAGCGGCGCTTCAGCCGCTCCGCCGAGAGCTGGATGGGCGTGAGCGGGTTCTTGATCTCGTGCGCGATGCGCCGCGCCACGTCGGCCCAGGCCGCCTTGCGCTGCGCCGACAGCAATTCGGTGATGTCGTCGAAGGTGAGGACGTAGCCTGTGACCTCGCGCCCGCCGCCGCCCGCCCCGGCCTGCAACTCGACGCCGATGCGGGCCAGCAGGGTGCGGCGGTTCGAAGGGGCGCCGATCCGGATTTCGGCGGTGCGGGCCTTCTCCGGAGTCGCGGCGCCGCCGCCATGCACCGCGGCCAGCAACGGCGCAAACTCCGGCACGAGGGAAGCGAGCGGCAGGCCGATGGCGGCGTCCAGGTCCAGGCCGAGCAGCTCGCTCGCGCGGCGGTTCGGCAGGTTGATCCGGCCCTCGGTGTCGAGGCCGACCACGCCGGCCGACACGCCGGCGAGGACCGTTTCCGTGAAGCGCCGCCGTTCGTCGATCTGGCGGTAGGCTTGCATCAGCTCGCCGCGCTGCGCCGCGAGCTGGTTGGTCATGCGGTTGAAGGCCCGGGACAGGCTGGCGACCTCGTCGTCCGCCGAGCCCTCCTGGACGCGGGTGGACAGGTCGCCGCCCCGCACCCGCTCCGCAGCCACGATCAACCGGCCGATCGGCCGCGCGAGCTGGTTAGCCAGCACGAGGCCGATCAGCACCGCCGCCATCAGCACCAGCAGCGCCGCGATGGCGAAGATCATCACGAAGGTGATCTGCAAGCCGGAGCGGTTGCGGTCCAGCTCCACGTACTGCGCGACCGCCTGCTCCACCGATTGCTGGTGCGTCAGCACGGTGGCGTCGAGCGGCCGGCCGATCAGCAGCATCCACCCCTGCCCGAAGTCGAGCGACACCAGCGCCCGGACCCGCTCCCCGCTGGGGATCACCGCCACGTCGCCGAGGCGGGCGTCGGCTATGGCGTCCTCGCCCGGCGGGTCGAGGGTGAAGGACGTGGTGTAGCCGGAGTTGGCGATCACCCGCTGCGTCGCGGGGTCGAACACCACCGCCTCGGTCAGGTTGCGGAGCGTGGTGTGGGTGGCCAGCACGCGGGCGAAAGCGATGCCGTTGTCGGGCAGCAGCACGCGGGTGCGCGACAGGTCCGCCGCCATGGCGAGCGCGTCGCCGCGGATGGTGTTGCGGTGCTCCTCCAGGTAGCCGCGGCTGGCCTGGAGGCTGGCTTCCAGGGCGGTGCGGACGCGGTCGCTGAACCAGGTCTCGATGCCGAGGTTGAAGAACAGCGCGGCGAAGCCGGCGACCAGCAACGCCGGCACCACCGCGACGCCGCTGAAGAGGAGCACCAGCCGGACGTGGAGGCGCGAGCCGGCGGAGCCGCGGCGGCGCTCCGCCCACACCCGCACCAGACGGCCGGCCAACGACGCGCCCAGCAGCAGAAGCACCGCGAGGTTGACCAGCACCATGGCGACCACGACGCCGTCGCGGCGCGGGCCGAAAGGGCTGCCGTTCGACAGCACGGAGAAGGTGGCGACGCCGAGCACCAGCGCGCCCAGCGCGAGGCCCAGGGTCATGCCGCGCCCGAGCATCAGGTCGGCGATCCTCGCGCCCAACCCGCCCCGCGGCGCGGCTGCGGCCGGCGCCTCCCCGGGTGGCGGCGGCGTGGAGGGCGCGGCGGCGCCCCGGCGCAGGCCGCCGCCGAGGACGTAGCGCCGCACGACGCCCATCAACCGAGGCCCCGCACGACCGGGAGGTCGAGTTCGCGGATCTTCTTGCGGAGCGTGTTGCGGTTCAATCCCAGCATGGCCGCCGCCTTGATCTGGTTGCCCCGCGTCGCCGACAGCACGAGCCGCAGCAGCGGCCGCTCCACCTCGGCGAGCACGCGGTCGTAGAGGTCGCGCACCGGCGGCCCGTCGCGGTGCGCGGCGACGAAGGGCCGGAGGTGGCGTTCCACCGCCTGTTCCAAGGTCTCGGCGCGCGGCCCCACGCCTCCGCCCCCGCCGGCCGACCCGGCTTCCGCGAGCTCGCCGGCCACCGCGTCGGCGCCGATCTGCTCCTGCGGATAAAGCGCCGCGAGGCGCCGCATCAGGTTTTCCAGCTCACGCGCGTTGCCCGGCCACTTGTGCGCCTTCAGGCGTTCCAGCGCGTCGGGGCTCAGGTGCTTCTGCGGCAGGCCGGAAGCGCGGGCGCGGTCGAGGAAGTGACGGGCCAGCAACGAGACGTCCTCCGCGCGCTCCCGGAGCGGCGGCAGGCGGATGGGGACGACGTTGAGGCGGTAGAACAGGTCCTCGCGGAACAACCCCTGCCGGATGGATTGTTGCAAGTCGCGGTGGGTCGCGGCCACGATGCGGACGTTGGCCTTGACCGGCTGCCGGCCGCCGACGGTGGTGAACTCGCCCTCTTGCAGCACGCGCAGCAGCCGGGTCTGCGCCTCCGCCGGCATGTCGCCGATCTCGTCGAGGAACAGCGTGCCGCCGGCCGCCTGCTCGAAGCGCCCGACGCCGCGGTTGAGCGCGCCGGTGAAGGCGCCGCGCTCGTGGCCGAACAGCTCGCTCTCGATCAGCTCGCGCGGGATCGCGGCCATGTTGACGGCGACGAACGGCCCGGCGCGGCGTCGTCCGTAGTCGTGCAGCGCGCGCGCCACCAGCTCCTTGCCGGTGCCCGACTCGCCGGTGATCATCACCGTGAGGTCGGTGGTCGTGAGCCGCGCGACGGTGCGGTAGATCTCCTGCATGGCCGCGCTGCGGCCGATCAGCGGCAGGCGCTCCTCGGCGTCGTCGCCCGCTTCCTGCTCCGCGCGCTGCGGCGCGGCGAGCGCCCGCTCCACGATGGCGAGCAACTCTTTCAGGTCGAAGGGCTTGGGCAGGTATTCGAAGGCGCCGCGTTGGGCGGCCTTCACCGCGGTCATGAAGGTGGATTGCGCGCTCATCACCACGACGCGCAGCTCCGGCCGGACGCGGCGGATGCGCGGCACGAGGTCGAGGCCGTTCTCGTCCGGCATGACCACGTCGGTGATGACCAGGTCCCCTTCGCCGTCCTCCACCCAGCGCCACAGCGTGGACGCGGAGGAGGTCGCGCGCACCTGGTAGCCGGAGCGGCCGAGCGCCTGGCTCAGCACGGTGCGGATGGCGCGGTCGTCGTCGGCGATGAGGATGGTCCGGCCGCCGTCGCTCACCGCGCCCCTCCCCCGTCGCCGGCCCTGGACCCGCCGCGGCCTTTGGCGCCGCCCCGCGCCGGCGGCATGGCCAGCAGCAGGCGGAACACGGTGCGGCCGGGCCGGCTGTCGCACTCTATCAAGCCGCCCTGGTCCGCCACCAGCTTGGCGACGAGGGCGAGTCCCAGCCCCTGCCCGCCGCGCTTGGTCGAAACGAAAGGCTCGAACAGGGTGGCGCGCACCGCGTCGGGGATGCCCGGCCCGTCGTCGCGCACGCTCACCACGAGCGGGAGGTGCATCCGCTCCTTGCTGCCGGGCACGGCGATCCGCACCCCGTGGTGGTAGGCGGTGGACAGCGCGATCTCGCCGCGGCCCTCGGCCGCGCGCCCTTCCGCCGCCGCGGCCTCGGCGGCGTTCTTCACCAGGTTCAGCAGGATCTGCACCAGCAGGTCGCGGTTGCCCCAGACGGGCGGGAGCGAAGGGTCGTACTCCTCGACGATCCGCAGGTGCGCGGCGAAACCGTTCTGCGCGACGCGCTTCACGTGGTCCAGCGCCTGGTGGATGTTCACCGGCTCCAGCTCCACCGGCCGGTCGGAGAACATGTCCATCCGGTCCACCAGGCCGCGGATGCGATCCACTTCGTCCTGTATGAGCTGGCACAGCTCGCGGTCGCCCTCCGAGGCGCCCTGTTCGAGAAGCTGCGCCGCGCCGCGGATGCCGGACAGCGGGTTCTTCACTTCGTGCGCCAGCATGGCGGCCATGGCAGAAGCGCCGCGCGCCGCGCCGAGGAAGTCTTGCTGCCGGCCGAGCATCCGCGCCGTGGAGCCGTCCTGCAAGGTGAGCACCACCCCGCCCGGCAGGTCGGGGAACGGGGCGCCGTGCGCCGACACTACGCCGCGGCGTTGCAACCGCGGGCTTTCCAGCACCAAGTCGTGGTCCGACACCGGCGCGTCGTGCGCCCGCACCTGCGCCAACAAGGCGAATAGCCGCCCGTCTTCGGGGAGCAGGTCGGCCAAGGCGAGCGCCGCGAGGGAGGGCGCGGACAAGCCGAAGAAGCCCTCCGCGGCCGAGTTGGCGAAGCGGAAGCGGTTCTCGCCGTCGAGCACCACCGTGGGGGTCGGGAGCGACGACAGGATGGCCGAGGCGCCGGGCACGGTGACGGGCGCGGCGGTCGCCGCCGCGGGGCGAGGGCCGCGCGCCTTGGCGGCGAGCGCGCCCGCCGTCACGCGGCCAGCCTCCCCGCCGCGGCGCCTTCGGCCTCCTTCGACACGCCGCGCGCGTGGAAGGCGGCGCGCGCCGCTTCCAGGCCCTGGTCCAGCAAGGGGCGGTAGAAGCCTTCGATCAGCGCTTCCACGGCCGGCGCGTCGTCCAGCGTGTTGACCCGCGCGCGGAACTCCGCCGATCCGGGCAGGCCCTTGGAGTACCAAGCGACGTGCTTGCGGGCCAAGCGGAGGCCGGTGACGGTGCCGTGGTGGGACAGCATGTCCCGGAGGTGCTCCAGCAGCACCGCGAGCTGCTCGGCCAGCGCGGGCTCGGCGGCCGCGCGGCCGGTGGCGAGGTGCTCCGCCACCTGGCGCGGGAACCAAGGGCGGCCGTAGCAGCCGCGCCCCAGCATGACCCCGTCCGCGCCGGAGCGGCGGAGCGCCTCGGCCGCGCCTTCGGGCGTCAGTATGTCGCCGTTGACCAGCACCGGGATGCGGACGGCGTCCTTCACCTTCCGGACGAAATCCCAATCGGCGGTGCCGGTGTAGAGCTGCTGGCGCGTGCGGCCGTGGACGGTCACGAGGCGGATGCCGGATCCCTCGGCCACGCGGGCGAGCACCGGGGCGTTCAGGTTCGAATGGTCCCAACCCATCCGCATCTTCAGCGTCACCGGCACGTCCGGGACGGCGCGCACCGTCGCTTCCAGGATGCGGGCGGCGCGGATCTCGTCGCGCATCAGGGCGCTGCCGGCCTGCTGGCCGACCGCGACCTTCTTCACCGGGCAGCCGAAATTGATGTCCACCACCGCGGCGCCGCGGTCCACGGCGAGCCGCGCGGCGTCGGCCATCACCTCCGGGTCGCAGCCGGCGAGTTGCACGGCGGAGGGCGCTCCGAAGCCGTCCACCTCGGCCATCTTCAAGGTCTGCCGGTTCTCGCGGACCATGGCTTGGCTGGCGATCATCTCGCTGACCACCATGCCGGTGCCGAGGCGCCGGGCGAGGCGCCGGAACGGCAGGTCGGTCACGCCCGACATCGGCGCGAGGTACACGGGTGTTGCGATCCGCACGCCGCCGCCGAGGTCGATCGGCCGCAGGGCGGGAACCGAAGAACCAGCCGCCGCTGGAGTTGCGGGCGCAGCGATGCTCATGATTTGGGCAAACTACGCGACCTGCGGCGGCGGCGCAACACGGCATCGCGCAACAAGCCACTGTTCCGAGCAGCGAAGGGCCGCTAGACCCCGCGCCCATGCAGGTTTCCGCCCTCCTGATGGCCGCCGGCCGCGGCGCCCGGTTCGGCGCCGACGCGCCCAAGCAGTACCTGCCCCTGCTCGGCCGTCCGGTGCTCCGCCACGCAGCGGAGGCGCTGCTGCGGGACGGGTTGGTGGAACGCCTCCTCCCCGTCTGCGCCCCCGGCGAGGAAGCGCGGGTGGCGGCGCTGCTCGACGGGCTGCCCGGCGTGCTCGCGCCGGTGCCGGGCGGCGACACGCGGCAGCGGAGCGTGCGCGCGGGGCTGGAGGCGCTCGCCTCCGCCGGGCCGGCCGCCGACGCGGTGCTGGTGCACGACGCGGCGCGGCCGGTGGTACCGGCGGGGACAGTGGCGCGGCTGCTGGCGGCGCTGGCCGAAGCGCCGGGCGCCATCCCGGCGCAACGCGTGACGGACACCTTGAAGCGGGGCGACGCGTCGGGGCGGATCGTTTCCACCGTGCCTCGCGAGGGCTTGTGGCGGGCGCAAACGCCACAGGCCTTCCGCTTCCCCGAGTTGCTGGCCGCGCACCGCGCCGCCCCGGGCGAGGCGACGGACGACGCGGGGATCCTGGAAGCGGTGGGTGGGGCGGTGGCGCTGGTGGAGGGATCGGAAAGCAACGTGAAGATCACCTTCCCCGAGGATCTTTCCCGGGTGGCGGCGGGCCTGTCCGCCGGGCTGATGCCGCGGGTCGGCACCGGCTTCGACGTGCACCGGATTGCGGCCGGGCGGCCGATGGTGCTGTGCGGTGTCCGCGTGCCCTGCGAGTTCGGGCTGGACGGGCATTCGGACGCCGATGTCGGCATCCACGCCCTTTGCGACGCGATCTACGGGGCCTTGGCCGAGGGCGACATCGGGCGGCATTTCCCGCCGAGCGAGATGCGCTGGAAGGACGCGGACAGCGCCCGGTTCCTGCGCCACGCCGCGGCGCGGATCGCGGACCGCGGCGGGGTGCTGGCGAACGCCGACGTGACTCTGCTTTGCGAACGGCCGAAGGTCGGGCCGCACCGGGACGCCATGCAGGCGCGGCTCGCGGAGTTGCTGGGCGTGGAACCGTCGCGGATCGGCGTGAAGGCCACCACCACCGAGCGGCTGGGCTTCACGGGGCGCGGCGAGGGCATCGCGGCGCAGGCGGCGGCGATGCTGCTGCTGCCGCCTGGGTAGCGGCGGCCCGTTCCCGTGAACGCGGAACGGTCGAGCCCGCCGGTAACCGCCAGACGGATCGTTATAACCGTGACCGGTTCGTAAGCCGACGCGGCGGCACGGCCGTGGTACGGGGCGGCCATGCACTTCCTCACCGATTTCGCTGACCTCGGCGTCCTGCTGCCGTTGACGGGCCTGGTCACGCTGTCCCTGGCGCTGGTCGGCAAGCGCCGCGAGGCCATCGCCTGGACCCTGGCCGTCACCGGCACCTTCGCGGCGATGCTGGTGCTTAAGCTCATGGTCTTTGTGGTCTTGGGCTCCGGCTCGATCAGGGGCCTGGGTAACCCGAGCGGGCACACCGCCGCCGGCATCGTGGTGTACGCCGGCCTGGCGACGCTGGTCGCCCGGCGCTTCGCCTCGCGGCTGGCGGTCGCCTTGTTCGCCGGCGCGGCGTTCGGCGCGCTGTTCGGCTTCAGCCGTTGGGCGCTGCGGTACCACAGCATGGCCGACGTGCTGGTCGGCGGCGCGGTGGGAATGGCCGGCGTCCTGGCGCTCGCCTGGCTGGCCGGGCCGCGCCGGGCCGAGGAGGAGGTGCGGTCCGCCGGCCGCGGTCGCGCCGGGATGGCGGTCGTGGCCGCCGTGTCGCTCATCGCGGTGCTGACGCTGCACGGCACCAAGCTGCACGCGGAGGCGGCGCTCCGGTCCATCGCGGCGGAGGTGCGGTCCACCGTGAAGGGGTAGGCCGCGCCGCGGACCAAGCCCGTCGGCGGGAGCGACCGCAGGCGGGGGAGACGCTGGTCCATTGCCGCGGAGGCGCGGCCCACAGCCAACGTATGCGTCTTGCCGCGGGCTCGGCCCGCCGCCCGGGGCGACCGCACGCGTCGGCGGCGCTGCTGGTCCGGCGCCGCGGAGGCGCGATTCACCGTCGAGCGACGGGCCGGGCCGCGGACCGTGCCTGCGGTTCTGCCGTCGCGGCGCCTCGCGGGCGGCGTCACCTGTGCGGTTCCTGCCGCGCCGCTGCCAGCACCGCCCGGCGCACCTCCGCCGGCTGCTCGTCCAGGGCGGCGAGGAGGGCGCGGACGGCGCGGCGGGCGTCGTAGAGCTGGTCGATGAGCGACAGCACGAGCGGGATCAGGTCCTCCGTCACCTCCAAGGTGACGCGGAGTTCCACCAGGAGGCCGACGCGGGCCACGTCCATCTCGGTCAGGCGCCACGCACCGTCCGGGCCGCGCTCGGCGCGGACCCAACGGCGCTGGATCCAAAGCGTCAGCTCGTCGGGCGCGAGCTGCGGGAAGCGCTCGGCCACCGTTTCCAGCGCGATCATGGCGCGAGCATCCCGGCGCGGGGGTCGCGCGCGTCGCGCGAGGCCCAACGTTTCAGGAACTCCTCCAACTCGGGCTCCGGTTCGGTCGGGAGAATTGGTTTGAGGACAACGTATTGGTGGCCGCCGTTCACGCCGCGTCCGCGCAGGCGGAGGCGCGTGCCCTCGCCCGAGCGGGGCGGGACGGTCAGCGTCACCGGGCCGTCCACCGTGGGCACCTCCACCCTGGCGCCGAGCACCGCTTCCTTCAGCGTCACGGGAAGGTCGACCACGATGTCGTTGCCTTCGCGGCGGAAGAAGCGGTGCGGCTGGACTTCGAGCACGGCCAGGAGGTCGCCCGCCGGGGCGCCCTCGCCGGTGCCGGGCATCCCTTGGCCGGCGAGGCGGAGCACAGTGCCGGTTTCGGCGCCTTTGGGGATGGAAAGGCGCACGGCGCGGCCGTCCGGCAGCGTGACTTCGCGCGAGGCGCCGCGCGCCGCGTCGAGGAAGGACACCTGCAAGGACGCCCGCACGTCGGCGCCGCGCCTCGGGCCGCGCGGGGCGCCGCCGCGCCCTCCGGCCGCGCCGCCGAAGGCGCGGGACAGGAAGTCTTCCAGGTCGGACTCGTCGAAGTAATCGCCGAAGCCGCCCGCGGAGGAGCGGTAGCGGGCGCCGCCCGGGGCGTCGGCCCAGTCTCGCCACCCGCCGCCGGCGCCCGGGGGAGGAGGCGGGGCGCGTTCGGCACCGGAGGCGTCGATCTCGCCGCGGTCGAAGCGGGCGCGCTGGTCGGGATCGGACAACAGGGCGTAGGCGGCGCTGACCGCCTTGAAGCGCGCTTCGGCCTCCGGCTTGTCCGGGTTGGTGTCCGGGTGCCAGCGCTTGGCGAGAGTGCGATAGGCCTTGCGGATCTCGTCCGCGGAGGCGGTGCGCTCGACGCCCAGTATCTTGTAAGGATCGTCCATTGCGACCCGTCCTTCATCCCGCGCGGAGGCCGGTGGCCCGGCACGGCCGCCGCTCCGGCGCCGCCTCGCCGGCTCCGCCTCGCCGGCTCAAGCGGCTTCCGGACAAAAGTTTCGGCTCCGGCCGGCCCTTCGCGGCGTACCCGGGGTGCGCTGTTCGCCTGGCTGGTCCTCGGTCGTCTTTTGCCGCTTTCGGACGAATGCTCGGCTTCGGCGCCGGGCGAGCGTGCCGCGCCGGTTTCGCCGCGGCTCGGCCGCCGGCCCGTGAGGCCGCGTCCGGCTTCCGCTTCATGGGATCGCTGCTCCCACGAAGCCTTTCGTCGCTTTCGGACAAAAGCCCAGACCCGATGCGGCGCGGGCGTGGCGTGCCCTGCTCCCCCTGGCCCGGCCAGGCTGCCGCATCGACGCGCCGCCTCTTGCCGCTTTCGGACAAAAGGCCGGGCTTGGCGCGGCAAGGGTCCGGCATCCTGGTGCCGCTCCGGCCCAGCCATCGGGCCCTATCGCCGCGTCCGCTCTTCGCGTGGCCGCTTGGCCGGTTGCGCGGTGGATTTTGCTGCTTTCGGGCAAATGCTCCGGTCCCGCCGGCGGCGGCCGGGTTGGGCGCTCCTGCCGCGATCGGGCGCGATGGCGCCAGGCCGTGGCGTTGGCCTTGGAGATGGCGACTCCCGGGGCTTCGCATCGGGCTCGACGGGTTTCCGACCAAGGGCTCGCCTCCGCCATCTTGCGAAGTGATTGTACCATTTTTGTTCCGGTTTGGCGAGGCATTCCCGCCGGCGGCCTACGGCGGGGCTCGCTGCGGGACGACGCCGGCGCGCACCCAATCGAGGAACTCCGGGTCGCCCGCCTCGGCCGGGAAGGCGACGATGCAGGGCAGGTCGTAGCTGTGCAGGGCGCGGACACGGGCCCGGAGCGCGTCGAAGCGCCCCGCCGTGGTCTTGGCGAGGAAGGCGCACTCGGCGCCCTCTTCCACCTTTCCTTCCCAGCGGTAGATGGCGGTGTGGCCGGGGAGGATGTTGACGCAGGCGGCCAGGTTCTCTTCCACCAGCGCGCGGCCGATCCGCCGCGCTTCTTCGGCGTCGGCGGCGGTGACGTAGACGGAGAGGACCTGGTCGCCTTCGGTCGTCACTGCGCGCGTTCGAGGATGGAGACGTAATTGGCCACCGCGGCGCCACCCATGTTGAAGACGCCGCCGAGGTCGGCCTTGGGCAGTTGCATCGCACCGGCCTGGCCGGTGAGCTGCATCGCCGTCAGCGCGTGCATGGAAACGCCGGTGGCGCCGATGGGGTGGCCCTTGCTCTTCAGCCCGCCGGAGCGGTTGACCGGGAGCTTGCCGTCCTTGGCGGTCCAGCCCTCCAGCGCGGCGCGGGCGCCCTGCCCTTCCGGCGCCAGGCCCATCGCCTCGTACTCGATCAGCTCGGCGATGGTGAAGCAGTCGTGCGTCTCGACGAAGGAGAGGTCGGTGACGCCCTTCAGGCCGGCTTGGTCCAGGGCGCGCTTCCAGGCCTCGGCCGGGCCTTCGAAGCGGGTGATCTCGCGGGCGGCGATGGGCAGCAGGTCGTTCACCTGCACGGCGGCGCGGAAGCGGACGGCCTTGCCCATGGCGCGGGCCGTCTCGGCGTCGGTGATGACCAGGGCGGCGGCGCCGTCCGAGACCAAAGAGCAGTCGGTGCGCTTGAGCGGCGGGGCGACGAAGGGGTTCTTCTCGCTCTCGCGGCGGCAGAACTCGAAGCCGAGGTCCTTGCGCATCTGCGCCCAGGGGTTGTCCACGCCGTTCTTGTGGTTCTTGGCGGCGATGGCGGCGAGCGCGTCCGACTGGTCGCCGTGGCGCTGGAAGTAGCTCTCGGCGATGCGGGCGAAGACGCCGGCGAAGCCGCCCCGGATGTCCTGCTCGGTCTTGCGGTAGCTGGCGGAGAGCAGGATGTCGCCGACCTTGGGGCCGGGGGTCGCGGTCATCTTCTCGGCGCCGAGGACGAGGGCGAAGCGGCCGCGCTTGGCGGCGAGGAAGTCGAGCGCGCCGTGGATGGCGGCGCTGCCGGTGGCGCAGGCGTTCTCGAACCGGGTGATCGGCTTGAAGCGCAGCTCCGGGATGGATTGGAGGACGAGCGAGGACGGGAAGCCCTGCGGGGTGAAGCCCTCGCCGAACACGCCGACGAAGCCGGCGTCCACCTCGGAGGGCTCGATGCCGGCGTCCTCGATGGCGGCGCGGCCGACGCGGGCGAGCAGTGATTCGAGGTCGGGCTCGTCGAGCTTGCCGAAGGGCGAGTGCGCCCAGCCGACGATGCAGGCTTCCGGGGTGCCGCTCCTGGCGTCCGACATGCTTTGGTCCTCCTCCGTAGTTGGGGAAGAGATAGGGTGGCGAGGCGGGTGGGCCAAAGGGGTCTCTGATGCTGCCTCCACCGCTGCAACCATCCTGCCTTGGAAGTAGTGGGGCTTTCAAACAGATCTATCGGTCGGTGACTTCAACGGCTGCTCAAGCTCAAACAGGACTTGGCTTCCTTTTGGGAGTTTGGCTCAGCGCCGCTGCGAGGTCTCGGCAGGGAGGAAGTCCAGGCTGCGCGTGTACTTGGCCGCGCGGCAGGCGTCGCGGACCGCGCGCGAGGCGTACATGCTGACGGGTGACACCTCGTCGCGGAACAGGTTCAGCCCGTCCGGGATGTCCGGCCGCAGCAAGGGGCGCGCGGGCAGGTCCGGGTCGTAGCGGCGGCCTACCGGTTCGTGGACGATGCGCCGCCCCATCGCGCCGGCGTCGTAGGCCGGCACCAGGCGCGTCACATCCACCATGCAGAACGCGCCCACCGGCAGCGCCGTGCCGTCGCCCAGCCGCACCTCGACGGGCAGCAGCTCGACGTCCCCGCGCTGCAGCCCACGCAGCAGCCCGGCGAGGCCCGCCGAGGCGAGCAGCCAGGAAGGGCCGGCGAAGTAGCAGGCGTCGGCCAGGCGCTCGGCGTGGCGCTGCCTGGTGCGGAACACGGGCGTCGGCTCGCCCTTCATGGGCCAGCAGTCCCAGCCTCGGCCGCCGCCGACGTGCCCGTAAGGGTCGGGCCCCGGCGCGTTCGGCGCGCGGCCGTGCCCCACCCGGTTCACCCACTCGACGCCGGGCCACTGCCGCATGACCTTGGCTTCCAGTTCGTAGAAGCGCGGCTCGGGCATCACCTGACGAGCACCGCGGCGGCGTGGCGGCGATCCGACCGCTCCGCTCTCGGCCGGGCGCGCCGTCATCGCGGACAGCTTCGGGCTACAGCCGTCGAACTCGTAGCGCACCGGCTAAACGCGCTCCCAAGCCAGGAACCTTTCCGAGGTTAGCGGCTTGAACGACGCGCTCATACGGTATGGTAGCACAGGCCGATAAGCCGAGGTGGCAGACCTGGGCGGCTCGGGTGTAAGTGTCACCTGGTAACACCAACATGGCCGCACCGTCGTCCGGCGCCGTCACGACGAGCCTCAAGCTCGATCCCGAGTTGCGCGACCGGCTGCGGCGGCTCGCCGACTCACGGCGCCGCACGCCGAATTGGCTCATGCGCGAGGCCATTGCCCAGTACCTCGCGCGGGAGGAAGCGCGGGAACGGTTGCGCACCGATGCGCTCGCGGCCTGGGCCGAGTACGAGGCCACGGGCCGGCAGGCGACGGGCGAGGCTGTGGACGCTTGGCTGGCGCGGCTGGAAGCCGGAGAGGCCGACGCGGCGCCTCCGGAATGTCGAGGCTGATCAGACCCCGCCGGCGTCCGCGTGGAGTTCGGTCAGGCGAAACGCGACGCCGATCTCCGGTAGATCAAACACGGCCTCAGCCCCTTCGATCTCCTCCGGCTCCCACCCCGATGCGCGGCGCAGCACGGTCGCCGCTGGGCGGTCTTGCGCGAGGAGGACATAGGCCATCACGCTGGGGATGGACGCGTACTCGGCCGATTTCACGCGGCGGTCGGTCATCTCCGTGGTCGGCGATAGCACCTCGAACACCACCACCGGGTCCACGCGATCGTCGGTCGGGTCGAAGTCGCCGCAGGCCACCTTCACGTCCGGGTAGCGGACGCGCCCGGTGGGCGTCAGCACCTTCACGTTCTCGCCGAAGGCTTCGCAGGGCGGCTTGAGTCGCCCGTCGAGCGCTCGCAGCAGGCGCCGGGCGACGCGGTCGGCGGCGATGGTGCCGCCCGTCATCGCCACGGGCTGCGTGCCGTCGAACTCGTAGCGCACCGGCTGGGTGCGTTCCCAGGCGAGGAACTCGTCCAAGGTCAGCGGCTTCAGCGACGCGCTCATGATGGCACGATAGCACGGCCGGACCGGCCGCGCCGCACCCTCCCCTCGCCCGCCCCGCCGTGGTCAAATCGCCGTCAAGGCGAGGAGCGCGGCGGCGGATGAGTTGGCAACCGGAACTCGACGAGCTGGCCCGGCGGGAGGCGCTGGCGCGCGCCATGGGCGGGCCGGACAAGGTGAAGCGCCAGCACGACGGCGGGCGGCTCACCGTGCGGGAGCGGATCGAGCGGCTGCTCGACGCCGGCTCCTTCCACGAGATCGGCGCGATCGCCGGGCGGGCGTCCTACGACGAGAAGGGCGACCTCCGGGGCTTCACGCCGTCGAACTGCGTGATGGGCCGGGGGCTGGTCGCCGGGCGGCCTGTCGTGGTGGTGGGCGACGACTTCACCGTGCGGGGCGGCAGCGCCGACGCCACCATCCGCGACAAGCCGATCATGGCGGAGCGCATGGCGGCCGACCTGCGGCTGCCGATCGTGCGCATCATCGAGGGCTCGGGCGGCGGCGGCTCGGTCAAGACCATCGAGACCACAGGGCGGGCCAACCTGCCGGGCGGCATCGGCGGGACGTGGCTGTACCACCACACGGGCGACAACCTGTCGCGGGTGCCGGTGGTGGCGCTCGGGCTCGGCTCGGTGGCGGGGCTGGGCGCGGCGCGGCTGGCGGCGAGCCACTACTCGGTGATGACCAAGGACAGCTCGGCGATGTTCGTGGCCGGGCCGCCGGTGGTGGCGGCGCTGGGCGAGCCGCGCTCCAAGGAGGAGTTGGGCGGCTGGGAGATCCAGACCGGCGCCGGCGCCGTGGACCACGCGGTGGACAACGAGGAGGCGGCCTTCGAGGCGGCGCGGCGGTTCCTCTCCTACCTCCCCTCCTCCGTGTGGGAGCTGCCGCCGCGACAGCCCTCGGCCGACGACCCGGGGCGGGAGGACGGGTGGCTGCTTTCCGCCATCCCGCGCGACCACCGGCGGCCGTACAAGGTGCGGCCGATCGTCGAGGCGGTGTGCGATCGCGGCAGCGTGTTCGAGCTGGGACGGTGGTTCGGGCGGCCGGTGTTCACCGGGCTGGCGCGGCTCGATGGGCTGCCGGTGGCGGTGCTGGCGGGCGACCCGTTCCACTTCGCCGGGGCCTGGACGGCGGACGCCTGCGCCAAGGTGGTGCGCTTCGTGGACCTGGCCGAGACCTTCCACCTGCCGGTCGTCTACCTGATGGACTGCCCGGGCTTCATGGTCGGGCTGGAGGCGGAACGGGCAGCGACCATCCGCTGGGGCGTACGGGCCATGGCGGCGGTGAACCAGTCCACGGTGCCGTGGTGCACGGTGATCCTCCGGAACGCCTTCGGGGTGGCCGGCGTGGTCCACCAGCCGGCGGGGCGGTTCTCCATCCGCTACGCCTGGCCCTCGGCGCGGTGGGGGTCGCTGCCGCTGGAGGGCGGGATCGAGGCGGCGTACCGGGCGGAGATCGATGCCGCGCCGGACCGGGCGGCGAAGCTCGCGGAGATCGAGGAGCGGTTGAGCAAGCTGCGGAGCCCGTTCCGCACGGCGGAGGCATTCTGGGTGGAGGAGATCATCGACCCGCGGCGCACCCGGCGTCTTCTCTGCGAGTTCGCGGGCTTGGCTGAGAAGCTGCTCGAACCGGGGCAGAGGCGGTTCGCGCTCAGGCCTTGATGCGGGCGGTGAGGTTGATAGATCACTTTAGCTCTCACGTTTTTGCCATAAGATATTGTATATGCAAGAAAGATGGCTTGAGGTGCGGCGGCGTTGCGCGCCCGGACGTGTGATGGCGGTTGTCATTTCGATATAGAAACTCAAAGCCTCTGCGCCGCGTTGGGTGGTGGTTCCGGAGGTCAGCCCGATGAGTGAATGGATCCTCGCCACCGCGCTCCTGTTCCTGATGGGCCTCGGCCTCGGCGCCCGCCCCGATGGCCGCGGCGGCGCTGCCTCGTCCCGCGCTTCCGCCGCCGCGCCGCGGCCCGGCGACCGACCCGACTCCGTCGCCGGCTGAGGGCGCGCTCGTCCGCGGCGCCTATTCGGTTTTGATGCCCGCGGCCCGGATCACCTCGCCCCAGGCGGCGCGGTCCCGGGCCATGCGGGCGGCGAAGGCCTCCGGGCCCTCGGGCAGCGGGCGCAGGCCGTTATCCGCGAGGCGCCGCGCGATGGCGGGCTCGGCCAGGCCGTCCAGGATGGCGCGGGACCACGCGGCCACGGTTTCCGGCGGCAGCCCGCGGGGGCCGCAGATGCCGAGCCAGCTCGTCACCTCCAGGCCGGGCAGGGTGTCGCCGAGCTTGGGGGCGTCGGGGAAGAGCGGGTGGCCGGCGGCGTCGCCGAGCGCCAGCAGGCGCAGCTCGCCGCCCTGCACCTGCCGCGCCACGTCGCCGAGGTTGGTGATCATGGCGTCGGCCCGCCGCGCGATCAGGTCCACGGCGGCGAGCGAGGCGCCGCGGTAGGCGACGTGCAGCAGCTCGACGCCGGCCGCCCGCTTCAGGCGCTCGCCGGCCAGGTGCTGCGCGCTGCCGGTGCCGACGCTGGCGAAGGACAGGGCGCCGGGCCGGGCCTTCGCGGCCTCGACGAACTCGGCCACCGTCCGCCAGGGCGCGGCGGCGCCGACCACCATGCCGTAGGTGGAGAGCGCCACGTTCGCCACGGGCACGAGTTCGGTGCGGACGTCCACCGGCAGGCGGGCGCCGGGCAGCTCCGGCAGGATGGTCATGTTGCCGGTCGGGCACAGGAGCATCGTGAGGCCGTCGGGCGCGGCGCGGGCGGCGGCCTCGGCGGCGATCATGCCGTTGGCGCCGGCGCGGTTCTCCACCACCACGGGCTGGCCGAGCCGGGGCGCGGCCACCTCCGCCACGGTGCGGGCCACCAGATCGCCAGTGCCGCCGGCGGCGAAGCCCACCAGGATGCGCGCCGGACGGTCCGGCGCCCATTGGGCGGTGGCGGCGGGCGCGGCGGCGGCGGCGGCGAGCGCCGTCAGGGCGAGGGCGAGCTTCGGCATCCGGCGGCGATGCATGAGGCGTTTCCTCCTGGGCCGGCAGTCTGGATGCGCCTCCGGCCGCGCATCAAGACGCCGCCGGTCCGGCGCCGCGCGGACCGGTTCACGGGCGCGCGTTTGGCGCCGCGATGGTTGCGACCCTAGCATGCAGCCGGGAGCGCCGGCGCAGGCCGGCGCCGCAGGGAGGAAGACAAGAGATGAACCGCCGTTCCGTCCTTCTCGGGGCCGCCGCGGGCGCCGCCACCGCCGTCGCCGGCCCTGGCTCCGCCCAGGGCGCCTACCCGAACCGCTCGATCCGCATGATCGTCCCCTGGCCGCCGGGACAGGCCACCGACCTGATCGGCCGCGTGGTGGCGCAGAAGGTGTCCGAGGGGATCGGCCAGCCCATCGTGCCCGACAACAAGGCCGGCGCCGGCGGCATGATCGGCACGGACGCCGCGGCCAAGTCGGCGCCCGACGGCTACACGGTGCTGATGGGCTCGCTGGGGCCGATCACGACGGCGCCTCTGGTGCAGAAGACGCCCTACGACGTGGAGAAGGACTTCGCGCCGGTCGCCATGTTCGGGGTGAACGCCTACCTGCTCACCGTCAACAACAACTTCCCGGCGCGCACCGTCGAGGAGTTCGTGGCGCGGCTGCGGGCCGAGCCGGGGAAGTACACCTATGCCACCTCCGGCGCCGGCGCGGCGGCGCACCTCATCACGCTGATGATGCTGAGCCCGCTCAAGGTGGACACCGTGCACGTGCCCTTCCAGGGAAGCGGCCCGGCGTTGAGCGCGGTGGTCGGCGGGCAGGTGGACTTCGCGGTGGACACGCTGGCGGCGACCGGGCCGCTGGTGCGGCAGGGCGCGCTGCGGGGCTTGGGCATCACGCTCAAGGATGGCAGCGTGCTGGCACCGGAGATCCCACCCCTCGCCCGCCACCCGGATCTCCGGGGCTTCGACGCGAGCGCCTGGGGCGGCTTCCTGTTCCCGGCGGGCACGCCGCAGCCGATCATCGAGCGGATGGCGGCGGAATGCGCCAAGGCCACGGCGTCCCAGGAGGTGAAGGACCGGCTCGCCGCGACCGGGGTGGACCCGCGGCCGCTCGGCACGGCCGAGTTCGCGGCTTACCTCAAGCAGCAGCGCGAGCAGTTCCGCGAGGTGATCCGGGCCAACAACATCCAGGTGGGCTGACCGCGCGCTGCGGCTTCCGAGGGCGGTTTGCGGCATCGGATCGCGAGCCGCCCTGCGATCAGGATGGCGTTGGCGTCCTGGAGGGCCGCTCCGGAGATGCGAAACCACCCGGAGCAGCCCTTCGTGGCTCCTTCCAGCGCTCCGGGGGCCGAGCGTCACACGGAGCGGCGCCTGCCCGTGGCTGTGCCGAGATCCGGGCGGCCCGCCGCAGCGCTTGCGGCGGTTGGCCGAAGCCGCGGAGGAAGGCGCGGCGCATGCGGCCGGCATCGCCGAAGCCGGCCGTCTCGGCGATGCGCTCCAGAGGCGCGTGGCCGCTTTCGACCGCCGTTCGGGCCGTTTCCAGGCGCAGGCGCTCGACCGCCTTCGCGGGCGTGGTTCCCGTCTCCGCCGCGAAGGCGCGGGCAAAGTTGCGCGGGCTCATGGCGGCGCGGTCGGCGAGGCGTTCGACGGTCAGCGGCTCGGCGAGGCGCGCCCGCATCCACTCGATCAGACCGGTGAAGCGGCCCGTCCGCCCGCACAGCTCCACGAGGGCCGAGAATTGCGACTGCCCGCCGGGCCGGCGCTGGTGCACGACGAGCTGCTGCGCCGTCCTGCGCGCGATTTGCGGCCCCAGGTCGTCCTCGATGAGGGCCAGAGCCAGATCGATGCCGGCCGAGATGCCGGCCGAGGTCCAGACGTCGCCATCCCGGACGAAGATGCGCTCCGCCTCCAACCTGATCTTCGGATAGCGCCGGCCGAAGTCGTCCGTGCTGGCCCAGTGGGTGGTGGCGCGCCTTCCGTCGAGCAGCCCGGCCTCGGCAAGGAGATAGGCGCCCGAGCAGACGCTGGCGACGCGCCGCGCCTTGACGCGCCGGAGCCAGGCGACGACCTCCCGCGCGGCCGGCATGGACCGGACGATGTCGCCGCCCGACACGACGACCGTGTCGATGGGCCGCCGCCGCCGCAGGGGCCGGGCCGCGAGCGCGAGCCCGGAGGAACTCGCCACCCTCCCGCCGGACGGGGCCAGCAGCGCCAGGTCGTAGCTCCCGGGACGGAGCCGCTCCGCAATCTCGAAGGCGGCCACGGGCCCGGCCGCATCGAGCAACTGGAAGCCGGGGAAGACGACGATGGCGGTGGCGCGGCCCATGGCAGGATTCGCCCGATTTGTGGCGTTTCGGACAGGACGCGACGCCCGTAGGCTCCGCGTCAAGCGAAAGCGCCGGCGGATGGCGCCTCGGCGGGGGCTTAAGCTCTTCAGCCAAGGACCGCATGTCCGACGCCGAGGCCGAGCGGACGGGGACGCCAAGATCGGCCGGTTGGAGAAGCAGGGCCGAGGAAATCGGACTCGCATGGAAAGGATGGGTGATGCCAAAGAACACGATCTGCCTTTGGTACGACAAGGACGCCGAGGCAGCCGCCCGCTTCTACTCCAAGACGTTCCCTGACAGCAGGGTGGGAGCGGTGCACCGCGCGCCCAGCGACTACCCGGCCGGCAAAGAGGGCGACGCGTTGACGGTCGAGTTCACCGTCGCGGGCATCCCCTGCATCGGCCTCAACGGAGGGCCCAACTTCAAGCACAACGAAGCCTTCTCGTTCCAGATCGCCACCGACGACCAGGAGGAGACCGACCGCTACTGGGACGCCATCGTCGGCAACGGCGGCCAGGAGAGCGCGTGCGGCTGGTGCAAGGACCGGTGGGGGATCTCCTGGCAGATCACCCCGCGCGTGCTGACCGAGGCGATGGCGGCCGGCGGCGGCGAGGCGAAGCGCGCGTTCGAGGCCATGATGACCATGAGGAAGATCGACGTCGCCGCCATCGAGGCGGCGCGGCGCGGCTGACGCCCTTCGCGCCGCTCGCGGCCGAGCCGCCGCCGAAGGTGTCCGCGCCCCGCCCGACGCGGACACCCACACCGAGACACCACCCGCGGGCGACCGCAGGACCAGCGTGCCATGGAACGACGGCTCGTGTTGTGGGGCGGCTTGGCCGCTGCTGCGCTCCCCTCCGCGATCGGCGTAGGCTGGATCTTCTCGCTGCCCCCGGCGCCGCGCGCCGGGACGGCGGCGCCGATCGCGCAGGACGAGGCGGATGCCGCGCTCGCGGCCTTGAAGCCGCCGAAGCGCCGGCGCCCGCTGATCGCGATCCTGGGCGCCAATGCCGGCACCGAAGTCACCGACTACCTCATGCCCTTCGGCATCCTCCGGCGCGCCGGTGTCGCCGATGTCGTGGCGCTCGGGACCGAACCGGGGCCGTTGACGCTCTACCCGGCCCTCAAGGTCGAGCCGGAAGCGACGATCGCGGAGTTCGACGCGCGGCACCCCGAGGGCGCCGACCATGTCGTCGTCCCGGCCATGCGCCGCGACGACGACCCGGCCGTCCTGCGGTGGATCAGGGGCCAGGCTGGTAAGGGTGCGACCATCATCGGCGTCTGCGCCGGGGCCAAGATCGTGGCCGCCTCGGGGCTGCTCAATGGCAAGCGGGCGACGACCCACTGGTACTATCTGGGGGAGCTGCGGGAACGGCATCCGAATGTCCGCTACGTCGCGGACCGGCGGCTGGTGGTGGACGCGGGGGTCGCAACGACGACTGGGATCACCGCTTCCATGCCGATGTCGCTCACGCTCATCGAGGCCATCGCGGGGCGCGAGAGGGCCGATGTGGTCGGCCGCGACCTCGGCCTCGCGCGGTGGGACGCCGGCCACGACAGCGGCGCCTTCGCCCTCACGCGCCCCTTCGCGCTGACGGCGGTCGGGAATCGGCTCGCCTTCTGGAACCATGAGCGGCTCGGCCTGCCGCTCGCGCCGGGCGTGGACGAGGTTTCGCTGGCCCTCGTCGCGGACGCATGGTCGCGGACCTACCGGTCAAGCGCCGTGACCTTCGCCGAAACGGCGGCCGCGCAGCGGAGCCGCGGCGGCATCCGCATCATCCCCGAGCAAGTGGCCACGAGCTGGCCGGCGGAGCGGCTGCTGCCGGCGATCGAGGGCCTGCCACCGGCAAGGGCGCTGGATCGGGCGCTCCAGGGCATCGCCAACCGCTACGGGACACGGACGGCCGACTTCGTGGCCATGCAGCTCGAGTACCCCAAGGACGGCGCCATGCTCCAGGCGCAGGCTATGGGATCGGCGCGGCTCTGGCGCGAACCCGGCTTCTGATCCGAGTGCCGCGGAACCCGCCTGCGCCAGATGCGGCGCGCTCGGTTGGTCTTCAGGGTCGAGTCCCGCATCCCGCCCAGCCCGGCTGCTCCGGGATCGGCCGATGCGGGGCCTCAGGCCAACCCCTTCGACGCCTTCTCGTAGGTGCCCTTGCTCAGGTTCGGCGCGGCGAGCACGCGCTCCAGCTCGCGGCGCATCATCCCGGAGAGCGGCGGCGCCTGCCGGCGCCACAGGCCGAGCGGGCCGACTAGCCGCGCCGCGGTGGAGGCGTTGATCGGGTCGAGGGCGATCACCGCGTCGGCGAGGAGCGCGTAGCCCTCGCCCGAACGGTTGTGGAAGCGGTAGGGGTTACCGCTGGCGAAGGCGCCGAGGAGGGAGCGCACGCGGTTCGGGTTGCGGAGGCTGAAGTCCGGATGGCGTTGCAGTTCTCGGACCCGGGCGGCGGTGCCGGCCTGGGCGGACATGGCCTGGATGGAGAACCACTTGTCCACCACCAGCTCGTCGCCACGCCACCGCGCGTGGAAGGCGGCGAGCGCCGCCGGCCCGTGCTCCTCCGACTCGGCGAGGAGCGACAAGGCGGCGAGCACGTCGGTCATGTTGGCGGCGGCGTCGAACTGCGCCCGGGCGAGCCGCATCCCGTCCTCCCCCGCGGCGGCGAGGTAGGCGAGGCAGGCGTTGCGGAGCGAACGGCGGCCGATGGAGGCGCCGTCCGGGCTGTAGGGGCCGGTGTCGGCGAGGCGCTCGTAGGTTTCGCGGAGGGCGTCGGCGCACTCGGCGCCGATGCGGCGGCGGAGGTGGCGGCGGACGAGGTGGATCGCCTCGGGGTCGGCCAGGTCCATCTGGTCGGCGAGGAAGCCCTCGCCCGGCAGCGGCAGGGCCTCGGCGGCGAAGGCCGGGTCGGCGTCGGCGCCGGCGAGGTTGGCGCGGACGGCTTCGGCGAGGGCCGGGTCGAAGCCGGGCGGCTCGCCGCGGCGGTGGGCGGCGACCATCCCCAGCATGACGGCGGCGGCGTATTGCTGGCCGGAGTCCCAGCGGGTGAAGGGGTCGGTGTCGCGCGCGGCGAGCGTGCGGAGCTGGTCGAGGGGCAGGCCCTTCAGCTTCACGGGGGCGGAGAAGCCGCGGAGCAGCGAGGGCACGGGCGGCGCCGGCACGTCCTCGAACACGAAGCGGGCTTCGGCGTCCTCCAGCATCAGGGTGCGGGTGCCGGTGCGGGCCTCGTTCTCGCCCTGGAGGCGCGTCGGCTGCTCGCGGCCGGTTCCGGCGTCGAGCAGGCCCATGGCGACCGGGATCGGCAGCGGTCGCTTCTCCGGCTGTCCAGGGGTGGGCGGCGTCTTCTGGCGCAGCGTGAGGGTGTAGCGGCGGGCGGCTTCGTCGTACTCGCCTTCCGCCGTCACCTCCGGGGTGCCGGCCTGCTCGTACCACTTGGCGAAGGCGGAGAGGTCGACCCCCGAAGCGTCCTGCATCGCCGCGCGGAAGTCCTCGATGGTGGCGGCGCTGTTGTCGTGGCGCTCGACGTAGAGGTCCATGCCGCGGCGGAAGGCCTGCGCGCCGATGCGGGTGTGGAGCAGGCGCACCACCTCGGCGCCCTTCTGGTAGACGGTGGGCGTGTAGAAGTTGTCGATCTCGATGTAGCTGTCCGGGCGCACGGGGTGCGCCATCGGGCCGGCGTCCTCCGGGAACTGGGCGGCGCGCAGGCCGCGCACGTCGCGGATGCGCTTCACGGCGCGGCTGCCCTGGTCGCCGCTGAACTGCTGGTCGCGGAAGACGGTCAGCCCTTCCTTGAGGGAGAGCTGGAACCAGTCGCGGCACGTCACGCGGTTGCCGGTCCAGTTGTGGAAGTACTCGTGGGCGATGACGGTCTCGACGCCCTGGTAGTCGCCATCGGTGGCGGTGTCGGGCTTGGCCAGGACGAACTTGGTGTTGAAGACGTTGAGGCCCTTGTTCTCCATCGCGCCCATGTTGAAGTCGGACACGGCGGCGATGTTGAACACGTCGAGGTCGTATTCGAAGCCGTACACCTCCTCGTCCCATTTCATGGAGCGCTTGAGGCTGTCCATGGCGTAGGCGCACTTGTCCTCGTCGCCGGCGCGGACCCAGATGTTGAGCACCACGTCGCGGCCGGATTTCGTCGTGAAGTAGTCGGAGACGGCGACGAGGTCGCCCGCGACCAGGGCGAAGAGGTAGGAAGGCTTGGGGTGCGGGTCCTCCCACTTCGCCCAATGCTTGCCGCCCTCCCCGTCCCCGGCGCCGGCCGGGTTGCCGTTGGAGAGCAGCACCGGGTAGCGCGCCTTGTCCGCCGTGATGGCGACGGTGAAGCGCGTCATCACGTCCGGGCGGTCGGGGAAGAAGGTGATGCGGCGGAAGCCCTCGGCTTCGCACTGGGTGTAGAAGTTGCCGCCTGAGGTGTAGAGGCCTGAAAAGGCGGTGTTCTCCTCCGGCGCGATCCGGACCTCGGTTTCCAGCACCAGGATGTCGGAGGGGTTCGGCACCGTCAGCGACCCGTCCTCGCCCAGCGTGTAGTGCGTCTTGGGGAACGGGACGCCGTCCACCTTGATGCCGAGCAGGGTCAGGCCCTCGCCGTCCAGGCGGAGCGGGGCGTGGCGGTCCTCGGCCTTCGGGTTGCGGCGGAGGACCAGGGTGGAGCGCACCACCGTCGCGGCCGGGTCCAGGTCGAAGTGGAGGTCGGCGCTGTCCACCAGGAAGGCGGGCGGGCGGTAGTCGAGGCGGTGGATGGCGCGGGGCGCCGTCGCGGTGTCTGGTGCGGCCATTGCCGGTGCTCTTCCTGGAGGGCGGACGCGCGGGGCGGCGCGCCAAGGAGGTGGGGCGGTCCGGCGCATTATCCACACCGGGGCGCGGCCCGGCGAGGCCCGTTGACCGGCCGGCGGCGACGGCGCATCCCGCAGGGCGGCGTCGGGTTCGGAGGACTGAGGGGATGGATTTCGCGCTGGGCCCGGAGCAGGAGGCCATCCGCGAGGGCGTGGCGGGGGTCTGCGCCCGTTTCGACGATGCCTATTGGCTACAGCGGGACCGCGAGGGCGGCTTCCCGCACGACTTCCACCGGGCCATGGCCGAGGCCGGCTGGCTCGGCATCTGCATCCCGGAGGAGTTCGGCGGCTCGGGCCTCGGCATCACCGAGGCGACGATCATGATGGAGGCGATCGCCGCGTCCGGCGCCGGCATGTCGGGGGCGACGGCGGTCCACCTCAACATCTTCGGGCTGAACCCGGTGGTGGTGTTCGGCACGGCGGAGCAGAAGGCGCGGATGCTGCCGCCCATCGCGCGGGGCGAGGTGAAGGCCTGCTTCGGCGTGACGGAGCCGACCACCGGGCTCGACACCACGCGGCTGAAGACGCGGGCGGAGCGGCGGGGCGACCGCTACGTCGTCAACGGGCAGAAGGTCTGGATCAGCACGGCGCAGGTGGCGGACACCATCCTGCTGCTGGCGCGCACCACGCCGATCGAGCAGTGCCGCAGCCCGGCGGACGGGATAAGCCTGTTCTACACGCGCCTCGACCGGGCGCGCGCCAGCGTGCGCGAGATCGAAAAGATGGGCCGCAAGGCGGTGGACTCGAACGAGATCTTCTTCGAGGACTTCGAGGTGCCCGTCGAGGACCGCATCGGCGAGGAGGGCCGGGGCTTCCGGCAGATCCTGCACGGGCTGAACCCGGAGCGGGTGCTGATCGCGGCGGAGGCGGTGGGCATCGGCCGGGCGGCGCTGCGGCGGGCGGCGGACTACGCGCGGGAGCGCGTGGTATTCGGCCGGCCCATCGGCCAGAACCAGGCGGTGCAGCACCCGCTGGCGCAGGACTGGATGGCGCTGGAAGCGGCGTGGCTGATGTGCCTCAACGCGGCGTGGCGCTACGACCAGGGCTTGGAATGCGGGGCGCATGCGAACGCGGCCAAGTACCTGTCGGCCGAGGCGGGGATGAAGGCGTGCCAGAACGCGGTGATGACGCACGGCGGGTTCGGGTACGCGAAGGAGTACCACGTGGAGCGGCTCTTGCGGGAGGCGATGATCCCTTGGATCGCGCCGGTGAGTCCGAACTTGGTGTGCTGCTACATCGCTGAGCGGGTGTTGGGACTGCCGAAGAGCTATTGACGCGCTGTGGCTGACAGGCTGCGGCGGAGCGCGGGATCGTTACGGCTATTGCGTGGCGTACCTTTCCATCCAATTCTGCGGTGGTCAGAATGCTACCGACCGGCACCGCCGGAGCGGCGGAAGGACAGGGCGAGGTGGGCGAGGCGAAAAACTCCGGCGATGTAATGGCCGATCTTGGTACCAAGATCGAGAAGTTGCTGACCTCACACGAAACGCTGCTCAGGTCGCAAGAAACCTTGCTGGGTGGCTACAATGCCCTCAATGGCACGATCAAAGCCATAATAGAGGCAGATGCGAAGAAGAACTTCTTGACGGAAGACCTTCGAAAAAACCTTTTGTCGGCTCTCGACGATTCGGACCGGAGTCTTATGGAGTATTTGCAGACAATCCAGAAGGCGAGGGAATTTTGAGTGGTAGGCTCGGATCAGGTCTCCCGCCTGCTCGCAGAGAACAAGGAATTGCGCGATCGCCTTCGGGCGTCATCAGGGCCGCCCACCGGAGGTCCTGACGATCCCGGCATCGGCGACTTGGCGCGGCGAGTGGGGGAGCTAGGCGATGCCGTCGAGGGCATCGAGGAGCGCTTGCGAGGCGTTGAGATGGGAGTCGCCACAATTAACGCCAAGATGGACGGCTTCAACAGCCGCTTCGATGATCTCGGCAAGCGCCTGGACGACCTGGGCCGCCGCATGGACGACGTGACCCGGCGCTTTGACGGCGCGGTTGCCACCGCCATCGGTCGGGTGCCGAGTTGGTGGCAGATGCCGGTCGTCATCGCCGGGACTGTTGCTTTGCTCACGGCGCTGTACGCCGCCGGTAAGCAACTGCGGCTTTTCGGCTGATATCTGCCTTCGATAGCTGCTATCGGTAGCCCGCGTCCGAAAGGTTGGTCAGAGGGAAGGCGCTGTGCACCCCTGGCGCCACTACGGGCACCGCCGGGTGGACGTAGGCCGGGTCGAGCTGGTCGAAGGCGGTGACGCCCAGCAGGCCCATCACCTCGTGCGACTCCGTTTCCAGCAGCTCCAGCATCCGGGTCACGCCCGCCTCGCCCGCCGCCGTCAGCGCGTAGCAGTAGAGCCGGCCGATGCCGACCAGGCTGGAGCCGAGCGCGATGGCCTTCACCACGTCGCTGCCGCGGCTGAAGCCGCCGTCGATCCAGACTTTGGCGCGGCCCTCGACGGCGCGCACCACCTCCGGCAGCGCCTCGATGGCGCCGCGGCCGTGATCGAGTTGGCGGCCGCCGTGGTTGGAGACGTACACCACCTCGACGCCGTGCTCGCAGGCCAGCGCCGCGTCCTCGGCGGTGGCGATGCCCTTGAGCGCGAGCGGCACGCGCGGGTGCCGGTCCTTGAAGCGCTTCACGTCGTCCCAGTTCAGCGCCGCCTGGAAGCCCACGCCCATGGCGCGCGCGCGCCAGGGCTTGACGAAGCGCTTGGCGATGTCGCGCTCGCGCCGGCTGTAGATGGCGGTGTCCACCGTGAGGCAGAACGCGTCGTAGCCGCGGTCCACGGCGCGTTTCACCACCTCGTCCATCCAGGCGGCGTCGCCGCGGACGTAGAGCTGGTACACCTTGGGCCCCTGCCCCGCCGCTTCCGCCATCTCCTCCAGGCCGGGGTGGGTGACGGAGGAGACCATGGTCGGCACGCCGAACTTCGCCGCGCCGCGCGCCGCCGGGGCGCCGCCTTCCGGGTCGAAGCTTTCCAGGCCGCCGACGGGGGCGAGCATCACCGGCAACGCGATCTTGCGGCCGAAGAAGTCCACGGAGGTGTCGATCTTGGAGACGTCGCGCAGCACGCGCGGGCGGAAGGCGAGGCTGTCCAGCGCCTGCCGGTTCCGCAGCATCGTCGTCTCGGTCTCGGTGCCGCCGACCAGGTAGTCCCAGGTGTTGGCGCTGAGCTTGCCCTTCGCCGCCTTGACGAACTCATGCAGGGTGAGGAAGTCGCCCTCGGTTTCGCTCAGCATCGCCTTGTTCCCTCCCTCACGCCCCGCCGAGGAAATCGCGGGTCCATTTCTTGTAGTCCGAGTCGCGCGTGGCCGAGGCCATCAGGCCGGGCGCGGGCAGGCCCGGCAGGTCGGCCGGCTTCGTGCCCTCGCGCAGCGCCTTCAGCGTGTCGTGGACGGCGCGCGCCGCCGCCATGATCGGTTGATGGCCTTGCAGCGCGATGCGCACGCCGCGCGCGGCGAGGTAGGCGCGGTCGCCCAGCTCCGTGCCCGCCACGCCGCCGAGGATGATCGGCACGGTGGCGACGGCGGCCAGCGCGTCCAGCTCGGCGCGGGTGCGGACGCCGGTGTAGAACAGCGCGTCGGCGCCGGAGGCGGTGTAGGCGCGGGTGCGCTCCACCGCGTCATCCAGGCCGGTGACGGACACGGCGCCGGTGCGGGCGACGACGCAGAAGGCCGGGTCCTCCCGCGCCGCCAGTCCGGCGCGCACCTTGCCGAGTCCTTCTTCCAGGGAGAGCAGCGCCGTCTTGCCGTCGCCGTAGGTGCGGGGCAGCACCGTGTCTTCCAGCGTCATGGCGGCGACGCCGGCGGCCTCCAGCTCCTGCACCGTCCGCATGGCGTTGAGGGCGTTGCCGTAGCCGTGGTCGGCGTCCACCAGCAGCGGCAGCGTTTTCACCGCGCGGCAGATGCGCCGGGCCTGCTCGGCGAATTCGGTGAGGGTCAGGACGATCAGGTCCGGGGCGCCGAGCACCGTCAGCGAGGCGGTGGAGCCGGCGAACATGCCGCACTCGAAGCCGAGGTCCTCGGCGATGCGGGCCGACATGGGGTCGAAGACCGAGCCGGGGTGGACGCAGGCGTCGCCGGCCAGGATGGCGCGGAAGCTGCGGCGGCGGTCGGAAACGCTGCTCATTCGGCCGGCACCGCCGAGGCGTATGGCACGTTGCGGCCGCCGTAGCGGCGCACCCGGACGTTGGCCTGCTCGGCGTGGCCGGCGAAACCCTCCAACATGCAAAGGCGGGAGCAGACGGCGCCGATCCGGGCCGACGCCTCGTCGGTCAGCACGCGCTGGTAGGTGACGGTCTTGAGGAACTTGCCGACCCAGAGGCCGCCCGTGTAGCGCGCCGCGAGGCCAGTCGGCAGGGTGTGGTTGGTGCCGATCACCTTGTCGCCGTAGGAGACGTTGGTGCGGGGGCCGAGGAACAGGGCGCCGTAGTTGGTCATGGCGCGGAGGAAGAAGTCGTCGTCGCGGGTCATGACCTGGACGTGCTCGGAGGCGATGCGGTCGGCCTCGCGCGCCATCTCCTCCAAGCCGTCGCAGAGGATGACCTCGCCGTGGTCGTGCCAGGCGCGGCGGGCGATCTCGGCGGTGGGGAGGATGCCGAGGAGGCGCTCCACCTCGGCCATGGTTTCGCGCGCCAGGCGCTCGTCGTCGGTCAGGAGGATGGCGGGCGAGGTCGGGCCGTGCTCCGCCTGCCCGAGGAGGTCGGTGGCGCAGAGCTCGGCGTCCGCCCCGGCGCGGTCGGCGATCACCAGCGTCTCGGTCGGGCCGGCGAAGAGGTCGATGCCGACGCGGCCGTAGAGCTGGCGCTTGGCTTCCGCCACGTAGGCGTTGCCGGGGCCGACCAGCATGTCCACCGCCGGGATGCGCTCCGTCCCCAGCGCCATGGCGCCCACCGCCTGCACGCCGCCGAGGCAGTAGATGACGTCGGCGCCGGCCAGGTGCTGCGCCGCGACGATGGCCGGGGCCGGGCGGCCCCCGTAGGGCGGCGCGCAGGTGGCGACGCGCGGCACCCCGGCCACCTTGGCGGTCAGCACGGACATGTGGGCGGAGGCGAGCAGCGGGTACTTGCCGCCGGGCACGTAGCAGCCGACCGAGTTCACCGGGATGTTCTTGTGGCCGAGCACCACGCCGGGCAGGGTTTCCACCTCCACGTTGCGCAGGGCGGCGCGTTGGTGCTCGGCGAAGTTGCGGACCTGGGCCTGGGCGAAGCGGATGTCCTCCAGGTCCTGGGCGGAGAGTTCCGCCATGCAGGCCCGGATCTCGGCGTCGGTCAAACGGAAGTCGTCGCGGTCCCAGCCGTCGAACTTGGCCGACAGCTCGCGGACCGCGGCGTCGCCCCGCGCGGCGATGTCGGCCAGCAGGCGCTCCACGGTGGCGCGGACACCGGCATCGGCTTCGGGCTTGCCGGCCGCCGCCGCGGCGGTCTTGAGGTGTCGTGCCATCGCTCGGTTTCCGTCCCGTTTCCCGGTGTCCTAGTCCGCGGTCCAGCCCCCGTCCACGGTGAGCGCCGTCCCGGTCATCAGCGCCGAGGCGTCGGACGCCAGGAACACCACGGCGCCCATCAGGTCCTGCACCTGCCCCACCCGGCCGAGCTTGATCTTGGAGAGCACCCAGTCGCGGAAGCCCGGCCGCTCGAAGAAGGGCTTGGTCAACGGCGTCTCGATGAAGGTCGGGCAGAGGGTGTTGGCGCGGATGCCGTGCGGCGCGAGGTCGAGGGCCATGGCGCGGGTCCAGCCCTCCATGGCCCACTTGGAGGCGCAGTAGACGCTGCGCTCCGGCCCGCCGACCTGGCCCATTTGCGACGACACGTTGATGACGGAGCCCGCCACCCCGTCCCGGATCATCGCCCTCGCCACCGCCTGCGCCGCGAAGAAGCAGCCGCGGAGGTTCAACGCCATGACCGAGTCGAAATCCTCCGGCGCCACGTCCTGGAAACGCGCCGGGCGGTTGGTGCCGGCGTTGTTGACCAGGACGTGGAAGGCCGGGCGGCCCTCCACGGCGACGCGCACCGCCCCCACGTCGCCCAGGTCGAGCGCCAGGGTGTCCGCTTCGCCGCCGGCCGCGCGGATCGCCTCGGTGGCCGCCTCGATCTCCGCGGCGCCGCGGGCGAGCAGCGTCACGCGCGCCCCGGCGGCCGCCAGGGCCGCCGCGGCGCCCAGGCCGATGCCCCGCCCGGCGCCCGTCACCAGCGCCCGCCGCCCGTCGAGGCGGAAGCTCGGCGTCCGGGGCAGTTCGGGCGGCTTGGCGGCGTCGTTCACGCGGCGAGGTCCCGCATGGCGTCCAGCGCCTCTTGCACGGCGGCCCGGCCGGCTTCGGACAGCGGCGGTTGCGGCGGCAGGGGGTCGCCAACCGCGAAGCCTTGGAGCTGGAGCGCGCCCTTGATGCAAGCGGCGAGCGAGTGGGCCGCGAACAGCTCGTTCAGCCGCCACAGCGGCTGTTGCAGCGCCATCGCCTCCGGCCAGCGGCCGTCGCGGCACAATTCGTAGAGGCGCACGCTCTCGCGCGGGACGGCGCAGGCCGGGCCGGCCATCCAGCCGACCCCGCCGATCAGCATCACCGCCGCCGGCACGTGGGCGGAGGCGGCGAAGACCTTCATCCGGCCCCCCGTCCGGATCAGGACCGACAGCAGCCGGCCGGTGTTGTTGGAGGCGTCCTTGATGTAACCGATCCGGGGGTGGCGCGAGAGCGCTTCGACCGCCGAAAGGGACAGGTCGCTCCGCTGGAAATTCGGGTTCGTGTAGAGCACCACCGGCAGGTCCGTGGCGTCGGCGACCGCTTGGAAGTAGGACACCACCCCGGCCTCCGGCACCGGGAAGTAGGCCTCCATGATGGCGAGGATGCCGTCGGCTCCGATCGCCGCCCACTCCTTCGCCTGCCGCACCGCCTCCGCCGTGGTGGTCGCGGCGGCGCCGGCCACCACCGGCACCCGGCCCCTCGCCTGCTCCACCACCACCTCGACCACCCGCCGCTTCTGGGCGGCGTCGAGGTAGGCGAACTCCCCGGTGCTGCCGAGCGGCGTCAGGCCGTGGACGCCGGCGGCGATCAGGTGGTCCACCAGCCGGCGCAACTCGCCCTCGATCACCCGGCCGTCCGGTCCGACCGGCGAGACGAGATAGGGGAAGACGCCGTGGAAACCGTTGCCGCTCATGCGGCGAGCCTATCCGAGCGCGGGCGGCCGTCCAGACGGCGCGGTTGCCGCCGCCTTGACGCCCCGCCAGCCGCGCCGGGAGACTCGGCCCAACGAAGCAAAGAGGAGACCGCCATGCCCCCAGCCGCTACCGCGCCCGCCGCCTCCGCCGCCAACCTGTTCGACCTGTCCGGCAAGACCGCCATCGTGACCGGGGGGTCGCGCGGCATCGGCCGGGCGATCTGCGAGCGGCTGGCCCAGCACGGCGCCAAAGTCGCCGTCTCGTCCCGGAAGCTCGCGGCCTGCCAGGAGGTGGTGGACGGCATCGCGGCGCGGGGCGGCGAGGCCTTCGCGGTGGCCTGCAACATCGGCCGCAAGCCGGAGCTCCAGGCGCTGGTGGACGCCACGGTGGAGCGCTGGGGCGGGGTGGACGTGCTGGTCTGCAACGCCGCCATCAACCCGCACTTCGGCCCGGCCATGACGATGGAGGACGAGGTCTTCGACAAGATGATGGCGACCAACGTGAAGTCGAACATGTGGCTGGCCCACATGTGCATCCCCTCCATGGAGGGGCGCGGGGGCGGGTCCATCGTCATCGTCTCGTCCATCGGCGGCTACCGGGGGTCGGCGATGCTCGGGGCCTACGCCATCACCAAGGCGGCGGACCTGCAACTCGCCCGCAACCTCGCCGTGGAGTGGGGGCCGAAGAACATCCGGGCCAACTGCATCTCCCCCGGCTTGGTCCGCACGGACTTCGCGCGCGCCCTCTGGGAGAACCCGGACACTTACAGCAAACGCACCCGTGAAACGCCGCTGAAGCGGATCGGGGAGCCGGACGAGATCGCCGGCGCCGCCGTATTCCTCGCCGCCCCGGCCGGCAGCTTCATGACCGGGCAGAGCATCGTGGTGGACGGCGGCACCCTGGCCGGCGTCGCCGCCGGCGCGGACGACGACTGACGCGCCAAGCAGGGGGCCGCAAGTCGGGTGCGGCGAGCCTCGCCCGCACGGCGCGGGCTGCGGGCCGTGTGGCCGAACCGGCTCATTTTGAAAACGTTGTGAGTCGCCCTGTGCTCTTCTGCACCGCTCCTGCCGGAGAACGCGCTAAAATACGCAATCGCGGTGCGTCTCCGCAATAAAACTTTACCTTTAAGGCGCATCGCAGGCACCATATTCAAAGCGTCGCCAGGGGGATTGGCAACGCTGCCGGGGGTTGTCGCATGGATACGACGTTGGACATCTTCGCAGACTACGCCCGCTCCTACGAGGCGCGGCGGGAAGCGGATATGTCGGTCGCCGAATACCTGGAGGCGTGCCGCACCGATCCGGGGATGTACGCCTCGGCGCCCGAGCGCATCCTGAAGGCGATCGGCGAACCCAAGGTCGTGGACACGGCCAAGGATCCGCGGCTCGGCCGCATATTCCTGAACCGCACCATCCGCGTCTACCCGGCCTTCTCCGAGTTCTTCGGGATGGAGGAGACGATCGAGCGGATCGTCGGCTTCTTCCGCCACGCGGCGCAGGGCTTGGAGGAGCGCAAGCAGATCCTCTACCTGCTCGGGCCGGTGGGCGGCGGCAAGTCGTCCCTCGCCGAGCGGCTCAAGGCGCTGATGGAGGCGGAGCCGATCTACGTGCTCAAGGCAGGCGACGAGATCAGCCCCGTGTTCGAGAGCCCGCTCGGCCTGTTCGACGCGGAGCGCCTCGGCACCACGCTGGAAGAGCGCTACGGCATCCCGCGCCGGCGCTTGACCGGGCTGATGAGCCCCTGGTGCCTGAAGCGCCTGGACGGGTTCGAGGGCGACCTTTCGAAGTTCCGGGTGGTCAAGCTCAACCCGTCGCGCCTCCGCCAGATCGCGGTGGCGAAGACCGAGCCGGGCGACGAGAACAACCAGGACATCTCGTCTCTCGTCGGCAAGGTGGACATCCGCAAGCTGGAGATGTTCGGGCAGAACGACCCCGACGCCTACAGCTTCTCCGGCGGCCTGAACCGCGCCAACCAGGGCATCCTCGAGTTCGTCGAGATGTTCAAGGCGCCGATCAAGATGCTGCACCCCCTGCTCACCGCGACGCAGGAGGGCAACTACATCGGCACCGAGAACATCGGCGCCATCCCCTTCGGGGGCATCATCATGGCCCACTCCAACGAGGCGGAGTGGCAGAGCTTCCGCAACAACAAGAACAACGAAGCCTTCATCGACCGCATCTACGTCATCAAGGTGCCCTACTGCCTCCGGGTGACGGAGGAGCAGCGCATCTACGAGAAGCTGGTGCGCGGCTCGGAGCTGGCGGAGGCGCCCTGCGCCCCGGCCACCTTGGAGATGCTGGCGCGGTTCACGGTGCTCTCGCGCCTCAAGCGGCACGAGAATTCGAACCTCTACGCCAAGATGCGGGTCTACGACGGCGAGAGCCTGAAGGAGACGGACCCGCGGGCGAAGACCCTGTCCGAGTACCGCGACGCCGCCGGCCCGGACGAGGGCATGGACGGTGCTTCCACCCGTTTCGCCTTCAAGGTGCTGGCCGCCACCTTCAACCACGACACCACCGAGATCGCCGCCGACCCGGTGCACCTGATGTTCGCGCTGGAGCAGGCGATCCGCCGGGAACAGTACCCGGACGAGGTGGAGAAGCGCTACCTGGAGGCCATCAAGGCGGAGCTGGCGCCGCGCTACGCCGAGTTCATCGGCAACGAGATCCAGAAGGCCTACCTCGAGTCCTACAACGACTACGGACAGAACCTCTTCGACCGCTACGTGGCCTACGCCGACGCCTGGGTCGAGGACATGGACTTCAAGGACCCCGATACCGGCCAGATGATGAACCGCGAGCTGCTGAACCAGGAGCTCACCAAGATCGAGAAGCCGGCCGGCATCGCCAACCCGAAGGACTTCCGCAACGAGGTCGTGAAGTTCTCCTTGCGCGCCCGGGCCAAGAACTCCGGCAAGAACCCGTCTTGGACCTCCTACGAGAAGATCCGGGAGGTGATCGAGCGGCGGATGTTCAGCCAGGTGGAGGACCTGCTGCCGGTGATCTCCTTCGGCTCCAAGAAGGACGGCGAGACCGAGAAGAAGCACACGGAGTTCGTGTCCCGCATGACCGCGCGCGGTTACACGGAAAGGCAGGTGCGGCGGCTCGTGGAATGGTACATGCGGGTGAAGCAGGCGGGCTGACGACCGGCCCGCCCGCAACCCTCCCGCGGAAGGCGCGAATGCAGATCCTGGACCGACGCCTTAATCCGAGCGGCCGCAGCCTACCCAACCGGCAGCGCTTCCTGCGCCGCGCCAAGGCGCTGGTGCAGGACGCGGTGCGCGATGCCTCGGCGAAGCGGGGCATCCGCAGCGCCGACTCCGGCGGCGAGGTGTCGATCCCCCTGCACGGCATCCGCGAACCGACCTTCCACCACGGCGACGGCGGCGTCCGCGACCACGTGCTGCCCGGCAACAAGGAGTACCGGGCCGGCGACGAGATCCCCCGCCCGCCGGGCGGCGGCGGCGGGGGCGGCGGCAGCGAGGGCAGCCCGGACGGGTCGGGCGAAGACGAGTTCCGCTTCGTCCTGACGCGCGAGGAGTTCCTCGACCTCTTCCTCGACGACCTCGAACTGCCGGAGATGGCCAAGCGGCGGCTGGTCGAGGGGTCCGACCCGGCGTGGCACCGGGCGGGCTACGCCGTCAGCGGCTCGCCGGCCAACCTTTCGATCGCCCGCACCATGCGGAACAGCCTGTCGCGCCGCATCGCCCTCCGCCGGCCCAAGCCGGAAGAGGCGGAGGCGTTGCGCGAGGAGATCGCGCGGCGGGAGGCGGAAGGCGACCCGGACGACCGGTTGCCCGCGCTCCGCGCCGAACTGGAGCGCATGGGCCGCCGGACGCAGCGCATCCCCTACATCGACCCGGTTGACGTGCGCTACCGGCGCTTCGAGCCGGTGCCGCGCCCGGTGGCGCAGGCGGTGATGTTCTGCCTCATGGACGTGTCCGGCTCCATGACGGAGGACATGAAGGACCTCGCCAAGCGCTTCTACGTGCTGCTCTACCTGTTCCTCCAGCGGCGGTACAAGCATGTGGAGCTGGTGTTCATCCGCCATACCCACGAGGCGGCGGAGGTGGACGAGGAGACCTTCTTCAACAGCCGCGAGACGGGCGGGACGCTGGTTTCGACCGCGCTGGAGGAGATGCGGCGCGTGGTGGCGGACCGCTACCCGCCGGCCGATTGGAACATCTACGCCGCCCAGGCCTCGGACGGCGACAACGCTTCCGGCGACAGCCAGCGCACGGCGCGGCTGCTGACGGAGGAGATCCTGCCGGCCTGCCAGTACTACGCCTACATCGAGGTCGGGCGCGACGGCGAGCACGGGATGCCGGGCTTCCCGCGCGGGCCGACCGACCTGTGGCGCACCTACGAGACGCTGGTGGCCATGGGCGCGCCGATGGCGATGAAGAAGGTCCGGCACCGCCGCGAGATCTTCCCGGTGTTCCGCGAACTGTTCCAGAAGCAACCGGCCGGCGGCGAAGGGGCGCGCGCATGAGCACCACCACGGCCGCCGCCAAGGCCCACGAGCCGCTGTACACCGGCGCGGAGTGGGACTTCGGGACGCTGCGCCGCATCCACGACGCCTGCGAGGAGATCGCGCTCGGCGAGATGGGGCTGTCAGTCTACCCCAACCGGATCGAGGTCATCAGCGCCGAGCAGATGCTCGACGCCTACGCCTCGGTCGGCCTGCCGCTGTTCTACCGCCATTGGTCCTTCGGCAAGCACTTCGCGCACCACGAGGCGCTGTACCGGAAGGGGCTGCGCGGCCTCGCCTACGAGATCGTCATCAACTCCGACCCCTGCCTCTCCTACGTGATGGAGGAGAACACCGCGACCTTGCAGGCCGTGGTGATCGCGCACGCGGCGTTCGGCCACAACCACTTCTTCCGCAACAACCGCCTGTTCCTCGATTGGACGGACGCCAAGGGCATCCTCGACTACCTCGAATTCGCCAAGGCCTACGTGCAGCGCGCGGAGGAGAAGCACGGCGAGGCGGCGGTGGAGCGGCTGCTCGACTCGGCGCACGCGCTGATGAACTACGGCGTCCACCGCCAGCGGCGGCGCCCGATCGACCTGCGCTCCGAGGAGAAGCGCGAGCGCGAGCGGCGCGAGCACGACGAGCGCATCTACGACGTGCTCTGGAGCACCCTGCCCAACAAGCCGGCCGCGGCGACCTCGGCCAGCGAGGACGACAAGCGGCGCGCGCTGCTGCAACTGCCGCAGGAGAACATCCTCTTCTTCCTGGAGAAGACCGCGCCGCTGCTGGCGCCCTGGCAACGCGAGATCCTGCGGATCGTCCGCAACATCGCGCAGTACTTCCACCCGCAGCGCCAGACCAAGGTGATGAACGAGGGCTGCGCCACTTACGTCCACCACCGCATCCTCAACCGGCTGCACGAGCAGGGGCGCCTCACCGACGGCGCGCTGCTGGAAGCGCTGCACTCGCACACCAGCGTGGTGATGCAGCCGGACTTCGACGACCGGCGCTACGGCGGCATCAACCCCTACGCGCTCGGCTTCGCCATGATGGAGGACATCGAGCGCATCTGCCGGGAGCCGTCGGGCGAGGACCGCGAGTGGTTCCCCGACTGGGCCGGCTGCGGCGACCCGATGCCGGTGCTGCGCGAGGCCTGGGCGGAGTACCGCGACGAGAGCTTCGTGCTCCAGTTCCTCAGCCCGCGCCTGATGCGCAAGCTGCGGCTGTTCCAGGTGGTGGACGACGCCGCGGAGCCGGTGCTGCGGGTGGACGCGGTTCACGACGAGCAGGGCTACCGGAACGTGCGCCGGGCGCTGGCCCGCACCTACGATCCGGCCTGGACCGATCCGGACATCCAGGTGGTGGACGTGGACCTCATCGGCGACCGCAAGCTGGTCTTGGAGCACCGCACCGATGCGGGACGGCTGTTGCAGGAAGGCGAGGCGCGGCAGGTGCTGCGCCACCTGGCCAGCCTGTGGGGCTACGACGTGGTGCTGCGCGAGGTGGACCCGTCCAACGGCGCCGTGCTGCGCGAGCACGCGGTGTCGCCGCCTGGCGGCTGAGACTCCGGACCCGGATCGGGGCGGCGCTGCCGCCCCTCCCCGTTTCAGCCGGCGGCGGCGGCCCTCTGCATGGCCGCGCCGGCGGGCTTCGCGCCCGGCAGCTCGATCTCGATCGCCAGGGTGGACATGTCGCCGCCGCGGTCGAGGTTGATGTTCACCTTGCCCGGGTCGATGGCGACGTAGCGCGCCACCACCGCCACCAACTCCTGCTGGAGCTTGGGCAGGAAATCTTCGCGCGCGCGGCCGATGCGCTCGTGCGCGAGCACGATCTGCAAGCGCTCCTTGGCCTGGGACGCGGAAGGGGCAGGCGGCTCCGCTTCGGCCGCCTTCTTGGCGCGGAAGAGTTCGAGCCACTTCATCAGGCGGCCCTCCCCCCGAACAGGCGCTTGAACAGGCCGCCGCGGCGTTCCGGTTCCAGGAAGCGGTGCGGGATCTCCTCGCCGAGGAAGCGCCCGACGGCGTCCTTGTAGGCCCTCCCCGCCATGCTCTCGCTGTCCATGATCACCGGCGTGCCGGTGTTGGACGCGCGGAGCACGCTCTCGCTCTCCGGCACCACGCCGAGCAGCGGGATCGCCAGGATCTCGCGCACGTCGTCGAGCTTCAGCATCTCGCCGCGCTCTGCGCGCAGCGGGTCGTAACGGGTGACGAGCAGGTGCTCCTTCACCTTGTCCCGCTTCTCCTCCGCGCGCTTCGACTTGGACTGGAGGACGCCGAGGATGCGGTCCGAGTCGCGCACGGACGACACCTCGGGGTTGGTGACGACCACCGCTTGGTCGGCGAAGTAGAGCGCCAGCAGCGCGCCCTTCTCGATGCCGGCCGGGCTGTCGCAGAGGATGAAGTCGAAGTCCTCGTGCAGCTCGTCGATGATGGTCTGCACGCCCTCGCGGGTCAGCGCGTCCTTGTCGCGGGTCTGGCTGGCCGGGAGGATGGAGAGCGTGTCCACGCGCTTGTCGCGGATCAGGGCCTGGTTGAGCTTGGCCTCGCCCTGGATGACGTTGACGATGTCGAACACCACCCGCCGCTCGACGCCCATGATGAGGTCGAGGTTGCGGAGGCCGACGTCGAAGTCGATCACCACCGTCTTCTTGCCGCGCTGCGCGAGGCCCGTGGCGAACGCGGCGCTGGTCGTGGTCTTGCCCACCCCGCCCTTGCCGGACGTGACGACGATCACTTGCGCCATGGCGCTGTTTCCCCCTGTGCCATGCCCCCTCGGGCGGTTCCCGGTCCCCGGTGCCCCACGACGCGGCCCGTTCCTATCCAAGCGCCTCGAAGCGCATCTGCTCCCCGTCGAGCCGCACCTGCACGGCGCGCCCCTTCGGCACCTCGCCCAGGTTCTCGCGCACCGCGTAGAATCCCGCGATGGCGACCAGTTCGGGATCGAAGGTGAGGGCGAAGATGCGCGCGTTGTGGTCGTCGGCGGCGCCGGCCACCGCCCGGCCGCGCAGGGCGCCGTAGACGTGGACGTTGCCGTCGGCGATGACCTCGGCGCCCTGGTTCACGGTGGAGGCCACGACGAGGTCCGAACCCTGCGCGTGGATGCGCTGGCCGGACCGCACCGGGTCCGAGATGATCAGGGACGCGCGGACGTCCGCGGGCGGCGGCGGCGGCGCGGCGGCGGCGGCCTCGCCGACGGGGGCC
>NZ_BAAAFZ010000028.1:0-38952 GCF_039523795.1 Craurococcus roseus | reverse complement strand
CGGCCGGAACGGCGGGCAGCGGCGGCAGGTCTTCCTCGGCCTCCTTCGGCCCACCGACCGGCCGGAGCGGCGGCAAGCCGGCCGCCTGCGCCGCCTGGCGCATCTGCGGGCTGCCGCCGGTGGTGCCGATCGGGACGATCTCGAGCGACCGCAGCCCGGAGACCAGCGACTTGAAGTCCACCTCGTCCGGCCGCGCCTCGAGGTCGCCCAGGCCTATGGCGATGGGCGCGAAGCGCAGGAAGCCGGGCGCCCGGCGGAATTGGTCGCCGAGGCTCGGCAGCACCGCGTCGGGCCGGTGGTCGAGCAGTCGCAGGACCAGCAGGTTGAAGTTGCCGGCGCGGAGGCGGAAGGTCTCGGGGCGCGTCTGCGTGTTCAAGTCGTTCTCTGCGGAGCAACCGTAAGGTGGAATGCGGAGGGCCCAGGAAACCGTCCGCGACCAGGAGGTCTATAGCCGGGCCGGGGCGCGGGGATAAGCCCGAAGTGCAGCACCGCATGCGGAACGGTTCCCGTAGTCGGCTGCGCAGGCCCGCCGTTTGGCGGCCGGCGCGTCCGCCCGCATAGTGGGCGCCGCCGGCGGAGGAAGGGTTTTGGGGTACGCGGAAACACCGATGGCGCCACGGGCGGCGGGCGGCGGCCGCGCCCGATGAGCGGCCCGAAGCCCCGGCCCGGCATCCGCGCCGATTACCGCTTGTACCTGTCCCTGCCGACGCGCTGGATGGACAACGACGTGTACGGCCACGTCAACAACGTCGCCTACTACAGCTTCTTCGACACGGCGGTCGCTCGCTTCCTCCTGGCGAACGGGGTGCTGGACCTCTCGTCCAGCACGGTGGTCGGGCTGGTGGTGGAAACCGCCTGCCGCTACGCTGCGCCGATCGCCTTCCCGGACGAGGTGACCTGCGGCCTGCGCTGCGGCCGGCTCGGCACCTCCTCCATCCGCTACGAGATCGGCATCTTCCGCAACGAAGAGGACCGGGCCGCGGCGGAGGGCCACTTCGTCCACGTCTACGTGGAGCGCGCGCGTCAGGACCGCGCCGTCCCCCTCCCCGCCGCGCTGCGCGACGCCGCGCAGCGGTTCCTGATGCTCTGACGGAGGCGCCGCCGCCATGCCGGACCTGACCCGCCTCGCCATCCTGGACGACTACCAGGGCGTCGCGCGCGCCCTCGGGCCTTGGGATCGCCTGCCCGCGGACCTCGCGATCGAAGTCTTCCGCGACACCCTGGCCGATCCGGACGCGTTGGCGGAACGCCTCCGCCCGTTCGACGCGCTGGTGATCATGCGCGAGCGCACGCCGTTCGCGCGCGCCCTGGTCGAACGGCTGCCCAACCTCCGGCTGCTGGTCACCACCGGGATGCGGAACCGGTCGGTGGACTTGGCGGCCTGCGCGGAGAAGGGCGTCACCGTCTGCGGCACGCCCGGCTTCGGCAACCCCACCGTGGACCTGACCTGGGGCCTCATCCTGTCCTTGGCGCGCCGCATCCCGGAGCAGGAGCGCGCCCTGCGGGAGGGGCGTTGGCAGGTGGCGCTGGGCAACGGACTGGAGGGCAAGACGCTCGGCGTGCTCGGCCTGGGCAACCTCGGCGCGCGGGTGGCGCGGGTCGGCGCGGCCTTCGGGATGCGCGTGGTCGCCTGGAGCCCCAACCTGACGGACGAGCGCGCCGCCGCGGCGGGCGCGACGCGGGTGGGCAAGGCCGCGCTGATGGCCGAGGCGGACGTGCTGACCTTGCACGTCGTCCTGTCGGAGCGCTCGCGCGGGATCGTCGGCGCCGACGACATCGCACGGATGAAGCGCGGGGCGTTCATCGTGAACACCAGCCGCGGGCCGCTGGTGGACCAGGATGCGCTCATCGCCGCGCTGCGCGAGGGCCGCATCGCCGGCGCCGGCCTGGACGTGTACGACCAGGAGCCGCTGCCGCCGGACCACCCCATCCTCTCGGCGCCGAATACGGTGCTGACCCCGCACCTCGGCTACGTCACGGAAGAGAACTACCGCGTCTACTTCCAGGGCGCGGTGGAGGCGGTGGAGGGCTACCTGGAGGGCAGCCCCGTGCGCGTGCTCCGAGCGGATTAGGAGGGACCGGCCGCCATGCCCCGCCGCTTCATCGACATCTCCGCGCCGCTGAAAGCCGGCATACGCAGCGACCCGCCGGACATGCTGCCGGAGATCGAATACCTGGACCACCACCAGACCGCGCCGCGCATGGCGGACTACATGGGCGTGCCGATCGGCGCGCTGCCGGAGGGCGAGTACGCGGCTGTGGAGCGCGTCCGCATCTCCACCCATAACGGGACCCACCTCGACGCGCCCTACCACTACTTCTCGCGCATGAACGAGCGGCTGGTGCCGGGCGGCGAGCCGTCCTGGCGCATCGACGAGGTGCCGCTGGAATGGTGCCACCAGCCCGGCGTGAAGCTCGACTTCCGCCACCTGCCGGACGGCCATGTCGTGCAGCCGGACGAGGTCGAGGCCGAGTTGCGCCGCATCGGCCACGAGCTGAAGCCGCTGGAGATCGTGTTGGTGAACACCCGCGCCGGGAGCCGCTACGGCGAGGACGACTACGTGGACAGCGGCTGCGGCATTGGCAAGGCCGCGACGCTGTGGCTGCTGGAGCGCGGCGTGCGGCTGGTCGGCACCGACGCCTGGTCCTGGGACGCGCCGTTCAGCGCGACGAAGAAGCGCATAGCCGAGGGCGGCTCGCCGGACCTCATTTGGGAAGGCCACCGCGCGGGCCGCGAGATCGGCTACTCGCACCTCGAGAAGCTGCACAACCTGGAGGCCCTGCCGCACGACGGCTTCCAGGTGGTGTGCTTCCCGGTGAAGGTGCACCGCGGCTCGGCCGGCTGGACCCGCGCCGTGGCGATCCTCGAAGACTGAGCCTCAATAGGCTTCCTGCAACAGCGCCCGCACGGCGGCGAGGTCGAGCGGGCGCGGGTTGGTCGGTATCCAACGGTCGTGCATCGCCGCCTCGGCCACCGCGTCGAGCTGCCCTTCCCTCACGCCGCAGTCGCGCAGCCGTCCTGGCAGGCCGAGTTCCGCGACCAGCTCCGCCACCAGTTCCGACGCCGGCTTGCCGGGCGCTCCCATGGCCTCGCTCACCAGCGCCTGCTGGTCGGCGTTGGCCGGCAGGTTGAAGCGCAGCACCGGCGGCAGCATGGTGCAGGAGGTGTAGCCGTGCGGCACGCCGGCGGTGCCGCCGAGCGCGTGGCCGATGCCGTGGCTGCCGCCCTTCTGCACGCCCGATTGCGAGCCTACCATCGACATCCAGGCGCCGAGCAGGCAGTCCAGCCGCGCCGCCTCGTCGCCCGGCCCGGCCCTGGCGCGGCGCAAGCCCCGCGTCAGCAGGCGCAGCGCCTGCATGGAGGCGCCCTCGGCGAAGGCGTTGCCGTTGGTGGAGCAGATGTCCTCCACCGCGTGGTCCACGGCGCGGATGCCGGTGGAGAGGAACAGCCATTCGGGCGTCCGCAGCGTCACGGCGGGGTCGAGCACCACGGCCGTCGCCATCATGCGCGGGTGCGCGAAGCTCTGCTTCATGCCGCGCGCCGTGTCGGTGCAGCCCGCGGTGGCCGAGAAGTCGCCGGCCGAAAGCGTGGTCGGCACGCAGACCTGCGGCGGTGCGGGCGGCTTCTTGTCCGGGATGAAGCGGCGCCCGCCCTCGAACACGCTCATGAGCGGATCGAGCCGCGCTTCCTCATACACGCCGTTGGCGAGGCACATCCGAACCATCTTGCCGGCGTCCGTCACCGAGCCGCCGCCCAGAGTCACCACCAAGTCGGCCCGCGCATCGCGCGCCGCCCGCGTCGCTGCGATCACGTCGCTCCGCGGCGTGTGCGAAGCTACGCGGTCCCACCGGCCGGCGAGCGCGGCGCCGGCCCGGGACAGGCGCCGCTCCAACCGCTCCGCCCAGTCGGTCTCGCGCGAAATGGTGCCGCCCAGCATGAGGAACACGCGCGCGGCACCGGCCCGCCCCGCCTCTTCCGCGACGGCTTCGTCGAACGCCGTGCCCATGTGGGCCCGCTCCATGGCGGGGTACTCGAAGGTGCTGCCCATGGTTCCGGGCCTTTCCCAGGCTGGGCGGAGCCCAACACGGCCGGGGGCTGGAGGCCAGCCCCGGCGAACGGCATCCTTGGCGCCACCCCTTCCCCGCCCGCCAGGAGAGCCCGCCGCCATGGCCGCCGCCGTAGACACCGAACGCTTCCTCCGCGACCTCGACGACCTGCGCGAGATCGGCCGCTACAAGACCGGCGTCCACCGGCCGACCTACTCGCCGCAGGACATGGAGAGCCGCCGCTGGCTGATGGCGCGCATGGAGGAGTGCGGGCTGGAGCCGTCCATTGACGGCATCGGCAACGTGCTCGGCCGCCACCGGGGGCCGGGGCCGCACCTGCTGGTGGGCAGCCACATCGAAACGCAGAGCCACGCCGGTTGGCTGGACGGCGCGCTCGGCGTGGTGGCCGGGCTCGCGCTGGCGCGCGCGGGCCTCCCCGTGGACGTGGCCGCCTTCGCCGACGAGGAGGGCCATTTCGAGGGCGGCTTCCTCGGCAGCCGCTCCATCATCGGCGCCTTGTCGGACGAGGAGATCGACCGCAGCCGCAACCGCACGGACGGCACCCCGCTGCGCGACGCCCTGGCCGCCGCGGGCCTCGCCGGCCTGCCGCGCATGACGCTCGACCGCGACCGTTATCGCGGCTTCCTGGAGATGCACATCGAGCAGGGCACGCAGTTGGAGGGCGCCGGGGAGCGGGTCGGCGTCGTCACCGGCATCGTCGCCATCTGGCAATGGCGGATCACGGTCGAAGGGGCGCAGGACCACGCCGGCGGCACCACCATGGCCGAGCGGCGCGACGCCGGCCTCGCCGCCGTGCGCCTGCTCGCCGCCATAGACCGGGAGTTCCCGCGCGTCTGCGCCGAGCGCACCACCTGGACCACGGGCCGGATCGCGCTGGAGCCCGGCGCGCCCTCCATCATCCCGGGCCGCGCGGACGTCCTGTTCCAGTTCCGGGACGTGGAGGTGCCGGTTTTGGAGCGGCTGGAAACCACGCTCCGCGCCCTGGTGCGGGAAAGCAACCGGCGCGAGCGCTGCACCGCCACCCTCGACCAGATGTCCCGCGCCACGCCCGCGCTCTGCGACCCGGGCTTCATGGACGCGCTGGCCGCGGCGGCGGAGGCGCGGGCGCCCGGCCAATGGCGGCGTATGCCCTCCGGCGCCGGGCACGACGCGCAGTGGATCGGTCGGGTCATGCCGGCGGCGATGCTGTTCGTGCCCTCCATCGGCGGCATCAGCCACCACTGGGCAGAGGACACCAAGCGCGAGCACCTGGCGCTCGGCTGCGAGGTGCTGGCCGACGCGGCGGCGCGCATCCTCTCGCGATAACGGCCGCCGCCGCGCCGGCGGCACTGCGGTGATTACATAACACGGCCCCCGCTTGCTATCTGGATGGCCATTGGGGTTTCCAGCGACGGGAGCGTGCGATGTCGGCGACGGTGGACATGGTGAAGTGCGCGTGCAGCGACTGCGTTTGCGTCGTGAAGACGGACGGCGGCGTGAAGCGCGAGGGGCGGCTGTTCTGCAGCGAGAGCTGCGCCGACCACCACAAGGACGGCTCCGGCTGCGGCCACGCGGGTTGCGCCTGCCACGGGTGACGGCGCGGCCGGTCCGCCGCCGGGCGGCGCCGTCCGCGCCAGTGGCGGCCGCCTCAGGTGGACACGGCCAAGTCATTCTCGATCGGCGGCTCCAGGGCCTCGCGCGCTTCGGCTAGGCACCGGGCGACCTTCCGTTCCAGCTCGCTTTCGCGGAAGGGCTTTTGCACGATGCGGTCCTCGCCCGTGCCGGCCAGGGCCGACAGGTCGGCGTAGCCGGTGATGAACAGCACAGGCAGGCCCGGCCGGGCGGTCCGCGCCCCGCGCGCCACCTCCACACCGTTCATGCCCGGCATGGCGAAGTCCACCACCAACAGGTCCACGCGCTGGCTCGGCCGGTTGAGGACGTCGAGCGCCGGCGGTCCGCCGTTCGCTTCCACCACCGTGTGGCCGAGGTCGCGCAGCGCCGACGCCGTGACCTCGCGGACGGCGTTGTCGTCGTCCACTAGGAGGATGTGGGCGGGCCGCGCCGCCCGGCCCGCGCCGCCCGGCCGTGCTTCCCCGCCCGGGCCGGCGGCCGCCGCGTCGCCGTCCGCCGCCGAAGCCGGTGCGCTCGGCAGGTAGACCTTCACCGTCGTGCCGCGGCCGGGCGCCGACTCCATGGAAACACCGCCGCCCGACTGCTTGGCGAAGCCGTAGACCTGCGCCAACCCCAGCCCCGACCCCTTGCCGACCGGCTTGGTGGTGAAAAAGGGCTCGAACGCCTTGGCCGCGACCTCGGGCGGCATGCCGAAGCCGGTGTCCGCCACCGCCACCATGACGTACTCGCCGGCGGGCGGCTCTTCGGGCCGCCGCGGCTCGCCCAGGCGCACGTTCGCGGTCTCGATGGAAAGCGAGCCCCCGCCCTCCATCGCGTCGCGGGCGTTGATCGCGAGGTTGAGCAGCACCAGCTCGATCTGCGTCGGGTCCACCAACGCTCGCCGCAGCGACGGATCGAGGTCGGTGCCGACCCGGACGCGGCTCCCCACCGACGTCCGCAGCAGATCGTGCATGTTGGCCACCGTGGCGTTCAGGTCCACCGGCCGGGCTTCCAGGCGCTGCCGGCGCGAGAAGGCGAGGAGCTGCGCTGTGAGCGTGGCGCCGCGCTCGGCCGCGGTGCGAACGTGGTCCAGGCGCTCCAGCAGCTTGCCGTCGAGGCCCGCGGCGAGGATGCCGCGCTTGAGGAAGGCGGTGTTGCCCAGCACCACGGTGAGCAGGTTGTTGAAGTCGTGCGCGACGCCGGAGGTGAGCTGGCCCACCGCCTCCAGGCGCTGCATGCGGCGGAGCGTCTCCTCCACCCGCTCGCGCTCCTCGATCTGCGCCACGAGCTGGCGGTTCACGGCCGCGACCTCCTCCGCGCGCGCCTTCTCGGCGGTGACGTCGCGCGCCACGGCGTAGATGCGCCCGTCGTCGAGCGCGGCCGTCCAGGCGATCCAGCGCCAGCCCCCGTCCTTGTGCCGCATCCGGATCTCGAAGCCCCGGGACGGCTTGCCGGCGGCGACGCTGCGGAACTCGGCGGCCGTGCGCTCCGCGTCGTCGCGGTGCGTGCAGTTCGTGAACGGCTTCAGCAAGGAGTCCTGCTCGGCCCACCCGAGCAGGCGTTCGTATGCGGGGCTGACGCTCAGGCAGACGCCGTCCGGCGAGATGACGAGGAAGGCATCCTGGCTGGTCCGCCACAAGCGGTCGCGCTCCAGCGTCCGCTCCTCGACCCGCTGCTCCAGGGTGGCGTTGAGGCGGCGCAGCTCCTCCCCGGCGCGGTGCAACTCGGTGATGTCGGCGTTCATGCCCACCCACTCGCGCACCGTGCCGTCGGCGTTGCGCAGCGGCACCGCCCGCGCGCTGGTCATCCGCCAGGTGCCGCTCGCGGCGTGGCGGAGGCGGTACTCCGCTGCATAGGGCGCGCTGGACGCCACCGCGTCCGCCCAACCCCGGGCCACGCGCCCCGCGTCCTCCGGGTGGATGGCGTCGGTCCACCGCCGGCCCAGCCATTCCTCCTGGGTCTGGCCGGTGAACGCCCGCCAGGAGGGCGAGTCCTCCACCGCCCTGCCGTTCGCGTCGGTGGTCCAAACGATCTGCGCCGAGGCGTCCACCAAGGCGCGGAACCGCGCCTCGCTCGCCCGCAAGGCGCGCGCCGTCCGGCTGCGCTCGGCGGCGTGGCGCGTCCGCCCCGCGACCTCGCAGGCGACGTCCACCTCCTCGGGCGACCAGTGGCGCGGCGCGTCGTGGTGGACGACCAGGACGGCCGATGTCCGCCCCCCCTGCGCCACGGGCACGGCGATCAACGCCGCGGCCCCGCAGGCGGCGAAGGTGCGGGCCGGCTCGCCGCGGGTGCGCGGGTCGGCGGAAAGGTCGTCGATAGCGGCCACCCGCCCGCCAAGCACGTCCCGCACCAGCGCCGGTCCGTAGTCGTCGAGGCGGAACCGCCGGCCCATCACGTCCGCCACGCGCGGCTCGTTCCAGTTCTGGGTGATGGCGCCGTGGGCGTCGTCGGCGTCCACTTCGACGTAGAACACGCGCGCCGCCCGCAGCCACGGCCCGAGCATCCGCGTAGCGGTGGCGGCGAGGGCGCCGGGGTTGGCCAGCCCGCGCAACCGGCTTTCCAATTCGACGCGGAAGGCTTGGCGCCGCGCGAACAGCACCCGCCCGGTTGTCTCCGTGCAGGCGCAGAAGATGCCGGCCACGGCCCCGTGCTCGTCGTGGACCGGCGTGTAGGACAGGGTGAAGTACGCGGTTTCGGGGTAGCCTTTGCGGTGGAGGGTGAGCGGCAGGTCCTCGTGCCAGACCGCTTCGCCCGAGAAGGCTTGGTCCACGACGGGGCCCACGTCGTCCGACAATTCGTTCCAAACGTCGAGGAACGGGCGGCCGAGCGCGCGCGGGTGGCGCTGGCCGAGCACCGGGACGTAGCCGTCGTTGTAGAGCAGCGTGCGCTCCGGCCCCCAGGCCAGCGCCATCGGCTGGCGGGAACGCAGCATGACGCCGACCAGCGTGCGCAGCGGCAGCGGCCACCGGTGCAGCGGGCCCAGGGGAGTCGAGCCCCAGTCATGGGCGCGCACGAGGTCGCCGGCCTCGCCGCCTCCGGTCAGCGTGCCGCTCGGTTCCGCCAAGTGCGCTCGGTGCTGCGACAGGGTACTGGTCTCGCTATGGACGCCGATCTCCCTGCGCGGAGAGCGCCGCCGTGTTGCATCGGGGGCGGGCTCCTCGCGGGGGCGTCCGCCCTGCGAGACCCTGGCCCAGCTTACCCCGTTCTTCGGCGTTCGCCACGATTTGCCTGAAAAGGAAAGTATTCCGGGATACGGTGGCGGCCGGACGGCCCAGCGCTTGACCGCGGCATGGGCGGTGGGGAAACCGCGGCATGGACTCCCTCCCCTACGGTCCCGGCCACACGCCGGCGCCGGTGCCGGCCCCTCGCCGCCGCGCGGCGCTGACCGAGGGGCCGGTCGGCCCTTTGTTGTTCAACACCACCCTGCCGCTCGCCCTGGCGCTGGCGGCGATGTTTGCCGTGCAGCTCGCCGAAACCTGGCTCGTCGGACTGCTGGGGCGCGAGGCGCTCGCCGCCTTGGGCTTCGCGGCCCCGATCGCGATGACGGCGACGAGCTTCGGCATCGGCCTGGGCGCCGGGGCCTCCGCCGTGGTGGCGCGCGGCCTCGGCGCCGGCGACCGGAGCGTGGAACGGCTTTCGGCGCACGCCCTGTGGCTGGCCGCGGGGACGGCCGCGGCGGTGGCGGTGCCCGGGTGGCTCCTGGCCCCCGCGCTGCTCCGCGCCCTCGGCGCGGAGGGGGAGGTCCACGCCCTCGCCCAAGCCTACCTGCGCGCGTGGTTCCCTGGGGCGGTGCCGCTGGTCACCGGCATCGTGGCGCTCAGCCTGACGCGCGCCGCGGGCGACACCCGTTTCCAAGGGGCGGCGTTGGCCGGCGCCGGTGCCTTCGCCTTCCTGCTGGACTGGCCGCTCGCCTTCGGGGTGCCGGCCATGGTGCCGGGTCTCGGCGTCCCCGGCCTCGCTGTGGCGGCGGCCGTGTCCTGGAGCGCCATGCTCGCGCTGGCGCTGCGCCGCCTCCGGTCGCTCGGGCTGCTGGACCGGTTGGCCACGGCCCCCTGCGGCGGCTTCGCCGCCTCGGCGCGCCGGGTGCTCCGGGTGGGGCTGCCGGCGGCGGCGACCAACGCCATCATCCCCGTCGGGACCACGCTCTTCACCGCCATGCTCGCCGCGCACGGCGCGGTGGCGGTGGCGGGGTTCAGCATCGGCTCCCGGGTGGAGGCACTGGCGATGGTGGCCTTCTTCGCGCTCTCTGCGGTGGCCAACCCCTTCGCCGCGCAGAACGCGGGCGCGGGCCGGATGGAGCGGGTGCAGGCTGGCATGCGCGCCTCCCTGCTGTTCTGCGCCGCGGCCGGCGCCGCGACCGGCCTGCTGCTCTGGTTGTTCGGGCCGCAGGTCGCGCGGCTGTTCACCGACGACCCGGCGGTGGTCGCGTCCACCGCGCTGTACCTCTCGCTCATGCCCTGGGGCTTCGGCGCGGTGGGCGCCATCGCGGTGGCGAACGCGGCCTTCAACGGCCTGGAGCGGCCCCTCCCCGCGCTGGCCTTGTCCCTGGCGCGCACCCTCGCCGTCGGGGTGCCCTTGGCTTGGCTTGGCGGCCGCTTGGCCGGCGAGGCCGGCACGCTGCTCGGCATCCTGCTGACGAACCTCGCGGTGGGCTTGGCGGCCGGCCTGTGGGTGCTGCGCGCGACGGCGCCCGCCGGCGCCGCTATGCTGCCCCCGACGCGAACGGAGGCGCGCCGCCATGCCGCATGACGGACACCACGACCCCGACACGGCCCCCGCCGACGGCTGGAAGCACAGCGGGGTGCGCGTGATCCCGGGGAACAGCCTGGACACCAACACGCCGCAGACGCCGGGCATGAACCGCGCCGCGGCGATCAACGCCGCCCGTGTCGGCGCCCAGAAGATCTGGGCCGGCACCGTCCACATCCACGCCAATGCCAAAACCGGCGCGCACCACCACGGGGCGCTCGAGAGCGTGATCTACGTGCTGAAGGGACGCGCCCGGATGCGCTGGGGCGAGAAGCTGGAATACGTGGCCGAGGCCGGGCCGGGCGATTTCATCTACGTGCCGCCCTACGTGCCGCACCAAGAGATCAACGCGTCCACGGACGAGACCCTGGAATGCCTCTTGGTGCGCTCCGACAACGAGGCGGTGGTGGTCAACCTCGACATCGAGCCGGTGGAGCGGCCCGAGAACGTCGCCTGGGTCGATCCCATCCACAAGGCGCCGACGCCCGGCGGCCGTTGACCCCTCCCGGGCGGCGCGCCGACGGCACGCCGGCCGGCAAGGCCCGTCACGGCGCCGCCTGAACGCCGGAGGCGGCGGCGGGCAGGTGCGCCGCGGGCGGGTCGGCGAGGAGGAAGCGGGAAACCGCCTGCGCCGCCCGGAAGGTCGCCCAATTGTCCGGGTAGGCCGGCAACCGGCGTGACAAGGCGTTCGGGTCGTCGGGGTGCGGCAGCAGGAGGCGGCCGTCCACCTGTTCGACCACCACGTCCCAAGCGTGGCCGGCCCCTGTCGAAGCGCGGTCCGCACGCGCCCCCGGGCGCCCGGCGGTCAGGGCGGCGCAGGCCCGCGCCTCCCGCGCCTCGTCGGGGTGGAGGACCATCGCGCGCGCGTCGCGGTCCAGCGCCGGCGCCCCTTCGCATGCGGGGTAGAGCGCCACCGCGGGCCGGTCCCGCGCCGCGAGCGCGAGCGCCATCCGGCCCCCGGTGCCGAAGCCGAGGAGCGCGACGCGCGACGGGTCGATGCCGAACTCGTCCGTGGCCGCCGCGATAGCCGCCCGCGCGTCGGCGAGGGTCAAGCGCTGGTCCTGGTCCGGCCACAGCTCCACCACCGCCACGCCGAGCGAGGAGAGCCGGTCGAGGTAAGGCCAAGCGCGGCGCGCGTCCCACACCTCGTCGGGAAGCAGGAACACCACCGGCGAAGCGCGGCCGCCAACGGCCGCGGGGGCGGCGTCGTCCGGCAGGGTGGTGCGCGTGTGGACTCGCCCGACCGAGCGCCACGGCGCCGGATCGGACGCCGCGTCGAACGCGGCGGAGGCGGCCGTGGAAAAGGCGAAGAAGGCGACGGCGGCCAAGGCGGCGGCGACCGGCAGCGGCGCGGCGACGGGGCGGGGCACGGTTGGCGTTCCTTTGTTTCTGACTCCGGTGGACCCGGACATCTGACGCCGGGAGCGCGAACGGGAGGCGGGATGCACCGACCCGGGCCGGCGCTCCGGCGCCGGGTGGCGCGGTGACCATCTTCGGCGGGGGGGGCGGACCGACCCTGGCGGGAGCGCCGGCCTGGCGGCCGAGTCAGCCGTCCAAGGTGATGTTGTTGTCGCGGATCACCCGGCCCCAGCGCTGGACCTCGCTGTTGAGGAAGCGGCGGCAGCGCTCGACACCGCCGGCCAGCACGTCCACGCCCTGCTCCTCGATGCGGGCGCGCACCTCGGGCGCGGACAGGGCCTGCGACATGGCCTCGCCCATGCGCCGCAGCGCCGGCTCCGGCGCACCGGCGCGGCCGAGGAACGCCAGCCAGGTCGGCGCCTCGAAGCCGGGGAAGCCCTGCTGGGCGAAGCTCTTCACCCCGGGCAGGTGGCGGGACTCGGTTTCGGTGGTCACGCCCAGCGGGCGCAGGGCGCCGGCCTTGATCTGCTGGGCCAGGGACGGGAGCGAACCTATGCCCAATGGTACTTCGCCGGCGACGACGGCCTGTGCGAGCGGGCCGCCGCCGCGGTAGGGCACGTGCGTCAGCTTGAAGCCGCCCGTCTGCTGCAGCAGCGCCATGGAAACGTGGGACAGCGCCCCGACACCGGTTGTGCCGTAGCTGATGGTGTCCGGGGCCCGCTTCGCGGCCGCGACGACCTCCCCGAAGGTTTTCCAGGGCGCGTCCTTGTTCGCCACCAGCACCAGCGGCCCGGTGGCCACCAGGCTCACCGGCGCGAAGGCCTGCATGAGGCGGTAGGGCAGGCGCATGGTGGTCTGGTTGGTGGCTTCGGTGTCGAAGGCCAGCAGCCAGGTGTTGCCGTCCGGCGCCGCCCGCGCGGCTTCGGCGGCGCCGACCGAGCCCGAGGCGCCGCCGCGGTTCTCGACCACCACCGGCTTGCCGAGCGCCTCCTGCAGCTTGGGCTGGAACAGGCGGGCGACGATGTCCGTCATGCCGCCCGGTGGGAACGGCACGATGATCCTCACGGGACCTTCCGGCCAACCCGCCTGCGCTCGCGCGATGCCGGGCGCGGCGAGGCCTGCGGCGGCTAGGGAAAGGACGCTGCGGCGGAGCATGTGGACACCTCAAGCCCAGTACGTTTCGATATGATTTCAAAATACGCGCTATTTCTCAACTTTAGATTGATAAACTCCGCGCAAAGTTTTGTGATGATGCTCAATTAAATGAACCGCTATTGAATGCGACGGCTTGGTCCCACGCTTCGCACGATCCGGGTTTTTACTGCTTCAAGTTTCGGCCCGGGAGCGAGGCATCACGCGACCGGGCGAGAAGGGGGCGCCGACGCCGCTCCGGGCCTAGCGCTCCTCGACCGGCCCCGCACCACGGCTTCCGGCCTGAGTTCCGGGCCAGCGGGGGGGCGCCCGCTTGCGATGTCAAAAGCGTGCCGCGCCTGCGGTCAGGGCCCTTCGATCAGCAGGCTGGCGTGCGCCCAACCCCAGGGCTCGCCGACGCCCACGCGCAGCCACCCGCCCGGCGCGCGCTCGAACACGTCGAGCACTTGGCCGCGCGGCAACACGCCGATCACCGCCGCGCCGCCGCCCGGCCCGCTGCGCAGGTTGACGGCCGAGCCGCCGCCCACGGCCGCCCGGCGGAGGGCCACCGGCGTCCCGCCGCCCTGAACCGGGCCGATCCGGGTGCCGGCGCCCGCCGCCTGCGGGTCGGCAGGCGCCGTGACCGATGCCGCGACGGCGGCGCCGCCCGGCAGGAGTCGGGGCGCCGTCCGTGGATCGTCGGCGTTGCGGCAGTAGCGATCGCGGGCGTTCGCCGTGGCGCGGGGCAGGTTCGGCCCTTCCTCGATCACCGGCAGGGGGGCGCCGCCCGTGCGGCCGTCCCCGGGCAGGATGACCCGCACCACGAAGTCCGCGCCGCCGGCGGGCGTTTCCCGCCCCGCCAGGACCCGGCCGCACACCGCGCGCTCGTGCGGCGGGCCGAAGCCGTAGACGCGAACCTCCCGGAACGCCGCGGAGGCGGGCTCCCGCAGCCGCGCGCGCAGGACGCGGAAGGCCGCCTCCTCCAACGGTTCGGGCGCCGCCGCCACCGCCTTGGCGACCTGCGGCGCCATGCCGACGGCCGCCGGCTGCGCCCGCCACGCCCAGACGCCGCCCCAGGCGAGCGCCGCCATGCCCAGCGCCAAGCCCAGCAACCGCAGCGCACGGAAGGCCGTGCGCGCCTTGCGTGCCGCGGGGGGAGCGGGGTGCGCCATGGGGCTCCAATGCGCCACCGCGCGGATGGTTACAAGCGGACGCGGAACAAGATCGCGCCAGGAGTTTGGGTACACCAGCGCGCGCATGCGCCCTTTCGCTCCGGCCCGCGCTTCGCCACCCTGCCCGGCGCGACAGCGGAGAGGATCGGATGCCGAAGGTGCGGGCGGAGCGGTTGCGGGAGATCGGCCGGACGCTGCTGGCCGCGAACGGCGTGCCGGAAGCCGAGGCCGCGACCGTCGCGCGGCACTGCGTCGCGGCCAACCTCGCCGGCCACGACAGCCACGGCGTCATCCAGATCCCCGGCTACATCGACCGCGTGAAGGCCGGGCACATCGTCCCAGGCGCTCCGTTCACCGTGGTCCGCGAGAGCCCGACCACCGCCGTCATCGACGGCAATTGGGGCTTCGGCTACGTGGTCAACGAGCGGGCCATGCGGATGGTCATCGACAAGGCGAGCGCGTCCAACCTCGCCGCCGCCACCGTGTTCCGCCAAGGCCATGTCGGCCGCTTGGCGACCTACCCGCTGATGGCGGCCGAGGCGGGCATGATCGGCATGGCCTGGGCGGATTCGGGCCGCTCGCCCAAATCGGTCGCGCCCTTCGGCGGGCGGGAAGCGCGGCTCGGCACCAATCCCTGGGCCATCGCCGTCCCCTCCGACCTGAAGGCGCCGCTCTTCCTCGACATGGCGACCTCGGCCGTCGCGGTCGGCAAGGTCAAGCTGGCCGAGGCGCGCCGCGAGCCCATCCCGCGCGGCTGGGTGGTGGACGGCGAAGGCCAGCTCGCCACCGACCCGAAGGCCCTGGCGCGGGGCGGCGCGCTGCTGCCGCTCGGCGGCCCCGGCGAGGGCCACAAGGGCACCGGCTTGGCGGTGATCGGCGAGATCCTGTGCGGCATCCTCACGGGCCTGGGCTTCGGCGTGGAGCCCACGGGCCGGCACAACGACGGCTGCTTCCTGCTGGCGATCAAGGTGGACGCCTTCCGCCCCTTGGCCGAGTTCCGCGCCGAGGTGGCCGCGTTCGCCGGCTACCTGAAGGACACGCCGCCCTCGGAAGGCAGCCGCGGCGTGCTCTACCCCGGCGAGGTGGAGCACGCGCAGGAGATCGAGCGGAAGCGCGACGGCGTGGACATAGAGGACTCGACCTGGGGCAAGCTCGCCGACCTGGCGGAGGCCGCCGGCCTGTCCGCCCAGCTCGGCTTCGCTTGAGGCCGCCCGGGGTGGCCAAGAGCAAGCTCGCCGGGAGCTTCGCCGAAGCCGTGGCGGGCATCCCGGACGGCGCGACCATTGCCTTCGGCGGCTTCGCCGGGCCCGGCACGCCCTACAACTTGATCCGCGCGCTGCTGGCCCAGGGCGCCCGCAATCTCACCTGCGTGTCCAACACCACCGGCGGCGCCCACCAGCCGCGGATGCCGGACATCGGCATGCTGGTGGAGAACGGGCGGGTGCGGAAGGTGGTCTGCTCCTTCACCGCCGCCACGCGCCCGACCGACGCGCTGCCCTTCGCCCGCTTCCACGAGGCCGGCGAGGTGGAAGCGGAGCTGGTGCCGCAAGGCACCCTGGCCGAGCGCCTGCGCGCCGCCGGCAGCGGCATCCCGGCCTTCTACACGCCCACTGGCGTCGGCACGGAGGTCGCGGAAGGCCGCGAAACCCGCGTTTTCAACGGCCGCGAACACCTGCTGGAGCACGCGCTGCCGGTGGAGTACGCGTTCCTCCGCGCCTGGAAGGCCGACGAGGCGGGGAACCTCCGCTTCCGCCTGTCGCAGCGAAACTTCAACCCGGTCATGGCGATGGCCGCGCGCACCGTGGTCGTCGAAGTGGAGGAGGACGTGCTCCCCGCCGGCGCCATGGACCCGGACGACGTCCATACGCCAGGCGTCCTCGTCCACCGCTTGGTGCGCGTCCCTCCGCCGCCCGAAGGGCTCTGGCCGACGCGGCGGACGGAGCACGCCCGTTGAGCGGCGGCAGCGTCGGGTCGTCGCGCGGCTGGTCGCGCCAGCAGATGGCCGACCGCCTGGCCGCGGAGTTCGGCGACGGCTGGATCGTCAACCTAGGCGTCGGCATCCCGACGCTCTGCTCCAACGCCGACCTGGGCGGCCGCGCAGTAGTCTTCCATTCGGAGAACGGCGTGGTCGGCTGCGGCCCGGTGCTGCCGGAGGGCCAGGAGGACATGCACCTGGTCAACGCCGGCGGCCAGCCTGTGTCGCTCCGCCCAGGCGCCGCCGTGGTCCACCACGCCGACAGCTTCGCCCTGATCCGCTCCGGCCGCATCGACGCCACGGCGATGGGCGCCTACGAGTGCGCCGCCAACGGCGACTTCGCCAACTGGAAGATCGCCGCCAACGCCAAGGGCGGCGGCATCGGCGGCGCGATGGACCTCGCCGCCTGCGCCCGGCGCGTCTTCCTGCTGCTGGAGCACACCACGCGCCGGGGGGCGCCGCGGTTGGTGCTGCGCTGCGCCCTACCGGTCACGGCGCGCCGCGTGGTCACCCTCGCCGCCACCAACTACGGCCTGTTCAAGCCGGAGGGCGAAGGCTTCCGTGTCCTGGAACTGGCGCCCGGAGTCGCGCTCGATGAGGTCCGCGCGGCCACCGGCGCGCCGCTCACCGCATAAAGGGGACCGCCAATGGCGCAGCAGCGCATCGACTACTACGCATCGCTCAACTCGCCCTGGACCCACTTCGGCGCGGCGCGGATCGAGGCGCTGGCGGCGAAGCACGGCGCCGAGCTGCGCATCTGGCCGGTGGACTTCGGGACGATCTTCGCCGGCTCGGGCGGCCTGCCGCTGCCCAAGCGCTCGCCGCAACGCCAAGCCTATCGGATGCAGGAGCTGGCGCGCTGGCGCGACCGCCTCGGCATCCCGATCAACCTCCAGCCGCGCGGCTTCCCGGCCAACGAGCTGCTCGCGGCCTGCTGCACGATCGCCTTGCGCGAAACGCAAGGCGACGCGGCGGCCATCCGCTTCGCCCACCGCGTCCTCAAGGCGCTCTGGGAAGAGGAGCGGAACACCGGCGACCCCGCCACCCTGTCCGCCCTGCTCACCGAGGTCGGCCAGGACGCCGAGGCGGTGCTCCGCCTCGGCGCCGAGCCGCGCTGGACCGAGCGGCGCGAGGCGGACACCCAAGCGGCGCTCGCCCGCGGCGTCTTCGGCGCGCCCTCCTACGTGGTCGGCGACGACATCTTCTGGGGCCAGGACCGGCTGGAGTTCGTGGCCGAACGCCTCGCCCGAGGGGCCGCGTAGCGCGTTGCCCGAAGCCCTCTCCGGCCGCCCGCTCCGCCGGCGCGAGGACGCGCGCTTCCTCACCGGCGCGGGCCGCTTCACCGCCGATGTCGAAGCGCCGGGCGCCCTGCACCTCCGCGTGCTGCGCTCGCCGCACGCGCACGCGCGCCTCCTCGGCATCGACACCGCCGCCGCCCGTTCCATGCCCGGCGTGCGCCTCGTCCTCACCGGCACTGACCTCGCCGCGGCCGGCCTAGGCCCGCTCCCCTGCCCCGCGGCCGCCGCCGTGAAGACCGACGGCCCCCTGGCCGTGCCCGAGCGCCACGCCCTTGCCCTCGGCCGCGTGCGCCACGTGGGCGAGCCGGTCGCCTGCGTCGTAGCGGACACCGCGCACGAGGCGCGCGACGCGGCCGAGGCGATCCAGGTCGCCTACGACCCGCTGCCCGCCGTCGTGGACGGCCGCGCCGCCCTCGCCCCCGGCGCGCCGGAAGTCTGGGAAGAGGCGCCCGGCAACCGCGCCTTCCGCTTCGAGCGCGGCGACCGCGCCGCCGTGGAAGCCGCCTTCGCCCGTGCCGCGCACACCGTCTCGCTCGACCTGGTGAACCAGCGCTTGCACGCCGCGCCGATCGAGCCGCGCGCCGCCGTTGCCCGACACGACCCGGCTTCCGACTCCTTCGACCTCCTCCTGAGCGGCCAAGGCGTCCACGGCATCCGCGCCCAGCTCGCCCGCTCCGTGTTCCGCGTGCCGGAGGAGCGCCTGCGCCTCCACTGCCCCGACGTCGGCGGCGGCTTCGGCCTCAAGAACTTCCCCTTCCCCGAGCACGTCCTGGTGCTGCACGCCTCGCGCCTGCTCGGCGGCAGGCCCGTGCAGTGGGTGGCGGACGGCTCCGAGGAGTTCCAGGCCGCCGTCCACGCGCGAGACCTCCAGGGCACCGCGCGCCTCGCCCTCGATGCCGAGGGCCGCTTCCTGGCGCTGCACGCCGACATGGTGGCGAACCTCGGCGCCTACTGCTCGTCTTTCGGCCCGGGCGTGCCGACCAACTCCGTCTCCAACGCCTTCGGCACCGTGTACGACGTGCCGGCCGCGCTGCTGGAGGTGCGCGGCGCCTTCACCAACACGCTCCCCGTGGACGCCTACCGCGGCGCAGGCAAGCCCGAGGCCAACACCATGATGGAGCGGCTGGTGGACGCTGCCGCCCGGCGTTGCGGCTTCGACCCGCTGGCGCTGCGTCGCCGCAACCTCATCACCCGCTTCCCGCGCCGCAGCGCCTTCGGCATCCCGATGGACACCGGTGCCTTCGCCGAGGCGCTGGACGCGGCGGAGGCGCTGGCCGACCGCGACGGCTTCGCCGCCCGCCGCGCCGACTCGGAAGCGCGCGGCAAGCTGCGCGGCTTCGGCCTCGCCTGCTTCCTCGAAACCGCGCGCGGCTCCCCGGGCGAATGGGCCGCGGTGCGCTTCGCCGCCGACGGCACGGTGGACCTCGCGGTCGGCACGCAATCCAACGGCCAGGGCCACGAGACCAGCTTCCCCCAGTTCGCCGCCGACCGCCTCGGCCTGCCTGTCGAGAGCCTGCGCCTGGTGCAAGCCGACACCGCCACGGTCGCGCGCGGCAACGGCCACGGCGGCGCCCGGTCGCTCCACATGGGCGGCACCGCCCTTGTGATGGCGATCGACAAGGCGCTGGAACGCGCCCGCCGCCTCGCCGCCCACCTGCTGCAAGCCGCGCCGGACGAACTCGCCTTCGCCGGAGGCCGCTTCGCCGTGCGCGGCACCGAACGCGGCGTGGACCTCGCGGCGCTCGCCCGCGCCGCCTGCGACCCGGCCAACCTGCCGGACGGCATGTCGCGCGGCCTCGACGCCGAGGCCGACAACCCCTCCGACCTCATCACCTTCCCCGGCGGCGCGCACATCGCGGAGGTGGAGGTGGACCCGGACACCGGCGCGGTGGAGCTGCTGCGCTACCAAGCCATGGACGACTACGGCCGCCTGGTGAACCCGCTGCTCACCGAAGGCCAGGTGCAAGGCGGCCTGGCGCAAGGCATCGGCCAGGCGCTGATGGAGCGCGTAGCCTACGACCCCGATTCGGGCCAGCTCCTCAGCGCTTCGCCCATGGACTACGCCCTGCCCCGCGCCGCCGACCTGCCTCCGCTCCCGGTGCGCTTCCTCCAGGTGCCCACGGAGTCGAACCCGCTCGGCACCAAGGGCGCGGGCCAGGCCGGCGCCATCGCCGCCCCGCACACGGTGGTGCTCGCCGTGCTGGACGCGCTGGCGCTGCTCGGCGTTTCGGAGATCGACATGCCGGCGACGCCGGAGCGCGTTTGGCGCGCCATCCGGGCCGCCCGGCACGGGAGCGGAGCCTCGCCCCGGGCGTGATGCAGGGCAGGGTGGCGCGCCGGAGCGAGGGCGTCCTCGACCCGCGCCCGGCGCCGCGTCACTCGTCGAAAGGGGCGTCCACCGGCACACGCATCGCCTCGGCCAGCCGGTTGGTCTCGGCCGCCATGCCAACCACGGCCAGGAGTTCGCCGTGCATGGCGTCCGTCATGCCCTTGGCGCGCGCCGCGGCGGTGTGGCTGGCGGTGCAATAGGCGCAGCCGGCGGTCGCCGAAGCGGCAAGATAGAGCATCTCCTTGGTGAGCGGATCGAGCGCGCCGCCCGGCGCCATCACCTGCTTCAAGCTCTCCCAGGTGCGCGCGAGCGTGGGCGGATGGGCGGCCAACGCCTTCCAGAAGTTGGTCACGTCGGGCACGCGGCGCGTGGCCTTGATGTCGTCGAACACGGCGCGCACGTCGGGCGGCGCATCGGCGTACTCGATCAGCCTGGGCACGCGAAGCCTCCTCCATATCCCGCACCGGCAGGGTACACGGCGGCGGGCGTCCCGCCATGTGGGAGCGGCCCGGCGGAGGCGGAAAGCGGTGGCCGAAGGGGAGCGCTTCATCGCGCCGATCGAGAACGTGGGTATGGCGGACACCAGGGCGGCGTTCGTTCACGGGGCGGCGGTTCGCTTGAACAAGCTGTGTCGGCGATCCACGCGCCTCCCCGCGACCCGAGGCGCTCAGCCCCGTCCGCGGCGCTCCACGGAGGCGGGACGGGGCACAACCCGGCAGCTCGTTCATGATCGCTCGGTGGCCGGCTCGCCGTGCATCCGCGTCAGGGATCCACCGGATGGCCAGAGAAGTTGAAATCTTCGTGAGGTATACGCTAAAAGGTTGAGCAGCGCGGCGCCCGTCCCGCCTTCCCGCAACCACCGAGGACGAGTCGGCGCGCCCATGCACCACGGCGGAGAGAAGACCGACGCCTCCTTCCGGCCCGTGAAGCGCCTGCTGCGGTTCTGGCGCCGCGCGGACCGGCGCGGGCGCGTCCTCGCCGCCGGCGCTGGCGCGGCCGGGCTGTCCGCGACGGGGGCCGGCCTCTACGCCCTCCTCACCGCCGTGTCGCCGCCGCTGCCGTCCATGGCCTTCCACGACTACACGGCCGCGGTTTCGGCCGGGAAGGTCGCCGAGGTGCTGGTCCGCCCGCAGGAAGCCGAGGTGCTGCTGCACGGCGGCGAGTGGCGCCAGGTCCGGGCGCCGCTCGACTGGCAGCCCATGGCCAGGCTGGCCGAGGCCGGGGTGGCGCTCCGCTACGAGCCGGAAGGGCGGGACAGGCTCCCCACCATCTCGTCCCTGCTCGGCATAGCCACCATCCTCGCCTTCGGCGTGGCCTGGGCCCTGAAGATGCGGGACATGACGCGCTCCGGCCGCCGCTTCCAGCCGCCCGGCGCGGGCAAGGGCTTCGGCGACGTCGCCGGCCAGGAAGAAGTCAAGGCCGAACTCGGCGACATCGTCTCCTACCTCCGCGACCCCGCCCGCTTCGCCGCGGTCGGCGCCGCCCCCTGCCGCGGCATCCTGCTCTACGGCCCGCCCGGCAACGGCAAGACGCGCATGGCCGCGGCGCTGGCGGGCGAGGCCGGCGTGCCCTTCCTGCACGCCTCCGGCTCCGAGTTCACCGAGATGTTCGTGGGCCTGGGCGCCATGCGCGTCCGCCGCCTCTTCGACGACGCGCGCAAATCCGCGCCCTGCATCCTTTTCCTCGACGAGATCGACGCCCTGGCGCAGGCCCGCGTCGCCGGCGGCACCGGCGGCGACCGCGAGCACGCGCAGACCGTGGCCCAGCTCCTCACCTGCATGGACGGTCTGGAGGGCCGCGCCGGCGTGGTGGTGATCGCCGCCACCAACTTCGCCGAGTCGCTCGACCCCGCCCTGCTCCGCCCCGGCCGCTTCGACCGCCGCGTGCAGGTCGGCCGCCCGACCCTGGTGGAGCGCGAGGCGATCCTCGCCCTGCACGCCCGCGGCAAGCCGATCGCCCCGGAGGCGGACCTCGCCATCCTCGCGGGCCGGACTGCCGGCATGTCCGGCGCCGACCTCGCGCACCTGGTCAACGAGGCCGCCGTGCTCGCCGCGCGCGACTCGCGTGGGCGCATCGAGCCCGCCGACCTGGAGCAGGCCGCCGACCGCGTGCTGATGGGCCCCGAGCGGCGCAGCCTCGTGCTCGGCGAGGAGGAGCGGCGCATCGTCGCGTTCCACGAGGCCGGCCACGCCCTGGTCGCGCTCCGCACGCCCGGCGCCGAGCCGCTGCACAAGGTCACGGTGCTGCCGCGCGGCATGGCGCTCGGCCTCGCCATGCAGCGCCCGGCGCAAGAGCGCTTCCTCCGCAACCGCCGCCAGTTGCTGGCAGAGCTGGCCGTGGCCGCCGGCGGCCGCGCCGCCGAGGAGCTGGAGTTCGGCGCCGACGCGGTGACCACGGGCGCCGCCGGCGACCTCCGGCACGTCGCCGAGGCCGCCCGGCGCATGGTGTTCGAACTGGGCATGGGTGCCGACGGCGAAGACGTCGCCTTCCTGGCCTGGCCGCAAGACCCGCGCCTGGCCGAGACCGTCTCTCCCGAAGGCCGCGCCCGCCTGGAATCCGCCGTGGAGCGCTTGGCCCGCGGCGCCCTCGAAGAAGCCCGCCGCGTCCTGCAAATCCACCGCGCCGGCCTCCGCGCCCTGGCCGAAGCCCTGCTGGACCAGGAAACCCTCGACGGCGCCGAAGCCGAAGCCCTGGTCCGCGCCGCCACGGTGACGGTGCCTGCCCTCGCCGCGGCGGAGTAGGCCGGCCCGGAGGGCTTGTTGCTTCTTCGAGGTCCTCGACCTCGTGGACGCGATCATCCCCGAAAGGCTGGAGGTCGCGCCGATGCGCAACGGGCGCGGGTTTCACGGCTACAGCGCATGGGCCAGGGCCAAGATCGCCTCCCGGGCAGAGGTGGTCGGTGGCAAGCGCATTTGGGTCGATAGCCACCCCGACCGCGATGTCCACACCTCTGGCGAGATGCGGTCCGCGACGATGCCGGCGGGGCTGACAGGCGTGTCGACGCGGATTGACGCCGGACGGCCCGGTTGTTCCAACGTACCGCTGAAGCCCGCCGCGTTACGCGGCGCTCGCTTCGGCGGGAACGAAGCAGATACGATGCGCCAGCCAACGCCCGAATAGCGCCTTTTACCCGGCAATCCCCCCTGCGCCCGGGCCGCGGCATTCGCCCGAAGACGCGACGCAGCCCCAGGCAAGGGAGAAAGGCCGCGAGGAGGTGAGGCGACTCCACCCCTTCGACCGCGCCATTCACCCTGAAACGCCGCGCGAACCCGGTAAGTATGTAAAGTGGTTAACCGGCAAGGCAGCGCGGCTCCGCGCGCACCGCCTCGGCGGCGCCCCATCGCGCCCGACGGGGCCGGGTTCAAGGAACGCGGCTTGCGGCGCCTCGGCCGGCGTGGAAGTCACGCAGCCCATGACCGACCGACAACCCTCGCCACCGCCCGAAACCGCCACCCCGGAGGGCGTCGCCGCGGAGGCAGCCTTCCTCCGCCGCGTCCTCATCGTCGCGGCCGTGGCCGCGTTGGCCCTGCTGCTCTGGGCGGTGCGCGGCGCCCTCTTGCTGCTGTTCGGCGCCGTCGTGGTCGCGGTGCTGCTCGTGGCCGCCGCCCGCCCGTTCCGCGACCGCCTCGGCCTGCCGCACGGCCCGGCGCTGGCGGCCGGCGGCGCTTCCGTGCTGGCCGTCCTCGCGCTTGCGACCTGGCTCGTGGGCAGCGAGGTCCGGACGCAGGTCACAGAGTTGGCGCAACGCCTGCCGGACGCGGCGCGCGCGCTCGAATCCCGCTTCGGGATCGACTTGCCCGACCTGTCCCGAAAAGAGGGCCAGGACGCCGCGGTCGAGGCCGCTTCGCGCGCCGCCGCCGGCGGCGGGGCCGGGGACGCGATGCCGGGTTTGTCCGAGATCGGCAGCGCCGTCGGCCGCATCGCCGCCTTCGGCGCCGTGGTGCTGGACGCGCTCTCGGCGCTGTTGCTGGCCGTGGTCGGCGCCGTCTACCTCGCCGCCGACCCCGCGGGCCACCGCCGCGGCGCGGTGGCCTTGCTGCCCAAGGCCCAGCAGCGCCGGGCGGAGGAGTTCCTGGAGGCCACGGGCAACGCCCTGAACGGCTGGCTGCTCGCCACCCTAGCCTCCATGGCGGCGGTGGGCCTCATGGTGGGGCTCGGCGCCTGGGCGCTCGGGCTGCCGGCGGCGCTCGCGCTCGGGCTCTTCGCCGCCCTCGCCGAGATCGTGCCGGTGGTCGGCCCGATCATCGGAGCCGTGCCGGCGCTCCTCCTCGCAGTGGGCGCCGGCCTCGGCACATTCGCCTGGACGGCCGTGCTGTTCCTCGCTGTGCAGCAGGTGGAATCCAACCTGCTCCAGCCGCTGTTGCAGAAGCGCATGGCGGACGTGCCGCCGGTGCTGCTGCTCTTGTCCGTCGTGGGGGTCGGCGCCGTGTTCGGGATCGGGGGGCTCGTCCTCGCGGCCCCGATCACGGTGGTCGCCTTTGTCGCCGTCCAGAAGCTCTACGTCCGGGAGACCCTGGGCAACCCGGCGGAGGTGCCCGGCGAGGGTGCGGGAAAGTGATGGCGCCGCACGGATGTATTTACTGAATCGTAACAAGAACCGTGCCTTCTATGCGCCCCTGATCCCGGAGGCGGGGGCCTCGACGCATGAAGGTTTCGCACTCGGGCAACCGCGACCCGCTCACCGGCGTGGCGACGGAAGCGGCGCTGGTGCGCTTCGCCGCCGCCGCGCTGGATGCCTCCTCCCCCAGGGGTCCGCCCGTCTGCTTCCTCCAGATCGACGTGGACGGGCTGCCCGGCCTGCACCAGGAGTTCGGCGACGCGGTGTCGGACGCCGTGCTCCTCGGCGTGGCGGACTGCTTGCGGGAGGGCATCCGCGGCCCCGACCTCGCCGGCCGCTCGGCCGACGGCTTCGGCATCTGCATGTCCGAACTCACCGCCGCCCAGGCGCGGGCCGCGGCGCATCGGCTGCGGTTGCGCGTCCTCTCCAACCCGGTCGCCACGGCCCGCGGCCCGATGAACGTCACGGTCAGCGTCGGCGTCGCCGTGTCCGCCGACGCGGGAGCGGGCGTCGAATGGCTGGTCGGCCGCGCGCGGGAAGCCCGGCACGCGGCGCAGTGCGAGGGCGGGGACCGGGTAGTCGCCGCCGCCTGATCCGCGGCAGCCGCGGCCGGCGTTGACGGGCCGCGGCGCCGAACCGATGCTCGCCGCCGGAGCCGCGAGCGGAGGGACCGACCGCCATGGACCTCGACATCCCCCGCCTGTTCGCCCTCCAGGACCGCGACAACATCTTCGAAACCATCATCGCCGGCCTGTACCGGGCCGTGCTCCGCCCCGGCGACCTCGCGGTGGACGGCGGCGCCAACGAAGGCATGCACGCCTTCCCGCTCGCCGGACTCGTCGGGCCTTCCGGCGAGGTGCTCGCCTTCGAGCCGATCCCGTGGCGCGCCGAAACCCTGGTCCACCGAGCGCGGGAGCGCCGCCTCCCCCAGCTCCGCGTCTTCGCGGAGGCGCTCGCCGAGCGCGGCGGCGCGACGGCGCCGTTCCACTGGATACGCAACGCCGACGGCTACAGCGGCCTGCGGCCCCGCGCCTACCCGGTGGCGCCGGACGTCGAGATGCTCACCGTCACGACCGCAGCGCTGGACGCCGTGATCGGCGACGGACGCCCGTGGCGCTTCGGCAAGCTGGACCTCGAAGGCGGCGAGTTCAGGGCGCTGCAAGGCGCCGCCCGGGCGCTCCGACAACACCGCCCCGTGCTGGTGTTCGAGTGCGACCGGGTGGACGCACCGCGGCACTACGGCTACGGCCCCGACGAGTTCTTCGGCTTCTTCGGCGGCCTCGGCTACCGCCTCCGCGACCTGTTCGGGCGGCCGTTCGCCAGGGAATCCTGGGACTCGCCCGGCTACCCGCACTACTTCATCGCTTTCCACCCCGCCGCGGACGGACACGGGGAAGCCGAGCGGGACCTGCCCGGCATACTGGAACGGGCCCTCGCCGCGGCCGCCTGAAGGCGCCCTCCCCGCCCGGCGGCCGCAACTTCGCGTGGCGGAGGGCGCGGCCTGGGCATTAGGATGCGCGGGTGAACCTGCTCGCCCCGCCTCGCGCCCGAGTCGCCGTGGAAGTCGTCTTCGACCTGGTGTGCCCCTGGTGCTTCCTCGGCTCGCGCCGCCTGCGGCGGTTGCTGCGCGCCCGGCCGGACCTGTCGGTCGACATCCTGTGGCGCCCCTTCCTGCTCCACCCGGACCTCGCGCCGCAGGGCGTGCCGCGGCAGGACTACCTAGCGCGGAAGTTCGGCGGCGAGGAGCGCGCCCGCCGCGTCCACGGCACCATGGCCGAGCTCGGCCGGCCCGAGGGCATCGAGTTCCGCTTTGACCGCATCCGCCGCGTCCCCCACTCGCTCGACGCGCACCGGCTGGTCCGCTGGGCCGGCCGCTTCGGCGCCGCCGACCAGGTCGTGGACGCTCTGTTCGAAGCCTACTTCACCTACGGCGCCGACCTCGGCGACCCGTCGGTCCTCGCCGCGGTCGCCGCCGGGCAGGAGTTGGACCCGACGGCCGCGCGCCGCTTCCTGTCCTCCGGATCGGAGGTGGAAGCGGTCCACGCCGACAACCTCCGGGCGCACCGCCTCGGCATCAACGGCGTCCCCTGCTTCGTGGTCGCCGGCCGCCACGCCATCGCCGGCGCGCAGGAACCGGAGGTGCTGGAACGCCTCCTGGACGTGGCGCTGGTGGAGGGGTGAGCCCCGTCGCCGCGAGGCGCGGCGCAGCCGCCGCGTGACGCCCGACTTCGACGCCTACCTCGACGCGCGGCCGCAGGACGAATACGCGCAGACCCACCGCCTGCGCTTCCGCGAAACCTGGGCGCGCCTGCGCGACCTCGTGGACGGGGCGGAGGACGTGCTGGAACTCGGCGCCCTGTCGCCTGTCGGCGCGTACCTACGCGACCGCCGCGGCGCGCGCGTTTCCGCGCTGGAAACCGACCTCCGCTACCCGCCCTACCCGGCGCCCGACGCCGGCGCCGACCTGATGCTCTGCCTGGAGGTGCTGGAGCACCTGAACGACGCGCACTACCCCGGCGCCAGCATCGGCGAGATCGCCATGTTCACCCGCTCCGGCGCCCGCGCCATGTTCCGCGAATGCCGCCGCGTGCTCCGCCCCCGCGGCCGCCTCGCCCTCACCACGCCGAACGCCGCCTCGATCGACGTCCTCGGCAACGTGCTGCGGCGCCGCCATCCGTTCCGCTACCCGCCGCACGTCCGGGAGTACGCGCCGGCCGAGGTGGTGGACCTTGCCCGCGAATCCGGCTTCGAAACCGAACGCGCCTCCACCTTCTTCGCCTGGAACGCGCACCCGGACGTGGACCGGGACGCGCTGATCGCCGGGCTCGACGCGATGGGCTTCGACATGTCCGACCGCGGCGACGACGCCTTTTTCGTCTTCCGCGCGCCGCCGGCGTGAGACCGAAACCCAATCACCAAGTGCCGTCCTCGGTCGGGAGGCCGCCTTGGCCCGGACCAGGGCGGCCATCGACCCGATTCCAACTCGAAGGGTGATTTCTAGCCGCCACAGGAGGGGCGCCGCGCATGAGGGTCGTGCTCGAAAGCCTCTTGTGCGGCGCGGGGAGGGCTGCGGGCCACGTGGCGGTCATCGACGTGTTCCGCGCATTCACGACGGCCGCGGTCGCCCTGGCAAACGGAGCTTCACGCATCGTCATGGTCGGCACGGTCGAAGAGGCGTTGGACCTGCGCGCGAGGGGCGTTGCCCAGGCCTGCATCGGCGAGGTCCGGGGCCGCATGCCGCCGGGGTTCGACTTCGGCAATTCGCCCTTCGAGGTTTCCGCCGTCCAGTTCCAGGGCCGGACGCTCGTGCAGCGGACGAGCGCGGGCACCCGGGGGATCGTTTCCGCCAAGTGCGCCGAGCGCCTCTACGCGTCGTCATTGGTGACGGCGAGCGCCACGGCACGGGCGCTGGTCTCAGGAAGGCCAAGCTGCGTCACGCTGGTCGCAATGGGGCGCGACGGCATGGTCCGGACGGACGAGGACGAGTCATGCGCCCTGCACCTGCGCAACCTCGTGGAAGGACGGGCGGGCGACCCGGACGCGGTCCGCAGGGTCATTCTGGCTGGCAGCGAAGCCGGGCGCTTCAGCGATCCGGGACGGCCGCACTTGCGCCCCGGCGATTTGGACATCGCGCTCGACGTGGATCGGTACGACTTCGCGGTCAGGGTCGATGTCGAAGATGCCGGCCTCGCCGCCCGGATGGAAAGGTCGATCTGAGGTCGGATCCGGGCGAAAGCGGCAGCGCCTGATCGGGCCTTCAGCAAGGCCCACCGCCTGCTGTGTCAAGCCGCCTTGGCCTGCCCCACCAGCTTGACGAGCCCGGACAGCAGGTCCTTCGCCACCCGCACCCGCTGTGGCAGCTCCATCTCGCGGAGCAGCGCCAGCTTGTGGTCGGGCCGCAGCTTCACCAGCCCCTTCTGCGCCCCCACCCAGGCCACGAGCCCGCCCGGGTTGCGGAACTGGTTGCGGCGGAAGGTCAGCACCACGCCCTTCGGCCCGGCGTCCACCTTCTCCACCCCCGCTTCCCGGCACAGCCCCTTGATGGACACGACCTGGAGCAGATTCTCCACCTCCGGCGGCAGCTTGCCGAAGCGGTCCTCCAGCTCCGCCGCCACCGCCTCGATTTCCGCCTCGGTCTGCAACGCCGCGATGCGCCGGTACAGGCCGAGCCGCACCGGCAGGTCGCGCACGTACTCCTCCGGGATCAGCACCGGCAAGCCGAGGTTGATGTTCGGCGTCCAGTCGCGCGAGTCGTCGTTGTCGGCGTCGCGCCGCTTCTTGCCCTGCCCTGCCCGGATGTCGGCGACGGCGTCCTCCAGCATCTGCTGGTACAGCTCGATGCCGACTTCGCGCACCTGCCCGCTCTGCTCGTCGCCGAGCAGGTTGCCGGCGCCGCGGATGTCGAGGTCGTGCGACGCCAGGGTGAAGCCGGCGCCGAGCTGGTCGAGCGTCTGCATCACCTCCAGGCGCTTCTGCGCCGCCGCCGAGATGCGCTGGCCCTGCGGCCAGGTGAGGAAGGCGTAGCCCCGCTGCTTGCCGCGCCCGACGCGGCCGCGGAGCTGGTAGAGCTGCGCCAAGCCGAACATGTCGGCGCGGTGGATCAGCAGCGTGTTCACCGCCGGCATGTCGAGCCCGCTCTCCACGATGTTGGTGGACAGCAGGATGTCGTGCTTGCCGTCGCCGAACTCGGTCATCACCCGTTCCAGCTCGGTCGCGGAGAGCCGCCCGTGCGCCTCCACGATCCGCGCCTCGGGCACGATCTCGCGCAGCCGCGCCGAGACCTTGGGCATGTCCTCCAGCCGCGGCACCACGCAGAACACCTGGCCGCCTCGGAAGCGCTCGCGCTGGATAGCCTCGCGCAGCACCACCCCGTCCCACGGCATGATGAAGGTGCGCACCGCCAAGCGGTCCACCGGCGGCGTGGCGATGACGCTCATCTCCCGCACGCCGGTCAGCGCCAGTTGCAGCGTGCGCGGGATCGGCGTCGCGGTCAGCGTCAGCACGTGGACGTCGGTGCGGAGCTGCTTCAGCCGCTCCTTGTGCGCCACGCCGAAGTGCTGCTCCTCGTCGATCACGAGCAGGCCCAGCTCCGCGAACTCGACGCCCTTCGCCAGCAGCGCGTGGGTGCCGACCACGATGTTGACCGAGCCGTCCTTGATCCCCTCCCGCACCTTGGCCGCCTCCTTCGGCGGCACCATGCGCGAGAGCTGCGCCACCTTGACCGGCAGTCCTTCGAATCTCGTGGCGAAGACGCGGAAGTGCTGCCGCGCGAGCAGCGTGGTCGGCACCACCACCGCCACCTGCGCCCCGCTCATCGCCACCGCGAAGGCCGCGCGCAGCGCCACCTCGGTCTTGCCGAAGCCCACGTCGCCGCAGATCAGCCGGTCCATCGGCCGGCCGGAGGAAAGGTCCTCCAGCACGTCGGCGATGGCCCGCTGCTGGTCGTCGGTCTCGGCGAAGGGGAAGCGGGCGCAGAACTCGTCCCAGGCGCCCTCCGGCGGGATGGCGGTGACGCCATCCTTCACCTTGCGCTCGGCGGCCACGCGGATGAGCTGCGCCGCCATGTCCTGGATGCGCTGCTTGGCCTTGGCCTTGCGGTTCTGCCAGCTCGCGCCGCCCAGCTTGTCGAGGGCCACGCCCTGCGCCTCGCTGCCGAAGCGCGACAGCACCTCGATGTTCTCGACCGGGAGGAACAGCTTGTCCCCGCCGTCGTAGATGAGCCGCAGGCAGTCGTGCGGCGCCCCGCCGACCGTGATGGTCTCGATGCCGTCGTAGCGCGCGATGCCGTGGTCCTGGTGGACCACCAGGTCGCCCTGCTCGATGCCGGTGACGTCGGCGATGAATTGGGAGGCGCTGCGCCGCCGGCGCGGCGGGCGCGCGATGCGCTCGCCGAGCAGGTCCTGTTCGCCCACCACGGCGAGGCCGAAGCCCGCCCCGGTCGCCTCCGCCGGCGCCAGGAAGCCGCGCTCGACACCGAGCACCGCCAGCGCCACCGCGCCGGCCGGCATGGCGCGCAATCCAGTCGCGTCCTCCACGGTCGCGGTCGCCAGCCGGTTCTCCCGGAGCAGGTTGCCGATCCGCTCGCGCGAGCCGCGCGTCCACGCGGCGACCAGCGGCTTCCGCCCGGCCTTGACCATCGCGTCCGCGTACTCGGCGAAGGCGGCGAACACGTTCTGCCCGGCGGCCCGGGCCTCGGCGAACAGCCGCCCCGGCCGCCCGCCGGCCTCCACGCCCTCGGCGCCGTCCGGCTTGGCGAAGGGCAGGAAGCGCAGCAGCGGCCCGCCGGCGAGCATCCGCTCCCAGCCGCGTTTGTCGAGGTAGAGCGAGTTCGGGGGCGCCGGCCGGTAGGGCACCTCGCCCTCGTGCGTGCGGACCGGCGCGCGCCGCGCCTGGTAGTGGTCCGCGATCATCTCCAGCCGCGCCGCCAGCACGTCCTCGCCCTGGTGGTCGAGCGAAACCGAGGCGCCCGGCAGGTAGTCGAGCAGCGTCTCCATCCGCTCGTGGAACAGCCCCGCCCAATGCTCCATGCCGGGATGCCGCCGCCCGGCGCTGACCGAGACGTAGAGCGGGTCCTCCGCCGCCGCGGCGCCGAACAGCTCGCGCCACGCGCCGCGGAACCGGGCGATGGACTCCTTGTCCAGGAACACCTCGCCCACCGGCCGCAGGCACAGGCGTTCCAGCGCCTCGCCGCTGCGCTGCGTGCCGGTGTCGAAGCGGCGCATGGACTCGATCTCGTCGCCGAACAGGTCGAGGCGCACGGGATCGGGCTCGCCGGCCGGGAACAGGTCCACGATGCCGCCGCGCAGCGCGTACTCGCCCGGCTCCATCACCGTGCCGGTGCGGTTGTAGCCGTTGGCCTCCAGGAACTCGGCCAGCTTCTCCGGCCGCACCCGCCCGCCGCGCTTCAGCTCCATCACCGAGCCGTCGAACACCGCGCGCGGCGGCACCCGCTGCACCAGCGCGTTGACGGTGGTGACGAGGACGCGCGGGCGGCTCCCGCGCTCCAAGAGCCTGGTCAGGGTGGAAAGTCGCTCGGCCACGATCTCCGGGTTGGGCGACACGCGGTCGTAGGGCAGGCAGTCCCAGGCCGGGAAGCGCAGCACCTCCACGCCGGGCGCGAAGAAGCCCAGCGCCTCCGCCATCCGCGCCATGCGCGCGTCGTCGCGGCAGACGTGGACCACGGGCGCGTCCGTTTCCGCCCGGCGCCGCGCCAGCAGCAGCGCGTCGAAGCCCTCCGGCGCCCCGTGCACGGCGAGGCCGTGGGCGGGGCGCGTCTGCACCATGTCGTTCACGGCCGGCGGAGCTCCGGCGGCAGCCCGGCCCCGGGCTGGCCGCATTCGATGGCCATCCGCTCCAGCATGGGCGTCCGGAGGTGGGGCGGCGGCTCCCGGCGGCCGGAAAGCCAATCCGAAAGGTCCACGTCCGGCAGTTCCAGCACCGACTCGACCTCGGCCAGCTCCGCCTCCGAAAAGGCGGCGATGTGCCGAGTCACGAAGCCGCCTATCATCAGGTCGGCCTCCTTGGTGCCGCGGTGGCAGGCGCGGAACAGCAGGCGGCGGCGGCGCGGGTCGAGTTCCGGCGCGTCGGCGTTGTCGGGGGGCATGTCGCTCGGCACGGCGGCTGGCATATAGGGCCCCATGGGACTCGTGTCAGCCCGAAGCGCGGCGCACCGCCGGGGGTTCGCGTGACCGCCGCGCCGGACCTGTTCTCGCGCGAATCGCCGGGCACCGCGGCCGCGCCGCCCCCGGCGGCGCCGAAGCCGCCGACCGCCGCGGCCGTTTCCGCCCTGTCGGCCCCGCTCGCCGCACTCCCCGGCGTCGGCCCGGCCCTGGCCAAGCGCCTGCGGGACGCGGTGGGCGGCGACCGGGTGCTGGACCTGCTGTTCCACCTGCCGGAGCGCTACGCCAGCCGCCTGGCCGTCACCTCCCCCGCCGACGCGCCGGAGGAGCAGGAGGTGGTGCTGCGCGCCCGGGTGCTGTCGCTCCGCGCCGCCCGCTCCAAATCCGGCCGCCCCTACGCCGAGGTCCGGACCGAAGCGGCCGGGGAACGCCTCCTGCTCCGCTACATCAACGGCCGGGTGGAATGGCTGGCCCGCCAGATGCCCCCCGGCACCGAGCGGGTCTTCGCCGGCAAGGTGAAGGCCGAGGCCGGCGCCTTCTCCATGCTGAACCCCCTCTCCGCCCCGGCCGCGGTCGGCCTGCCCTCCCTGGAGCCGGTCTGGCCCCTGGTGAAGGACCTGCGCCTGTCCCAGGTTGCGAAGGCCATGGCCGCGGCGCTGGAACGCCTGCCCGACTTCCCGGAATGGCAGGACCCGCACCTCCTCCGCCGCGAAGGCTGGCCCGCCTTTTCCGAGGCGCTCCGCATGGTCCAGGCTCCGGCCGAGGCGCCGCCCCCGCCCGACACCCACGCCCGCCTCGCCTACGACGAGGTGCTGTCCAAGCAGATCGCCCTCGCCCTGGTCCGCCGCCGCCAGCGCGAACGCCCCGGCCGCAGCCTGGTCGGCGACGACCGCCTGCGGAACAAGGCGCTCGCCGCCTTCGGCCACCCCCTCACCCGCGGCCAAGAACAAGCCCTGGCCGAGATCGACGCCGACCTCGCCGCGCCGAGCCGGATGCTCCGCCTGCTCCAGGGCGACGTCGGCTCCGGCAAGACCCTGGTGGCGGCCCTGGCCATGCTCCGGGCCGTCGAGGCCGGAACCCAAGCCGCGCTGATGGCGCCGACCGAGGTGCTCGCCCGCCAGCACCTCCGCACCCTCGTCCATCTCTGCCACCCCGCCGGCGTCCGGGTGGAGCTGCTGGCCGGCAGCGTGAAGGGCACGCAGAGGCGCCGGGTGCTGGCCGGGCTGGCGGAGGGCTCCATCCAGGTCGCGGTCGGCACCCACGCCCTGTTCCAGGAGGGCGTGCGCTTCCGCGACCTCGGCCTCGCCGTGGTGGACGAGCAGCACCGCTTCGGCGTCGCCCAGCGCCTCATGCTGGCCGGCAAGGGCGCCGAGGCGGACGGCGGCGAGTCGGAGACCCGCCAGGGCGGCGCCGACATGCTGGTGATGACGGCCACCCCCATCCCCCGCACCCTGCTCCTCACCCAATGGGGCGAGATGGCGGTGAGCCGCCTGACGGAGAAGCCGGCCGGCCGCCGCCCCATCGCCACCTCGCTCCACGGGATGCGCCAACTCCCGGACGTGGTGGCCGGCATCGCCCGGGCGCTCGACCGCGGCGCCCGCGTCTTCTGGGTCTGCCCCCAGGTCACGGAAAGCGAGGCCACCGACATCGCCGCCGCCGAAACCCGCTTCGCCGAACTGGAACAACGCTTCGGCGCCCTGGTCGGCTTGGCGCACGGCCGCATGGACACCGACCTCCGCGAACGGGCGCTGCGCGACTTCGCCGCCGGCCGCACCCGCCTCCTGGTGGCGACCACGGTGATCGAGGTCGGCGTGGACGTGCCGGAGGCCACCGTCATGGTGATCGAGCGCGCCGAGCGCTTCGGCCTGTCGCAACTGCACCAGTTGCGCGGCCGGGTGGGCCGCGGCGGCGAAGCCTCTTACTGTATGCTCCTCTACGACGAGGGCCTCGGCCTCGCCTCCCGCGAGCGGTTGGTGATCCTCCGCGATACCGAGGACGGCTTCGCCATCGCCGACGCCGACTTCCGCCTCCGCGGCGGCGGCGAGGCGCTCGGCACCCGCCAATCCGGCGCCCCCGTGTTCCGCCTCGGACTGAAGGAAGCCGAGGCGCAGGACCGCCTCATCGCAATCGCCCACCGCGACGCCGCCCTGCTCACCGAGAAGGACCCGGCCCTCCAGGGCGACCGGGGCCGGGTGGCCAGGGTGTTGCTCGATCTCTTCGAAGGCCCGGAAACGATACGAACCCTCGACGCAGGTTGAAGGAGTGCTTGCCAAGTTCACGCATTATTGTCTATCCGGATACGTGCGTCGGGCAGTGAGGGGTGAGGTGTGGCCGCGCTGATCGAGATCGACCGCCTGACCAAGAAGTTCGGCGACACGACGGTGGTGAACGACGTCACCTTCACCCTGAAAAAGGGCGAGGTGCTGGGCTTCCTCGGCCCGAACGGGGCGGGCAAGTCCACCACCATGCGGATGCTCGCCGGCTTCCTGATGCCCACCTCCGGCACCGCCCGCATCTGCGGCGCCGATGTGGTGGAGCGCCCCATCGAGGCCAAGCGCAAGCTCGGCTTCCTGCCGGAAGGCGCCCCCTGCTACCCCGAGATGACCGTCGAGGGCTTCCTCGGCTTCACCGCCCGCGTCCGCGGCTACCGCGGGGTGGAAGCGGCCGAGCGCGTTTCCCACGCGATGAAGCTCGCCGACCTGGAAGCGGTCCGGTTGCAGCCGATCGAGATTTTGTCCAAAGGCTTCAAGCGCCGCGTCGGCTTGGCCCAGGCCCTGCTGCACGACCCGCCCGCCCTGGTGCTGGACGAGCCGACCGACGGCCTCGACCCCAACCAGAAGCACGAGGTCCGCGAGCTGATCCGCCGCCTCGCCCCGGAGAAGGCCATCATCATCTCGACGCACATCCTGGAAGAGGTGTCGGCGGTCTGCTCCCGCGCGATCATCATCGCCCGCGGGCACCTGATCGTGGACGCCACGCCGAGGGAGCTGGAAGGCACCGGGCAGACGCTCGACGAGTTCTTCCGCGACCTTACCCTCAACATCCCGGCCTTTGGGTTCTGACGATGGCCGCAACCGCCGACTCCCCGCCCGACTTCGCCCCGCCGCCCTCCTTCGCCAAGCCCGCGGCGCCGAAGGTCTCCCTGCGGGAACGCCTCCCTTCCATCGACCTTCGCCCGGCCCTGGTCGTGGCCCGGCGCGAACTGGCGGCGTACTTCGCCACCCCGGTCGCCACGGTGTTCATCGTGGTGTTCCTGGCGCTCGCCGGCGTGCTGACCTTCGGCCTCGGCAACTTCTTCGCCCGCGGCCAGGCCGACCTCGTAGCCTTCTTCACCTTCGTCCCCTGGCTGCTCCTCTTCTTCGTCCCCGCGCTCACCATGCGCCTCTGGGCCGAGGAGCGCCGCTCCGGCACCATCGAGCTGCTGCTGACCCTGCCGATCGCCACCTGGCAGGCGGCGCTGGGCAAGTTCCTCGCCGCCTGGGCCTTCTGCTCCATCGCGGTCGCGCTGACCTTCCCCCTCTGGGTCACGGTCAACCTCCTGGGCTCGCCCGAGAACGGGGTGATTTTGTCCGGATACGTCGGCGCGCTCCTCGTGGCCGGCGCCTTCCTGGCGATGGGCGCGGCGGTCTCGGCCCTCACCCGCAACCAGGTGATCGCCTTCGTGCTCGCCGTGGTGGTCTGCTTCGTGTTCGCGGTGTCCGGCACCCCTGTCGTCACCGAGTTCCTGTCCTCCCGCACGCCGCTGCTCGCGGAGGCGGCGCGGTCCATCTCGGTGTTCGAGCGCTTCAACGGCTTCGTCCGCGGCGTGGTCGCGCTCCGCGACCTGGTCTTCTTCGGAAGCCTGATCGCCTTCTTCCTGTTCGTGAACGTGGTCGTCCTCGACCACCGCAAGGCGGATTGAGCCCCCATGGCCGGCAAGACCAAGGCTAAGAAGAAGGTCGTCGAGCATTCCGGCCGGAAGCGCCTCGCCGCCTCCGCGCTGGGCGTGACCGCCGCCGCCGGCCTCGCGGTCGGCGTCAACATGCTGGCCGACCGGGTGGCGCCCCGCGTCCGCGTCGACCTCACCTCCCAGGACCTCTACACCCTGGCCGGCGGCACCGAGCAGGTGCTGGCCGGGCTCAAGGACCCGATCACCCTTCGCCTCTTCTACTCCCGCAAGCTCGGCGCCGCGGTGCCTTCCTACGGCGCCCACGCCGACCGCGTGCGGGAGTTGCTGGCGGAGTACGCGGCGCGCTCCAAGGGCAAGCTGCGCCTGGAGATCCTCGACCCCGAGCCCTTCTCGGAAACCGAGGACCGCGCCCTCGCCTACGGCCTGCAAGGCGTGCCGATCGACCAGTCCGGCGAGCAGGTCTACTTCGGCCTGGCCGCCGTCAACATGGTGGACGACGAGCGCACCATCCCGTTCTTCCAGCCGGAGCGCGAGCGCTTCCTGGAATACGACCTGACGCGCCTGGTCCACGAATTGTCCAATCCGCGCCGCCCGGTGATCGGCGTGATGTCGCCCCTGCCGCTGAACGGCGACCCGCGCGCCATGATGATGCGGCAATCGTCGCAGTTCGGTCAGCCCGCGGTGGCGATGACCCAGATCCGCCAGTTCTTCACCGTGAAGGACGTGGCGACCGACGCCCAGGCCATCGACCCGGACGTCCAGGTGCTCCTGGTCGCCCACCCGCAGGATTTGTCCGAAAGCGCCCAATACGCCATCGACCAGTTCGTCATGCGCGGCGGCAAGCTGCTGCTGCTGGTGGACCCGCACTCCGAGTCGCAGGCCGCCCGCCCGAGCATGGCCGGCCCGTCGCCGGCGGGGACCGCCTCCTCGCTCGACAAGCTGCTGAACGCCTGGGGCGTCGAGGCGCCGTCCGACAAGGTGGTACTGGACGTCCGGGGCGCCTGGCGCGTGCGCGCCAACCCGGGCGACCGGGTGCAGGCGGTGGACTACGCGGCGTGGTTCAACCTCCAGGGCGAGGGCCTGAACCGCTCCGAGGTGGCCCTGGCCCAGCTCGACCAGGTGACGCTCGCCTCCGCCGGCGAGGTCCGGAAGCGGGCCGGCGCCCAGGTGGACTTCGTGCCCCTGCTCACCAGCTCGCCCCAGTCCATGACGGTGGACGCCGCGCGCGTCCGCCAGGACCCGAACCCGTCCCGCCTCTTGTCCGAATTCAAAGCCGACGGGCAGCGGCGCGTGCTGGCCGCGCGCGTCCGCGGCCACCTTTCCTCCGCCTTCCCGGACGGCCCGCCCGCCCTGCCGGAAGGCCAGACCCGCATCGAAGGCTTCCCCGAGCACCGCGCCCGCTCCGAAGGCCCGGCCAACGTCGTCGTCGCCAACGACACCGACCTCTTGGAAGACCGCTTCTGGGTCCGCGTGCAGGACTTCTTCGGCCAGCAGGTGACGACGCCCTTCAGCGGCAACGGCTCCCTGGTGGTGAACCTGCTCGACACGCTCAGCGGCAGCGACGCGCTGATCTCGCTCCGCTCGCGCGGCGACGCGTCCCGCCCCTTCGAGCTGATCGAGGAGGTCCGGCGCGACGCCGACGCCAAGTTCCGGCAGACGGAGCGCGCCCTCCAGGAGCGCCTGGAGCGTACCGAAGCGCGGCTGCGCGAGCTGCGCGGCGGCGCCACGCCGGCCTCGGCCGCCGCGGGGGAGCGCGCCCAGCCGGTCATCACGCCGGAGCAGCGCGCCGAGATCGACGCGGCCCGCGCCGAAATCCAGCGCACCCGGGGCGAGCTGCGCAACGTGCAGCTCGAACTCCGCCGCGACATCGAAGGGCTGGAGCGCAACATCCGCTTCGCCAACATCGCCTTGGTCCCGACGCTGCTGGTCGCCTTCGCCCTCGGCCTGGCGCTGCTGCGCGCCCGCCGGCGCGCCCGCGCCGCCGCCGCGACGCCCGCCTGACCGGAGTTTGTCCGAATGAAACAGCGAACCCTGGTCATCCTCGGCGGCGCCGCCGCCTTCTCGATCGTGTCGGCGCTGCTGCTCTCGCCCGGCAACCCGGAAGCGCCCGCCGACGCCGGCGCGCTCGCCTTCAAAGGCCTCGCGTCCCGCCTCCAGGGCGCCTCACGGATCGAGATCAGCAAGCACGACGGCAAGCTGGTGCTCGAGCGCAGGGGCAGCACCTGGGTCGTCGCCGACGCCGGCGGCGGCTACCCCGTCCGGCCCGAACGGGTGCGCGAGTTGCTGGTCGGGCTGACCGAGATGCGGCTGCTCGAACCCCGCACCGCCGACCCCGCCCTGCACGAGCGCCTGGGCGTGGACGACCCGTCCAAGCCGGGAAGCTCCGGCCTGCTGCTCCGCGTGCAGGACACCAACGGCGCCCAGGTCGCCGAGCTGGTGGTCGGCCGCCGCCGCGTCCGCACCCAGGGCAACCTGCCCGAGAGCGCCTACGTCCGCCGCCCGGCGGAGGCGCAGTCCTGGCTCGCCGAAGGCCGGTTGCCGGTGGACGCCGACCCGCGGCTCTGGCTCGACCGCGACGTGGTCAACCTGCCCGCAGCGCGCGTCCGCGAGGTGACCGTGCGCCGCGCCAACGAGCCCGAGCTGGTGCTGGCGCGCGAGGAGACCGCCGAAGCGAAGCTCGCCCTGGCCGCCCCGGCCGGCTTCCAGGCCAAGGACGAGGGGGCGCTGGACGAGGTCGCCCGCACGCTGGAGTTCGTCACCTTCCTCGAGGTGAAGCCCGAAGGCGAACGGCTCGGCGAAGCCTTGGGCGAAACCCGCTTCGTGCTGTCCGAGGGCATGGCGATCGTGGCCGCCACCTTCAAGGACGGTGACAAGCTGTGGCTCCGCCTGCGCGCCGAAGGCACCGGCAACGGCGTGGGCGCCGAGGCCGAGCGGCTGAACGCCCGCTGGCGCGGCTGGGCCTACCAGGTCTCCACCGGCAAGGAAAAGGCGCTGCTGCCGCGCCTCGAAGACCTCGGCGGCCGCGCCTCCACCTCGGACGCCGCGTCCCCGCCCCGTCCCGTCGCCGCCGGATTCGTCCCCTTCCGCGCCCCCGGCAACGCCGCGCCGCCGCCGGTGACGCCCGCCGCCCTCACGACGCCCACGGCCCCGCGCCCCGTCGCCGCGCCGGTCCAGGCCGCGCCGTCCGCGCCTGCCGCTTCCACGCCGGCCACCGC
>NZ_BAAAFZ010000027.1:41914-48550 GCF_039523795.1 Craurococcus roseus | reverse complement strand
TCCCGGCCGCGCCGGCCGAGGCCCCGCCCGCGGCCCGGCCCCGCGCGCGCCGCCTCGACCTGGACCGCGCCAAGGGCATCGCCATCCTGCTCGTGGTGCTCGGCCACATCGTCGCCCGCGACCAACCGCCGGGCGTGGAGTGGTACGAGCCGTTCCGCTACGCGGTCTACCGCTTCCACATGCCCTTCTTCCTGTACCTGAGCGGCACCGTGGTGGTGCTGACCGGGCTGCACAGGTCGGCGCCGGCCGACTGGCCGCGCGTCCTCCGCGGCCGGGCGGTGCGGCTGCTGGTCCCCTTTTTCGGCCTCGGCCTGTTCATCCTGGCGGCCAAGCTGGTCGCCATGCAGGTTGTCCACGTGGACAACCGGCCGGAGGGCCTCTGGACCGGGCTGCGCGATCTGTTCTGGACCACCGGACAGAGCCCTGCCGTCACCGTCTGGTACCTGCTCGTCCTGTTCCTGAGCACGGTGCTTGCCGTGCCGCTGCTGCGCTTCGGCGTCGGCACCACCGGCCTCGTCGCGCTGGGCTTGGTCCTGCAAGCGGTGGAGGTGCCGCCCGCCGCCTACCTCGACCGCTTGGCGAGCCACTTCGTGTTCTTCGCCGCCGGCGCCTGGGTGGCCGAGCGGCAGGACCGCCTGCTGCCCCTGTTCGAGCGCCTGCAACCCCTGTGGTGGGCGGCCTTCGCCACCGCCATCGGCCTCGCGGTCGCCGGGTGGATGGGCGAGCGCGCCGCGCTGCTCGCCTGCGGGCTGCTGTGCGTCCCCGCCCTGCACGGCCTCGTCCGGCTGCCGCCCGTCTCGGGCTGGGGCTGGCCGCTGGTCCTCGGCCGCTACGCGATGGCCATTTACCTGTTCAACACGCTGGCCATCGGCTTCGCCAAAGCGCTGCTGATAGCGACGGGCGTGGGTTGGACCGAGGAGGCCTTCCCGGTCCACGTCGTCGTCCTCACCGCGGCCGGGCTGGCGCTGCCGATCCTGGTGAAGGCGCTCCTGCTACGCCGCCTGCCGCCGCTCGACCGCTTGACGGACTGACAAGCCCGGCGCGGCGAGCGCGACCGCCGCCGGGGCGAAGGCGAACAGCCAAGCGAGCCGCGCCTGGTAGCGCGGCGTCGGCCCGGACAGGCCGCCGGTGATGGCCGCGTTCCCCACGCCGGCCGCGAGCGCCAGCACCACCAGCGCGGCGCCGGCCGAGCCCAAACGGCGCCGGAGCAGCAGGGGCACGGCGAGCAGGGCCAGGAAGCCGAAAAGGGCCACGACACGGTGCAAGGGCGCCCACCTCCCGGCGTCGAGCACCAGCAGCCCCCGTTGCTGCCGTGCGGCCAGGAAAAGGTCCCGTTCGTGCGGGAAGAACTGGGCGATGAGCGGCTCGGGGCCCGGCACGCCGGGCCAGGGCTCGACGCCGTCGCCGGTGCCCACCATCCGGAACTGCTCCAGGGAATTCGCGGCGAAGGCCAAGGCCACGGCGCCGGGGGCGTCGCGCAGCACCGCGGACACGACCTCGGAAGCCTCCGCCGCCCAGGCCTTGGGGCCGCCGAGTTCCGTCCAGAGCGGGCTGTCCGTTCCCCACAGGAAGGCGTTGTGGTACGGCCCGAGGCGGCCGAGGCTCCCGCAAACGCGCCACCCCGCCTCCGGGCAGGCCCGGCGCAGGAAATCCATGCCCGGGCCGTCGTAGATCACCCGCGCCGCCAGGAAGACGGGGCCGAAGGGCGACAAGGAGGCGCGCCCGTGCCCCATGAGGTTCACCGCGACCAGCGCGAGAGCGGCGAGGACGCCCGGCCCGGCCATGCGGAACACCCCGCGCAACGCCGGGCGCGCCCCGCGCGCCGCCAGCAGCAGCGCGCCGCCGCAGAGCGCGAGGCCGAACGCGAGGGGGACGTGGCTCTGGTGGAAGGCGATGGAGGCGGCCGCCAGCACGGCGAACCACAGGCGCTCCCCCGTGGACAGGGCCGCCGCCTTGAAGCCGAGCAGCCAAAGCGCCAGCACCAGCACGCCCGTGAAGACGTCCGGGATGAGTTGCGCCGCGGTCCAGGGCAAGCCGGTGAGGACGGAAAGGGCAAGGGCGACGGGGGGCAGCAGCCAGGGGTTCGGGCGGCCCAGCACCCGCAGGGTGACGCCCAACAGATGCGCCACGATCAAGCCCTGCGCCAGCACCGACCCCCACAGCGTCAACCGCCAATGCGTGGCGAGGAGGAAGACGCTGTAGAAGGGCGGCCGGTCCCAGCCCAGGTACACATGCAGGACTTGGCCGAGGTACGTGCCGGTGTCGGCGAAAACGAGCGGGTAGCCGTTCCAGAACGCCGGCCAAACCAGGATGAGCGCGGCCAAGGCCACGGCGCCCGCCCGAGCGGCCGGCCGCCGCTCAGGACCCCGCGGCGGCGCCGGCACCGGAGGCCCCCCTCCGCCAGCGCCCGACGTCATGGGCGGAACGGACTGGAGGGCCAACGGCGCCGGGATCTGGTTCATCTCAGGCCTTGTTGCGGTCGTCGAACCCGCGAGGATGCGCCGAGTGCCACGCCCAGGCCGTGCGCACGATCTCGTCGAGCGCGCCGAGCTTGGGCGACCAGCCGGTGTCTTCCCGCAAACGCTGCGATGAAGCAACAAGAACGGCGGGGTCGCCGGCCCTGCGCTCCCCGAAGTGATGCGGCACGGGGCGTCCGCCGACCCGCTCCACCGCTTCGATCACCTCGCGCACCGAGTAGCCCGTGCCGCTGCCGACGTTGTAGCGGCAGCTCCCGTGCTCCAGCCGCTCCAGCACGCGGAGATGCGCATCCGCGAGGTCGGTCACGTGGACGTAGTCGCGGACGCAGGTGCCGTCCGGCGTCGGGTAGTCGGTGCCGAAGACGGTGAGCGGCGGCCGCGTGCCGAGCGCGGCGCCGATCGCCAGCGGGATGAGGTGCGTTTCCGGCTCGTGGTCCTCGCCGATGCGCCCGCTCGGGTCGGCGCCGGCCGCGTTGAAGTAGCGCAGGCAGGCCGAGCGCAGCCCGTGCGCGCCGTCGGCCCAGTCGAGGCCGCGCTCCACCATCAGCTTGCTGTCGCCATAGGCGCTGGTGGGCGCGAGCTTGGCCGCTTCGTCGATCGGCGTCCGCTCCGGGTTGCCGAACAGCGCCGCAGTGGAGGACAGCACGAAGCGGAGGCACCCCGCCTTCACCGCCGCTTCTGCCAGCCGCAGGCTGTTCGAGACGTTCTCTGCGCAGTAGCGGAGCGGCTCGCGCATGCTCTCGCCGACCAGCGACAACGCGGCGAAGTGGAACACCGCGTCGAACCGCCACCCGGCGAACACCTCTTCCAAGGCGCGCCGGTCGGCGATGTCCGCCCGCACCAGTTCGGCGCCTGGCGGCAGCGCGTCCCGGTGCCCTTGCCGCAGGTCGTCCAGGACGACGACCTTGTCCCCGCGCTCCACCAACGCCAACACCAAGTGGCTGCCGACATACCCGGCGCCCCCGGTGACGAGGTAAGTGCCCCCAGCCATGATGCTCCCGTCCTATTCCCGGAAGTATCCACCATAGCGCGGGTGGTAGACCTCTGCATCCGCGTAACCGGATCGCCCGTGGACCTTGGCGTCCACCTGCGTCAGGCACGCGCCCACCACCCGGGCGTGCGCGTCCTCGAGCAGGGCGAGGGAATTGCGCACCACCGAACGCGGCGTGTCGCGCCACTTCACGCACAGCAGCGTCGCGTCCGCCAGCCGCGCCACCACGCGGGCGTCGGCCATGGCGAGCGCCGGCGGCGCGTCCAGCACGATCAGGTCGTAGTCGCGCCGCACCCGGTCGAGCAGCCCCGCCATCGCCTCGGACATGAACAAGCCGAGCGAGTGGATCTCGGCCGCGCCGGCCGGGATGTAATCGAGCGAGGACAGGTGGTCGCGCCGGATGATCCGCTCCAGCACCGCCTGCCCGAGCAGCAGGTCGGTCACGCCAGCGGCCCCTTCGGCGCGGAAGACCCGCCCCAAGGAGGGCTGCCGCACGTCGCAGTCGATCAGCAGCACGCGCTCGCCGTTCATGGCGGCGGAGCGCGCCAGGGCGACGGAGGTGGTGGTCTTGCCCTCGCCCGGCCGCGCCGCGGTGATGACCACCACGCGCGGCGGCTCGGCGCCGAGCCACAGCGCCGCGCGCAGTGTCCGCATGCTCTCCGCGAAGGGGCTCAGCGGCTTGCGCACCACGTAATCCTCGACGCGGTGCCGCCCGAGCAGGCCGCGCCGGAGCATCGGCACCAGCGCGAGGTTCGGCAGGCCGAGGGCGGAGCGCACCTCGTCGCCGGACCGGATGGTGCTGTCCGCCTGCTCCAGGAACCAGATCACCAGGAGCCCGAAGAGCACGCCGAGCACCACGGCCGCGGCGACGAACAGCGGGATCTTGGGGAAGCTCGGCTCACCGGGCAGGGTCGCCACGGAAAGGACGCGCGCGTCGGCCTTCTCGATCGCGCTCTGCGACGCGGTGAGCTGCGACCGCTCCAGCACCTGCCGCAGCAGCGAACGGAGCGCTTCGGCGGAGCGCTCCAGCGCGTTGATCTGGATTTCGGCGGTTTGGTTCTGGTTGACCTTCGCCTCTTGTTCCCGGAGCTGCGCCTCCAGGCTGCGCACGCTCGCCGCGGCGGCCGCGGCCTCGGTTTGCAGGACCTGGACCACGCGGGTCGTTTCGCCGGCCACCGCCCGTTGGGCGTCGTTCACCTCGGTGCGCGCCCTGGCCACGTCGGGGTGGCGGTCGCCGAGGTTGGACGACAGGCCCTGCAACCTAGCCCGCGCGGCATCGAGGATGGCACGCTGCTGCACGAGGTTGGAGGCGCCGAGGGCCGTGATGTCGCCGCCGCTGCCAGACCGCACAGCGGCGAGCCTCGCCTCGGCGATGGCTTGGCGGTTGCGCATCTCGGTCAGATCGGTGTTCAGCTTCCTGAGCAGGTCGGCCGCGATGCTCGCTTCGCGGTCCTGGCCCCGCTGGAGGCCGGACGTGGCCCGGAGCGCGGCGATCTGCTGCTCGGTTTGTTGCAGCTCCTGCCGCAGGTCCCGCACCTGCCCGCCAAGGTAGTCGTTGGCGCGGCGCACCGCGTTGAACTTCGCCTCGAGCTGGTCGTCTGTGTAGAGCTGCGCGACCATGTTCGCCACGTCGCGGGCGAGTTGCGGGTCCTCGGAGGTGAACTGGACCTGCAGCACGCGCGAGTTCCGCAGCACCGTCACCAACAAACGGTCGCGCGCCTCCTCGGCGGCCTGGACCTCGGCCCTTTCCTTGGGCGGCGTGTCGGCCACCGGCTTGGGCGCCACCAGCTCGGCGAGGTCCGGCGACACGGCCGAAAGGCGTTGGGCGAGCGCCTCCCGCAACCGGTACCAGGGCGTCGAAGCGCGCTCGGCGTCGCGCAGCCACCAAGCGAATTCCGGCCGGTCGTCGAGATTGAACTGCCGCGCGACGCGGCGCATCACCGACAGGCTCCGTATCACCTCGACTTGGCTGGCGATCACGGCGTCGGTGGTGCTTTCCGGCAACAGAGTGCCCTGGAGCACCGGCCCTTGGTAGCTCTGTGTTTCGTAGATCAGCGAAGTCGTGGCGGTGTACCGCGGCGTGAGGTTCTGAGCCGCGATGAAGGCGACCACCGGGAACAGCAGCGCGCACAGGATCAACACCCAGCGCCGCCGCCGCAGGGCGGCGAGCAGCGCCGTCAGCGTCAGACCTTCCGGCTCGATCAACTCGCTAGAGACGGGGGCCTGCCGCAGGCTGGGCCGGCGATCGCCCGGCGCCCGGGAGTCAAGCGGTCTGTCTAGCATTCGCCGATCGTCTTCCTTGATTGTCGCGCTGCAATGCAGCACGGGAATTGAGGGGCAGAACAGCCCCGGGTCAACAAACGGCGTGGCGAACTCGCCGCAAGCGATCAAAAAAAGGCGTGATGAACCACCTGCGCAAGGAAACGCGAATGTGCGCGCGGTCCGCGTTCTGGCAAACAGGGCGGACGGTGCGACTCCCGCGACCGAACTGCAACGTGCACCGAAGAGGATGCTCAACCATGCGGATATCCCGACGCCTCGGAATGATGCTCATCACGGCCTCCGCCTTGGCCGCGTGCGCGTCGCCGGGCGGAAACCTGCCGCCCCTGCCGCAAACGACGCAGAGCGCCTACCGCCTCGGCCCCGAGGACCAGGTCCGCGTGACCGTCTTCAACGACCCGCGCCTCACCGGCGAGTTCCGCGTGTCCGACGCCGGCACCATCGCCCTGCCGCTGGTCGGCACCATCCGCGCGGCCGGCCGCACCACGCCGGAGGTGGAACGCGCCATCGAACAGGAGATGCGCCAGAAGAACCTGTTCCGCGACCCGAGCGCGTCCGTGCAGGTGATTTCGTACCGGCCCGTCTTCGTGCTCGGCCAAGTGGAGCGGGGCGGCCAGTTCCCGTACCAACCCGGCATGACGGCCCTCACGGGTGTCGCGGTGGCCGGCGGGTTCAACTACCGCGCCGTGCGCGATTACGTCTCGATCACCCGGATCGACGAGGAAGGCCGCCCGGTGGAGTACCGCGCCAACCGCGAAGCCTTGCTGCAACCGGGCGATGTCGTGACCGTGTTCGAGCGGCGCTTCTGATCCGCCCTGCGGCGACCGCCCTCGCCATGCTCCTTGCCGCCGGCTGCGCCCCTCCGTCGCCGGCGAAGGGGGAGCAGCC
>NZ_BAAAFZ010000027.1:1208-41849 GCF_039523795.1 Craurococcus roseus | reverse complement strand
CGAGGCCGCCGGACCGGAGCCGGCCGGCGCCGCTCAACCGCCGCCGGCCGCCGCGTCCTGCGCCGCCGCCCGGTGGGCGGCCGTGTCGGGGCCGGCGCCCGGGCCGGCCCGGGTCGTCGGCAGCCCGGCGCTCGGCTGCCTGGCCGGGGCGCAGCCTCTGCCGGCCGACGGGCCGGGCTGGCAGGCGGTGCGCTTGTCCCGGAACCGCAACTGGGGCCACCCCGCCCTGCTCGCCTTCGTGCAGGACTTCGCCGGCGCCGCACGGGCGCGCGGCCTCCCCGAGCTTTGGATCGGCGACATGGCGCAGCCGCGGGGTGGACCGATGCCCTACGGCCACGCCAGCCACCAAACCGGCCTGGACGTGGACATCTGGCTCGACCTGTCGCCCAAAGGGCGCACGCCCGCCGCCGCGCGGGAGGACGTGCGCGTGGCGTCCCTGGTGCTGCCGGACGAAACCGGCGTGTCGCGAGCGCAATGGCGTCCGGGGCACGCAACACTCATCCGCTTGGCGGCGGAGTCGCCGGCGGTGGACCGGGTGCTGGTCAACCACGCCATCAAGCGCGAGTTGTGCCGCGCTGAGGCCGGCGCCCCCTGGCTCCGCCGCGTCCGGCCGTGGCGCGGCCACGATTCCCACATGCACGTGCGCCTGCGCTGCCCGGCCGGGCAAACGGAGTGCCGGGACGCGCCGCCGCCGCCGCCCGCGGACGGCTGCGACGCCTCCCTCGACTGGTGGCTCACGCCCGAAGCGCGGCAACCGCCGCCGCGCCCCTCGGCCCCGCCGCCGCCGCCCCTGCCGGCGGCCTGCGCCGCGATCCTGAACGGCGGGTGAGCGGGTCCGGACGGGCGGCCGCGGCGCCTACCAGCGCCGGGCCGGGCCGCAGTCCAGGTGGACGAAGCCGTCCCGGCGGTAAAGGCCGACGCCCCCCACCTGCATCTCCGCGGCCAGCCGCGCCATCGCCGTGGAATCGCGCCCCGGCAGCCGCACGTCCGCGGCCATGCCGGACATGTGCAGGCTGACGCGCGACACCCGGCGCGAAGCCCGCGCGCGCGCCGCGTTGGTTTCCGGCGCGCGGTAGCCGCTCACCACCTGGAAGGCTTCCGCGGCATCGAGCAGCCGCGCCATGGTGTGCAGCACGTCGAAGAGGCGCGGGTCCATCGGCGTCGCCTCGTCCAGGGAGGGGTCGCGGAACACCCAGTCGAGCCGGCGGAGCGCCTCGCGGTCGTACCGGCCGTCCCTCCAGTAGACGTCGTCGAAGGTTTCACCGGTCTGCACCCGCTGGATCGACAACCGGCGCGGGGCGCCGCCCGCCACGCCCTGGGCCAGCGCCGCCGCCCCGCCGGGCCCGACCGCGGCGAAGCAGCCGAGGCCGAGCCCCGCGCCCAAAACGCCGCGCCGGCCGACCGCGTGCCCGCAACCGCCGCCCTCGCAGCAGGGGCAGGCGAGGCGCGGACGCCGCACTCAGCGCACGCCGGCGACGCGCGCCGGCCCCGATGCCACGGCGGGCGGCCGCCGCGCCGGCGCGTCCAGGGCGCGGGCGTAGGCTTCGTCCAGCCCGTAGATGTCGGGCCGGACCCGCACCTCGCCCGCTTCGACCACGGCGGTCGTGTAGTGCAGCCGAACAGGCAGCGGGCGGGCCAGCGCGATGGAAGCGGTGGCGCGGCCGTCGAGGACGCCGACCGCGCGCGCCCGGTCCCACCCCGCCGTGCCCTCCAGCACCAGGTCGAGCAGGTCCAGCGGCCGCTCCAGCCGGATGCAGCCCGAGGAGAAGGCGCGCTCCGGGCGGGTGAACAGGTGCCGGTCCGGGGTGTCGTGCATGAAGATGTCTTCGGTGTTCGGCATGATGAACTTGATCCGCCCGAGGGCGTTCGCCGCCCCCGCGTCCTGGCGGACGATGTAGGGGAAGCGCTCGCGGCTGACAGCCTTCCAATCGATGGAAAGCGGGTCCACCTCCACCCGCTCGCCGTCCACGAGTTGGTACACGCGGAAGCCCTTCTCCGCCATCGCCCGCGCGTTGCGCCGGAACTTCGGCAGCAGGTCCTCCTTGGCGTTCCGCTCGGGCACGCCCCAGGGCGGGTTGAACTGCACCGCGTTCATCCGCAGCCGCATCATCGGCGTCTGCCGGTCCGGCCGGCCGACGACCACCGCCATGTCGAGCAGGGTCCGCCCCCGCTCCAGCACCTGCAGGCGCTGGTGCGCGACGTTCACCTCGATGCGCCGCTCCGCCGGCGCCGGCGCCGGCGCGCGCCGCATGTCGAGCGCCACCCGCAACTGCCGCACCAAGGCCTCGGCCGGCCGGTTGAGCGCGGCGAGGGACATGCGGCCCACGCGCCCGTCCGGCTGCAACCCCTGCTCCGCCTGGAAGCGCTGCACGGCCGCGACCAGCACCGGGTCGTAGACCGCGGGGTCCTCGGGCGGGGGGGCGGTCAGCAGCGGGTCGGTCACGGCGAGCCGGGCGCGGAGCGCGGGCACGCGGACCGGGTCCGAGGCGCCCGGCTCCAGCGTGCCCTCGCCGGCGGGGACCGTCGGCCAGCCGCCCGCCTCCACCCGCGCCCGCGCCGCCGCCAGCGCCGCCTTGAGCGGTGCGGCGTCGGCCGGCAGGAAGGCGGCGCGCTCGATCACCGCGGCCGGTTCGGCCGCGGAGGAGAGGCTTTCCACCAAGGGGGCCAACGGGTGCGCGGCCGGGTCGCGGCGCAGGTCGGGCCGGCCGGCGAGGTTCTGCACGCGGCCGTGCGCCAGGTCGGCCAAGGCGAGCGAGGCGGCGCGCAGCAGCGCCGCGTGCCAGGCCGCCGGATCGGCTTCCGCGAAGGCGTCGTCGGGGATGCCGTAGGCCCGCGGGTCGAGCCCGTCCTCCCCCAGGCGCCGCAGGCGGTCGGCCAGGCGCGCGAAGGCCGGCGCGACGGCCCCCGCCGCCGCCTCCCTGGCCATCGGCGCGTCGGTGCCGGTGGCGGCGGACGGTCCGGGGATGAAGGCGGCGAGGAGGCCCAGCGCGAGCAGGGCAGAACGGGACGGAAGCACGCCTCCTTGATACAACCGCCCCGGGCCCGAGGGCAAGTTTTGACATCGCATCGGAATGCGCGCCGGCGCCCCGGCGGCGTTTCCCGGCTACCGCCCCCCGCCGATCGGCAGGCACGCGCCGGTGACGTAGCTCGCGGCGTCGGAAAGCAGCCACAGCACCGCCTCGGCCACCTCCTCCGCGGTGCCGCCGCGCCCCATCGGCACGCCCGCCGCGCCGCGCGCCACCCGGTCCGGCATCCCGGCCGCGGCGTGCAGTTCGGTGTCGATCAGCCCCGGGTTCACCGCGTTGACCCGGATGCCCTCCGCCGCGACCTCTTTGGAAAGTCCGACCGTGAAGGTGTCCACCGCGCCCTTGCTGGCGGCGTAGTGTATCCACTCCCCCGGCCCGCCCAGGGCGGAGGCGCGCGACGACACGTTGACGATGCCGCCGCCGCGCCCGCCCCGCGCGGTGGACATGCGCCGCACCGCTTCGCGCGAGCACGCGGCGAGGCCGAGCACGTTGGTCCGCATCACCGCTTCCCACACCGCGTCGGGGATGTCCGCCAAGCGTCCGGCCGCCCCGGTGATGCCGGCGTTGTTCACCAGCGCGTCGAGCCGCCCGCCCCACTCGGCGTCGAGCGCGGCGAAGCACCGCTCGCGCGCGGCCGCGTCGCCGACATCGGCCCGCAGCGCCAGCACGCGCGCGCCGGCTTCCCGCGCCGCCGCGGCCGTCTCCTCCGCCCGCCCGGAGTCGCCGAGGTAGGTGAGGCACACGTCGTAGCCGCGCGCGGCGGCCAACCGCACGACGGCGGCGCCGATGCCGCGCCCTCCCCCGGTCACGAGCACAACACGACGGTCCGCCATCCCAACCTCCTGCGTCCGCTGCCTCCGTCGCGGCCGAGCCTGCCCGCGCGCCGCCGGGCTGTCATCCCGGCGGCGCTTGCGGCAGCATCGGCGCGACAAGGAGGGAGGATGCCGCGATGTTCAGGAACGACCTCTTCGCCGGCCAGCGCGTGCTCGTCACCGGCGGCGCCACGGGGCTCGGCCGGATGATGGCGGAGCGCTTCCTCGCGCTCGGAGGCGCGGTCGAGATCTGGGGCCGCCGACCCACCGTGGCCGAGGAAGCGGCGGCGGCGATGAACGTGGCGCATCCCGGCATGGCGCGTTGGCAGGCGGTCGACATCAAGGACCCCGACGCCGTGGAGCGCGCCGTTTCCGCCGCCTGGGACGCCGGCGCGCCCTGCACGCACCTCGTCAACAACGCCGCCGGCAACTTCGTCAGCCGCACGGAGGACCTGTCGCACCGCGCCTTCCGCGCCATCGCCGATATCGTCTTCCACGGTTCCTTCCAGGTGACGCACGCGGTCGGCCGCCGCTGGATCGCCGAGAAGAGGGGCGGCCACGCCGTCGTCTCCATCGTCGTGACCTGGGTGCGCACCGGCAGCCCCTTCGTGGTGCCCTCCGCCATGTCGAAGGCCGGGGTGGACGCCATGACCAAGTCGCTGGCGGTGGAGTGGGGCCGCTACGGCATCAGGCTCAACGCCATCGCGCCGGGCACCATCCCGACGGAAGGCATGTACGCCCGCCTTCGCCCCGGCGACGACGACCCGACCGCCAAGGCCGCCGCAGGCAACCCGATGGGCCGCGTCGGCACGGCGGAGGACATCGGCAACCTCGCCGCCTTCCTGCTCGCGCCGACATGGGTGAACGGCGAGACGATCGCGCTCGACGGCGGCGGCTGGATGAAGGGCGGCGGCGGCTTCAACGACCTGTTCGCGTGGGGCGACGCCGAGTGGAAGGACGCGCGCGAGCGCATCCGCGCCCGCAACGAGGCCGACCGGGCGCAAAGGGGGTCCGCGAAGCCCGCCTGACCCGGTGCCCGAACGGACGCTTGCGCCCCGACCCCCGGCCGGTTGAGCATCGCCCCAACCAACGAGGCAAAGGAGGACGGCCATGGAATTCGGGTACTTCGCCATGCCCTCGCACCCGCCGGAGCGCGGCCTGAAGGAAGGGCACGACTTCGACCTCAAGGCCCTGCGCTGGTTGGACGAACTCGGCTTCACCGAAGCCTGGATCGGCGAGCACCACACCGCCGCCTGGGAGCCGCACCCGGCGCCCGACCTCCTGATCGCCCAGGCGCTGATGCAGACCAAGCGCCTCCGCATCGGCCCCGGCGGCTTCCTGCTGCCCTACCACCACCCCGCCGAGTTGGCGAACCGCGTCGCCATGCTCGACCACCTGTCGGAAGGCCGCCTCAACTTCGGCATCGCCGCCAGCGGCCTGCCGAGCGACTGGGCGATGTTCAACGTGGACGGCATGTCCGGCGCCAACCGCGAGATGACGCGTGAGGCCTTGGAGATCATCCTCCGCCTCTGGACCGAGGACCAGCCTTTCCACCACGAAGGCAAGTATTGGAAGGTGGACCGGCCCGAGCGGATGTTCGGCTTCCTGGAGCCGCACATCAAGCCGCTGCAGAAGCCGCACCCGCCGATCGGCGTCGCCGGCCTCTCCAAGAACTCCGACACGTTGAAGCTGGCCGGCGAGCGCGGCTACCTGCCGATGTCGCTGAACCTCAACCCGGCTTACGTTTCCAGCCATTGGGACAGCGTCGAAGCCGGCGCGCGCCGCACCGGCCGCACGCCCGACCGCCGCGACTGGCGCCTGGTGCGCGAGGTCTTCGTGGCCGAGACGGACGAGGAGGCGTGGCGCCTGTCCGTCGGCTCCATGATGGGCCGCATGATGGGCGAGTACTTCCTGAAGCTGCTCGCCAATTTCGGCTTCCTCGAATACCTGAAGCACAGCCCCGAGGTGCCGGACAGCGACGTGACGGTGGAGTACTGCGCCAAGCGCAACTGGCTCGTCGGATCGCCCGCGACGGTCGCCGAGAAGCTGGAGAAGGTCTACGAGGAGGTCGGCGGCTTCGGGCAGATCCTGGTGTTCGGCTTCGACTACGCCGAGAACCCGGAAGCCTGGCGCACCTCGCTCGGCCTGCTGCAAACGGAGGTGCTGCCGCGCGTGAAGCACCTGGTGCCGAAGCCGGCCCTGGCGGCGGCGGAGTAGGGAGGCGCGGCGCGCCGGGAGGCCGCCGGGCCGCCCCGCTGGGCCGCCCGGCGGGGCCGCCCGGCGCGGGTCAACGGCCCCCGCCCGCGAGCGCCGCGGCCACGGTCCGGACCAGCGCCTCGATCCGGAACGGCTTGCGGAGGAACGCCACGAAGCCTTCGCACCCGCGCCGCGCGGTGGCCTCGTCGAGCGAGGTCATCAGCACCACGGGGATGAGCCGCAGCACGGGTTCCGCCCGCATGGCCCGGAGCACGCCCGGCCCGTCCAGGATCGGCATCATGTAGTCGAGGAGCACCAGGTCCACGGCCGCTTCGGCCAGCCGCTCCAACCCCTGCTCGCCGTTCACCGCCGCGATCACGCGGTGCCCCTCGTCTTCGAGGGCCATCTCGATCACCTCGGCGAGCCCGAACTCGTCGTCTATGACCAGCACCGTCGCCATAGGGCTACCCGCCACCGCCGCGCGGCCGCGTCGGGCCCTTCCCCGGGGCGAAGGCCGAGCCGCGGCGAACGGCCGCTTGGCGTTCGACGCCGAAGCCGCTCATGACGGACTCGGCGTCCGCGAAGGTGCCGGCCAGCTCAATTCCGGCGCCGGTGATGCGGAACTCGCGCAGCGCCAGGTCGAAGTCGCTGCCCCGCACCTTCATCACGGACACCAGCCGGTGCAGCCGCGCCCGGAGCTCGACGAAGCGCAGCAGCACCATGTTGTCCACGATCACCGAAACGCCCTCAACCGGCACGGCGACCTCCGGGCCGACGAGGTTCATGGTTTCGCCGGCGACGAACGTGGTGACGCCGAGCGCGCGCAGCTCGTTGCACAGCGCGGCGAAGACCTGGCTCACCCGCTCCCGCCGGTCGATCGCTTCCAGGTAGCCGCCGAGGCCGTCCACGAAGAGCCGCTTCACGCCGCGCCGGCGCACCGCTTCGATCAATTGGCTCCCGAGGTCGTCCATGATCTGCTCGGCCGTCGGCCGCCACAGGATTTCGAGGTCGCCCCGCTGGACGGGACCGTCGAGGTCGAGGCCCATGGACGCGGCGTAGGCCGCCAAGCGGTCGGGCGTCTCGTAGAAGCCGAAGTGCAGCCCCGGCTCCCGTTCGCTCGACCGGGCCAGGTAGTGCATCCCGAGCGTCGTCTTGCCGGTGCCCGAAGCGCCGAGCACGAGCGTCGTCGTCCCGGCCAGCGGCCCGCCGCCCATCATGCCGTCGAGCGCCGGCACGCCGGTCGAAACCCTCCCGTCGGGTCTGCCGTCCGGCTGCGAAGGCCGTGCCAGCAACGCCTCGATGCGCGGATAGACGGCGATGCCGCCATCGGTGATGCGGAACGGGTGCCGCCCGCGCAGCGCGCCGGAGCCGCGCGATTTCCGCACCTCCAGCTCGCGCTGCGACCGGCTGCCGACCCGCGAGTCCTCCAACGCGATGAGGCCGTCCACCATGGTGTGCTCTGGGTGGTGCTCGGCGCGGCTGCTGCTGACGAGCAGCAGCGCCACGCAGCCCTCGGTCGAGATGAAGGCCTGCAGCTCGTGGAAGAACTTGCGGAACTCGCGGTCCGAGTCGCCGCCCTCCGCGACCGCCATCAGCCCGTCCACGGCGAGCACGGTCGCGCCGCGGGCGCGGACCTCGCGGCGCAGCAGGGTCATCAAGCCCCTTAGCCCGCCCTCTTCCAAAGCGCGGAACGCGCTTACGTAGTACACTCCGTTAGGGACCAGGGCGGGATCGTAGAACCCGAGCCGCTCCAGGTGCTGGACCATGCGGGCGTGGTTCTCGGCCAGCAGCGTCACGAACAGCGCCTTGCCGCCGGCCCTGGCGTGTTGGAAGCAGACCTGGTTGGCCAGTATCGTCTTGCCGGCGCCCGGGCCGCCGCGCACGATGTAGCCGCCGCCCGCGAACAGGCCGCCGCGCAACACGGCGTCGAGCCCCGGCACGCCGGTCGGCACGCGCTGCAGCCGTCCTTCGATCCCCGCGGCGGGACCGGGCCCGCCGGCGCCCTCCTCCGTCATGTCCGCCCTTCCCCCTCCCCTGCCGCAGCCCCTTCGTCCATGCGCAAAGGCAAGCGGACGACGAAGGTTGCGCCCTCACCGGGGCGGCTCTCGACCGCGATGCCGCCGCGCATGGCGTCCACCAGCCGCCGGACCAGCCAAAGGCCGATGCCGAAGCCGCCGTTCCGCCTTTGGCCGACCGCCTGCTCGAAACGCCCGAAGATCCGGGCGCGGTCCGCTTCGGAAAGCCCGGCGCCCCGGTCCCGCACCGCCAGCGTGAGATCGTCCGCGCCGGCCGCGAGCCCCACGTCGATCGGCTTGCCGGCGCCGAACCGCAGGGCGTTCGAGAGCAGGTTGTCGAGCACCTGCTCGACCGCCAAGCGGTCGAGGGTGGCGGCCACGCCGTCCCGGACGTCGAGCCGCAGCGCGCACCCGGCCCGCGCCGCCAGCGGCGCGTAGCCTTCCACGGTCTCGCGCACGACGGCGGAAACGTCCGTGGCGGCCGGTTCGAGGCGGATCTGGCCGGAGCTGGCGCGCGAGATGTCGAGCAGCGTGGTAGCGCGCCGGAGATAGTGCCGGACGGCGACCTCCAACCGCTCCAGCCCGGCCGCGACCTGCGCCTGCGACGACCCGCCGCGCCGTGCCGCCGCGAGCAGCAAGTGGACCTGGCCGGCGATGGGCGTCATCGGGTTGCGAAGCTCGTGCGCGGCGATGGCGATGAAGTCGTCCCGCGCCCGCACCGCCGCGCGCAACTCGGCGACGGCGGCGCGCAACTCGTCCGCGGTGGCGCTGGCGAGGTCGCCGTCCCCAGGAGGCCCTGCCGGCATCCGCGTCGTCGCCCTCCACTCCCCGCGTCGCCGGCACTTCTGGCACGCCCGCGTGGGGCGGGAAACAGCGGAAGCGCCGGCGCCAACGACGGCACCGGCGCGGATACAAGGCGACCTTCAGTCGCGCACGTCCGCGCGGAACACCTTGCTCACGATCTTCCAGCCCGCTTTCGTGCGGTTCAGCACGAGGTAGTCGGTGAAGTAGCGCGGCGGGATCTGGCAGGCGACCTTCACGAACGCCGTTTCCGGCCCGCTGATGTCGAGCAGGAGGATGCGGTCGTCCCGCGCGAGGCCGGACGCGGCCGGCGACGGTCGGTTGCGCACCATCTCGAACCACCGCTCACGCGGCAGGTCCACAACCTCCCCGTCGCGCTCGCTGTAGAGGTGGCTCACGGGGTGGAAAGCGGCGCCGAGCTTCTCGACGTCGCCTTCGTACAGCCCGTCGAAGTAGGTCCGGATCACCGCCTCGATGGCGGAAACGTCGCCGCTGGTCGTCGTCGAAGCGGCCTTGCCGCTGGCGTCGGGCATGGGGTTGTCTCCTCGGGTCGCTGGCCCGGCGGGAGCCTCGCACACCCGGGGCCCGAGGTGGAGCGCGGGGGTGCGCCCCCGGCCTCTTCGAAATGATGGCTTGCGCCGCGAAACGTTACGATATAGGATCGTCATAGCGGTCGGTTTCGGTCCTGGGCGATGCGGGGTCGCACCCAACCAAGGGCACGGCGCGGGCCCGCATCCGGCCGTCGGCCGGCGGCGCGCGCGCCCGGGCGGGAACCAACGCTTCAGCGGGAGGACTAGCCATGGTGGCCTGGGTGATGCGCAGCGCCGCTCGCGCTTCAATCGACCGGAAGGGCTCGACGGCGGTGGAATACGCCGTGATCGGATCGGCGGCGGCCGCCATCCTCGTGGGGGCCTTCCAGCCGCTCTTCAACCGCATCGTGGCGCTGCTCCCCACCTACATCGGTTCCTGAATCCGGACGCAGCCTTCACTGGCGCGGACGGGGCCGTGTCCCGAAGGGCGGCCCGAGCGGTTCCGGCCCGCCTTGAGTCCGGCCGGGCTTCGGGGAACACTGGGGCGCCGCGCGGCACTCCCCGCCGCCGCCGCCAGGGATGCCCCATGTCCAACCCCGCCTTGCGCCGCGCCTTGCAGCACCGGCGCTTCGTCGTCGCGCCCGGCGTCTTCGACATGATCAGCGCCAAGGTAGCGGACGGCATGGGCTTCGCCGCCCTCTACGCCACCGGCTTCGGCACCGTCGCCTCGCACCTCGGCCTGCCCGACGCCGGCCTCGCCACCTACACGGACATGCTCGGTCGGGTGCGGACCTTCGCCGAGGGCTGCCGCACGCCGATCATAGCGGACGCCGACACCGGCTACGGCGGCCTGCTCAACGTCCGCCACACGGTCGCCGGCTACGAGGCGGCGGGGGTCGCCGGCATCCAGCTCGAGGACCAGGAAACGCCCAAGAAGTGCGGCCACACGCCGGGCCGCCGCGTCATCCCGGCGGAGGAGATGGCGCTGAAGGTCCGCGTCGCCGCCGAAACCCGCCGGAACCCGGACTTCCTCATCGTCGCCCGCACCGACGCCCGCACCACGCATGGCCTGGACGAGGCGATCCGCCGCGGCCGCCTCTACGCGGAGGCCGGCGCCGACGTGGTGTTCATCGAGAGCCCGGAATCCGAGGCCGAGATGGCCGAGATCGGCCGCTCCATCCGCAAGCCGCTGCTCGCCAACATGGTCGAGGGCGGCCGCACGCCGATCCTGCCGGCCGAGCGCCTGGCGCAGCTCGGCTACGCCATCGCCATCTACCCGGCCGTGGGCTTCCTCGCCGCGGCCGCGGCGCTGGAGCGCGCCTACGCCCACCTGAAGGCGCACGGCGACAGCACCGGCCTCCCGCCGGGTGAAAGCTACGGCTTCGGCCGCATCTGCGAACTGATGGGCTTCCCGGAGGTCTGGGACTTCGAGAAGCGCTGGTCGTCGTCGGAGGCGCCGCGGTGATGGAGCGCGTCAAGGCCCTCGTCTTCGACGTGTTCGGCACCGTCGTGGACTGGCGCGAGGGCATCGCCCGCGACGCCGCGCCCTTCCTCGCCCGCCACGGCCGCCCGGACCTGGACCCGCGCGCCTTCGCCGACGCGTGGCGCAAGCGCTACCAGCCCGCCATGGAGGAGTGCCGCGCCGGCCGCCGCCCCTTCACGCGGCTCGACGTGCTGCACCGGGAGAACCTGGAGAACGTCCTGCGCGACAACGGCCTGGACCCCGCCCGCATCGGCGAAGCCGAACTGGACGCGATGAACCGCGCCTGGCACCGCCTCGACCCCTGGCCGGAGGCGGTCGCCGGCCTCACCCGCCTTCGCCGCCGCTACGTGCTGGCGCCGCTCTCCAACGGCAACGTCGCGCTTCTGCTGAACATGGCCAAGCGCGCCGCCATCCCCTGGGACGCGATCCTCGGCGCCGAGGTGGCGGGCGCCTACAAGCCGCAGCCCGAAGCCTACCTCCGCACCGCCGACATCCTCGGCATCCGCCCCGACGAACTCTGCCTCGTCGCCGCCCACAACGGCGACCTCCGCGCCGCGCGGCAAAGCGGCCTCGCCACCGCCTTCGTGCTGCGTCGGACGGAGCACGGCCCGGACCAGGCCACCGACCTCGGCCCGGACGAGCCCTGGGACGTGGTCGCCGCCGACTTCCAGGACCTGGCGCGCAAGCTCGGCTGCTGAGGCGGCGCGGCGGCGCTCAGGCCGCGGCGTGCCGGGCCTGCTCCGCCTCGTACAAGACCCGCTCCTCCCGCACGGCGCGGGCCACGCTCGGCCGTTCGAGGATCGCCTTGTGCCAGGCGCGCACCGCCGGCCACGCCGCCGGGTCGAGGCCCGCCGCCCGCGTCCAGATGAGCACCACCGCGAGGTAGGCGTCCGCCACTCCGAAGCGGTCGAGCAGGAAGGGCCGCCCGTCGAGGTGGCGCGAAAGGCGGTCGAAGCGCGGCCCGGCCAACTCGCGCGCGAACGCCTTGGCGCCGTCCGGGGCCCAGGACGAGAGCAGTGGCGTGAAAACCGCCTTGTGCAATTCGGTCGAGACGAAGGAGAGCCATTCGCGCAATCGGTCCCGGCCCAGGCCGTCCTCCGGCATCAGCCCCGCCGCCGGCAGGCGCTCCGCCACGTGCTGGAGGATCGCGGCGTTCTCCGTCAGCAGCCACCCCTCGTCGGTGCGGAGCACCGGCACCTGGCCGAGCGGGTTGATGGCGAGGAAATCGTCCCCGGCCAGGGTGCGGCCGGTCTTGGTGTCGACCTCGATGTACCGGGCCTCCGCGCCCGCCTCGTAGAAGGCGATGCGGGTGGCCATCGAGCAGGCGAACGGGGCGAAGTAGAGGTCCATGGCGGCGAACTCCTTCCCATTTGTGTACCGTCCCGCATGGAATGTGTCGGGTCAAGGATTTTGTGCATGACGGTACAAAATGCCGGAGGCGGCAAGCCGCGCGGCCGCCCCCGGGGCTTCGACCCGGACGCCGCCCTGGACCGCGCCATGGACGCGTTCTGGGACGCGGGCTTCGCCGGCACCTCGCTGGACGCGCTCGGCGCCGCCACCGGCCTGAACCGGCCGAGCCTCTACCTCGCCTTCGGCGACAAGCGCGCGCTCTACCGCGCGGCCATGCGCCGCTACTCCGAGGGCACGCTCGCCGCGTTGGAGAAGCTGCTGGCGCGCCGCCCGCTCCGCGCCGCGCTGGAGCGCGCCTTCGCGCGGACGATCGCCTTCTACCTGTCGGGCGAGAAGGCGGCGCGCGGCTGCTTCCTCGTCGGCACCGCCCTGGCGGAAGCGGTGAACGACGCCGAGGTGCGGGACGCGCTGCTGTCCGACCTGCACGGCGCCGACCGCATCCTGGAAGCGCGCTTCGCCGCCGCGCGCGAGGAGGGCGACCTGCCCGCCGGCGCGCCGGCCGACGACGCCGCGCTCGCCGGCCTGGCCTCGTCGGTGATGCACGGCTTCGCGGTGCGCGCCCGCGCCGGGGCGCCGGCGGCGGAGATGGAGGCCATCGCGGCCGCGGCGGTGGACCTGCTCTGCGGGCCGGCGCCGTCCGAGGCGGATCAGATCGCCGGCGCGTCCAGCGTCTCGAAGAGGTCGCCGCCGTAGTCGGCCTCCGGCGGGATGCGGAGGCGCCAGCCCTCCCCGGCGCGCACCATCTCGGGCTGCACCCGCACCACCGTCGCCGAGCGCGCCGCCGCCATCGCGTCGGCCACGGTGGCGTGCCGCGCGAGCTTTTCCAGGTTCTTGCGGGTGGCGAAGACCAGGCGCCGCTTGCCGGCGTCCGCCTCCGCCACCGCCTGCGCGGGCTCGATCCAAATGGAGTCGACCGACTCCAGCCCGTCATGCACCGCCAACTGGTCCGGCGGCGCCGCAGCCAGGAAGAAGTGCGTGTCGAAGCGCTTGGAGCGCGAAGCCGGCGTCACCCAATGCGCCCAATGCGCCAGCGCGTCGCTGGCCGGCTCCAATCCCTCCGCCGCCAGCACCTCCGGCAAGGAGCGCTCGTTGCGCAGCAGCGCCCCGTGGTGCCGGTCGGCGACGGCCAGCAGCCGCTCGGCGCGCACCATCCCGGCCTCGCCGCGCGGCCGGGCCAGCAGCACGCCGCACTCCTCGAAGGTTTCGCGGATGCCGGCGATGCGGAAGGCGCCGAGCGGGTCGTCGCCGGCCAGGGCGCCGTCCGCCTCCTCCACCCGCCCGCCGGGGAACACCAGCGCGCCGCCCGCGAACTCGATCTCGCGGTGGCGCACCACCATGAACACCTCCAGCCGCCCCGCCGCGCCGTCGCGCAGCAGCAGCACCGTCGAGGCGGGGCGCGCGGGGACGGGCGGGGCGGCGTCGGCCATCGCCGCCTAATCCGCCTTGATGCCGGCGGCCCGGATCACCGGCACCCAGCGCTCCGTCTGCCCCTTGATGAAGGCCGCGAACTGCTCCGGCGTGCCGCCGACCACCTCGCCCGCCTGCACCTGCTCCACCGCTTGCCGCACCTCCGGCTGGCGGGCCACGGCGTTGAACGCGCGGTTGGCGGCGGCCACGACCTCCGGCGGCAGCCCGGCCGGGCCGACGATGCCGTGCCACACCTGCGCTTCGAAGTCGGGGATCGTGGCGGCGAGCGGCGGCACGCCCGGCAGGAGAGGCACCGGCGTCTTGGACCCCACCGCAAGGGCGCGGAGCTTGCCCTCGCGTATGTGCGGCAGGGAGGTGGAGACGGTGATGAACGCGCTCTCGGTCTCCTTGGACAGGAGGCTCCGCACCACCTCGGCGCCGCTGCGGTAGGGCACCGGCGTCATGCTGATGCCCAAGCTGCGCATCATCAGCTCCTGCGCCAGGTGGCCGATGTAGCCGATGCCCGGGTGCGCGTAGGGCAGGTCCGGCTTGTCCTTCGCCAGCTTCGCCAACCCGGCCACGTCCTTCGCCGGGCTGTCGGCGGGCACCAGCAGCACCAGCGGCAGGTTCACCAGGTGGCAGATGGCCGTGAACGCCTTGGTCGGGTCGTAGGGTATGCGCGCCATCTCGTGGCCGATGGCGTTGGCGCCGAGGTCCGCCATCATCAGGGTGGAGCCGTCCGGCCGCGCCTGCGCCACCGCCGCGCCGGCGATGGTGCCGCCGGCGCCTCCGCGGTTCTCCACCACCAGGCTCTGCCCGTTCGCGTGCGCCGGGAAGGCGTTGGCCACCGTGCGGGACAGGGTGTCGATGGCGCCGCCCGGCCCGAAGGGCACCACGAGGCGCACCGGCCGGTCCGGCCATGCCGCGGACTGCGCGCGGCCCACGAGCGGGGCGAGGCCGAGCCCGCCGCCGACGGCACCCAAACCGAGCAGTCCCAGCTCGCGGCGGCGCAACGGGCCGCCCCCTGCCCCGAGCGTTGGCGCCATTGGCGTTTCTCCCTTTCCGTTCCGGTGCAAACTGCCGTTTGGCGCAACGCCGCGCAACGCTGGGGGGTTCTGTTTCGCATGACCTGGTCCATCGCCGCCCACGACCCCGGCACGGGCGCCTTCGCCGTCGCGGTCGCCACCCGCGCCTTCGGGGTCGGCGCGAACTGCCCCTTCGTCCGCTCCGGCGTCGGCGCCGTGTCCACCCAGTCCATCACCAACCGCTACCTCGGCCCGGCGGTGCTGGACGCCATGGCGCGCGGCCTGCCGCCCGCCGACGCGATCGAGTCCGCCCTGGCCGGCGACGCGGGCCGCGGCATCCGGCAGGTCCACGCCGTGGACCGGCACGGCCGCGCGGCGGCGCACACGGGCGCGCATTGCGTGGAGTGGGCCGGCGACGCGCGCGCTGAAGGGGTTTCGGTGGCGGGCAACATGCTGGCCGGCCCCGCCGTGGCGGCCGAAGCCCTGGCCCGCTTCGGGGCCGCCGGGCCGTCGGCGCTCCCGTTCCCGGAGCGCCTGCTGGCCGCGATGGAGGCCGGGCAGGCGGCGGGCGGCGACAAGCGGGGCCTGCAATCGGCCGCGCTGCTGCTCGTCACCACGGAGGACTTCCCGGACATCAACATCCGCGTGGACGACCACCCCGCCCCGCTCGAAGAGCTGCGGCGCCTGCTCGCCGTGTGGCGGCGCGACCGCGAACCGGGCCTGCGCACCGCGCCGCGCAAGGCCGACCCGTCCGGCTTGGTGGACCTGGACGCGATCGAAGCGGGCTGGCGCGCGCGGGGGCTGGAGTTGCGCTTCCGACGCTGATCCCCACCCCGCGCTGCACCGGTACGGCTCCTTCGCGGCAAGTTCCCGATGGGGGCGGTGGTGAACAAGGCGCCCACCGTCCACTCGGGCCAGCAGCACGGCCAGCGCTGCGCCGAGCGGCTGTTCCGGCACATATCAAGCGCGCTGGAATGGACCCTTCGCCGCGGCTCACCCACCCGATGCCGCTGGAGCAGGGGCCGCGCGGCTCCGACCTGTTTAAGAACTCAAGAAGGACCACTGCATCCGAGCCGTGTTCCGGCCGTAGCGGGCCGGCTTCCGGGAGCGGGTACACACACCCTCCCCGCCCCGGGCTTCGGCGGCAGCGACCACCGCGGAACCACGCCGGCGCGATCGTTCTTGTTGACCGGGCGCAATGCGGCCCCGGGGACGGCGGGGCAGGCTAGCTCGGCTAGCTCGGTCCATACGGCGCGCGCCCGGCCAGCCCCGCCGTTCGCAGGGAGGATAACAGCATGGCAGTTGTTCTGGGCACCACCGGCAACGATCGGGTCGAGGGTACGAACGCCGCCGACCGCATCTACGGCGATCCTTACACCGGCACCGGCCTCAACATCGAACCCGACGCGCCGGGAAACCTCGGCGACCTCATGCGGGGCCGCGGCGGCAACGACCGACTCGAAGGCGACAACGGCGACGACGTCATCACCGGCGACGCCGTCGTGGTGTCCGGCTCCGCGCGCGGCGGCAACGACCGACTCGGCGGCGGAGACGGTGCCGACGCCCTGAGCGGCGACGCCTATTTCTACCTGTCCGGCGACGCGCGCGGCGGCGACGATCGCCTCGACGGCGGAAACGGCGACGACTTCCTCACCGGCGACGTCGGCTACCGCATGTTCGACGGCGCGGCGGGCGGCGGCGACGTCCTCCGGGGCGGCGCCGGCGACGACCAGCTCTACGGCGATGTCGGGGCGTTCATGGAAAGCTCCGCGCGCGGCGGCGACGACCGCCTCTACGGCGGAGACGGCGACGACACCCTCAGCGGCGACGTAGGCGACGTCATGTGGGGCGGCGCGCGGGGCGGAAACGACGTCCTCCGGGGCGGCGCCGGCGACGACCAGCTCTACGGCGATGTCCGCGGGTTCGCCATGGAAGGCGGCGCGCGGGGCGGCGACGACGTCCTCGACGGCGGAGATGGCGACGACACCCTCAACGGAGACGCGCCCGGGACCGCAGGCGCGGCGCGCGGCGGCGGCGACGCGCTGACCGGCGGCGCCGGCGCGGACCGATTCCACTTCGCGGGATCGTTCGGCGGCGATCTCGTAACCGACTTCAGCGGCTCGGCCGGCGAGGGCGACGCGCTCGTGTTCATCGGCTACGCCGAGAGCGACCTCACCGTCGCCCCGCTTTCCGCCGGGGCGACGCTCATCGCCGTGGGCGACGGCGACGCCAAGGTCATGGTGTTGGGGGGACCGGTGGCCCCGGGCGACGTCGTCTTCGCCTGACGCGGGCGCCGAGCCCGCCCTGTCTCACAATCGAGGCACCGCCGCCGCCAGCCTTGACAAACACGGCAGTTATAGGAATTATATCCTCATGGCACCCTTCGTCGCTCCCCAGCAACCGCGAAAGGAGCGAAGGACGCCCCCTCCAGACGTGCCCGCGCCGGGAACCGGCACTGCGCGCGTCCGGCCGCAATCCCGACGGAGCGGCATTCGCCCGAACGGCCCCACCCCAACCACCAGCATCGCTCCCGCCTCGCCGTGACCGTCGGCGCGGCGGATTCGTCTGAACGCACCGCGGGGCAAGCGCCGCCGCCACCCTCCCCACGGCCCGTACCCGTGCAGATGATTTGTCCGAAAGCGGCGAAGATCGAGCACCGATGTCGAGCCCGCCCCGCCACCAACCGGTGCGCGGGCCGCCAAGCCGAGCGCGCGCCGCGCCGGACGCTATCCGCGCCGCTCCCCCCCGCGCCTCCGCCGCCGCGATCCGGCGCGCGAGGGATTCGTCCGAAATCGCCAAAATTCGACCGCCGGGACCGCGAAGCCGCGGCGCCCAGTCGGACCGCCCTTGTCACCGCCCCGGAACACCGGCGCCCGCTACTCCCGGAACGCCGCCGCGCCCTCCTGGGAATTGTCCCAATCCCGCACCGGCGCCAACCGCTTCCGCCACGAGGCCCGGCGCTCGGAAGCGGCCTCTCCGGGATCAGGCCAGCGCCACCCGGGGCCGCCGCCGCGCCCGCAGCAGCAGCCAAGCCGCCACCGCCATGTTCGCCCCGTTCCACAGCAGGCCGTTGAGGACGGCCGCTTGGTAGGACCCGGTCGCGTCGAAGATCGCCCCGGACATCCATCCCCCGAGCGCCATGCCGGCCAGGGTGGAGGACAGGGCGATGCCGACCCGCGTGCCCGCTTCCCGCGCCGGGAAGAACTCCCGCACGATCATGGCGTAGCTCGGCACGATGCCGCCCTGGAACAGCCCGAAGATGGCGGAGATCGCGTAGAGCGAGGCCAGCCCGTCGAACGGCAGGAACAGCGCCAGCGCCGCCGCCTGCAGCATCGAGCCGAGCAGCAGCGTCGCCAGGCCGCCGATCCGGTCCATCACCAGGCCGAACGCCAGGCGGCTCGCCACCCCGCAGGCGAGCATGAGCGAGAGCATTTCCGCCCCGCGCGCCGCGCCGTAGCCGAGGTCCACGCAGTAGGCGACGATGTGGACCTGCGGCATCGCCATCGCCACGCAGCAGGAAACGCCCGCCACCGCGAGCAGCGCCTGCAACGCGTTCGGCGGCAGCCCGAGCGCCGGCCAGGCCGCCCTGCCGCCAGCCGACACCGGCGCGCCCTGTTCCGGCGGCGGACGGCGCAACGCGAGGGTCAGCGGCAGCATGGCGGCGAGGCAGAACAGGCCGATGCCGGTGTGCGTCTGCCGCCAGCCCACGGTTTCGACGAAGTGCTGGACCACCGGCGGCCACACCGCGCCGGCGAAGTAGTTGCCGCTGGCGCAGAGCGCCACGGCGATGCCGCGCCGCCGCCCGAACCAGAGCGAGGTGTCCGCCACCAGCGGCCCGAACACCGCCGCCGTCCCCAGCAGCCCGATCATGCCGCCATAGACCAAGGAGAACGCCCAAAGGCTCTCCATCCGCGCGGCGAGCAGATAGCCCAGCCCGAGCGAAACGCTGCCGATGGCCGCCGGCACGGCCACGCCGAAACGGTCGGACAGCCGCCCCATCAGCACGCCGCCCGCCACCAAGCCGAGGGTGACGCAGGTGTAGGGCAGCGAAGCGTCGGCGCGGGCGACGCCGAACTCGGCCTGCACCGCCGGCAGCACCACCACGACCGACCACATGCCGACGCCGCCCACCGTGCCGAGGCAGACCGCGGCGGCCAAGCGCAGCCATGCGTAGGGCGACTCCAGGTCGCCCGCCGGCCGCCGCGGCGTTTCCCCCGCGGCCGATCGTGTGGACAAGAGGCGTTCTCCCGGACGGCGCCGTCCCCGCCGGACCGGCCGGGCGACGCCGCGATCCGGGAGCCTAGACCGGGGTCGCCCTGGGTGGGAACACCCAGGGCGTGAATCGCCGGTCCAGCAAACCCTGGACGCGGTTCGGCCTGACCGCAGTCAGGCTGAAACGGGTCCAGGAGCGCCGGCCGCCCCCGGCAACGCCGCCCTTCAACAGCGGGGCGCCGCGTCCCCATATGGCGGACCATGGTCCCCTTGTCCGTCCTAGACCTCTCCCCCGTCCCCGAAGGCAGCGACGCCGGCCAGGCGTTGCGGAACTCGCTCGACCTCGCGCGGCACGCCGAGGCGCTGGGCTACCGCCGCTACTGGATGGCCGAGCACCACAACATGCCCGGCATCGCCAGCGCCGCCACCGCCGTCGCGCTGGCCCACGTCGCGGCGGGAACGCGCACCATCCGCGTCGGCGCCGGCGGCATCATGCTGCCGAACCACTCGCCCCTGGTGATCGCGGAGCAGTTCGGCACCCTCGCCGCCCTGCACCCGGGCCGCATCGACCTCGGCCTCGGCCGCGCCCCGGGCTCCGACATGCTGACCGCCCAGGCGATGCGCCGGACCCTGTCGGGCGACGTGGACGACTTCCCGCGCGACGTGGTGGAGTTGCTGGGCTACTTCCGCCCCGCGCAGCCGGGCCAAGCGGTGCAGGCGGTGCCGGGCGCGGGGCTCGACGTGCCGGTGTGGATACTGGGCTCCAGCACCTTCGGCGCCCAGCTCGCCGCCGTGCTCGGCCTGCCCTACGCTTTCGCCTCGCACTTCGCCCCGGCGCAGATGATGGAAGCGGTCGCCATCTACCGCGAGCGCTTCCGCCCCTCGGAGCGGCTCCAGGCGCCCTACGTGATGCTCGGCGCCAACGTCTTCGCCGCCGACACGGACGCCGAGGCGCGGCGCCTCTTCACCTCGTTGCAGCAGGCCTTCCTCAACCTCCGCACCGGCCGCCCCGGCAAGCTGCCCCGGCCGGTGGACCCGGACGACCCGCGCCTCGCCGACCCGCGCGCCCGCGCCATGCTCGACAACGCCCTCGCCTGCTCCTTCGTCGGCGGCCCGGACTCTGTGCGGCGCGGGCTGGCGGAGTTCGTGTCCCGCACCCGCCCCGACGAGCTGATGGTCACGGCGCAGATCCACGACCACGCCGCCCGCCGCCGCTCCTTCGAGATCCTGGCCGGGCTGCACGCGGAGATGGCCGCCGCCGCTTAACGCCCCCGCCCGCCTCCGACCCACTCGGCCAGCCGCGCGAGCAGCGCGTCCGGGTCGCCGGAGAGTTCGAGCAGCTTCAGCCGCCCCCGCTCGCCGGAGACGATGGCGACATCCGACTTCCGCAGCCCCAACGACGCGGCGACGTATCCCACCAGCGCCGCGTTCGCCGCCCCGTCCACGGGCGGCGCGGCCACCCGCAGTCGCAGCGCCGCCCGCCCCTCAGCGTCGGCCGCCGCGACCCCGTCGAGCCCGTCGCGCGCCGCCCTGGGCGTGAGGCGCACCGCGAGGCGGACTCCGGCTCCGGCGGCCGTTGCGAAGGGCAAGCGGGCCGCGGCTCGTCCATCGTCGTCCGGGTCGCTGCTGCGCATCGCGCCGCAGCATAGGGCGGCGGCCCGCGGCGGCGAACCGCCGCCGCTCCGGCGGCGTTCTCCTGGTGTAGCAGGGAACGGGGAGGAGCGCAGGATGGCGAACGCAGCCGAAGGGAAGAAGCCGGGGGCGCCGGCGCTGGACGACGTGAGGACGGAGCGGGAAGCGGACGCCGCCGCCCGCGCGAAGGAAGCCGGCGCGGCGGGCGGAAGCGTCCCGGCCTCCGGCGACAGTCCCAAGCCGCACGGCGACAAGATGGAGCGCGCGGTCCGCGAAGCCGCGGGCACCCCGGCCAAGGGGAAAGGCTGATGCGGCGACGCTTCACCGCATCCCGAGTATCGTCCCCGCCGTGGCGCGCGGGTCGCGCTCCGGCCAGCGGCCGGCGTCCGCCTGCGCCAGGAAGCCGCCGACGATGCGGTTGAAGCCGTCCGGGTCCTCCAGGTTGATGATGTGGCCGCAGTTCGGCATCACCGCCAGCGCCGCTGTCGGGATGTTCTCCTTCATCAGCACGCCCGGCAGCAGGCAAGGCCAGTCCTCGTCGCCGGTGAGCACCAGGGTCGGCACGCGGAGCGCCTTCATCTTGTCGGTCAGGTCCCACAGGGACGGACGCTCGCGCTGCACGCCTAGTTGCGTGTTGGCCGAGCCGGTGGCGTCGTGCTCCGCCAGCATGCGCTGGAACTCGGCGAAGCCGCGAGGGTCCTTGTTGGCGAACTGCACGCGCGTCGGCCCGTAGGCGTACTTCTCGGCGAAGGCGGCCATCCCCTCGGTGCGGATGAACTCGACCACCTTCATCCCCTCCGCCCGGAACTGCTCGCGCTTGCCCGGCTCCGCGCCGTAGCCGCAGCCCGCGACGGTGAGCGAGCGGACGCGCTCCGGATGCCTGAAGCCGAAGTGCAGCGTGGCGAAGCCGCCCATGGACAGGCCGACCACGTGCGCTTTGCCGATCTTCAAGTGGTCGAGCACGGCGGCGATGTCGTCCGCCGCGCGGTCTTGCGAGTAGGAGGCGGCGTCGAGCGGCACGTCGGAGGGCGGGTAGCCGCGGGCGTTGTAGGCGATGGCGCGGTGGCGCTGGCCGAAGTGGCGGAGCTGCGGCTCCCAGCTCCGGCCGTCGCCGGCGAACTCGTGGACGAAGACCACCGGCGTCCCCGAGCCGGTCTCTTCGTAGTGCAGCTTCACGCCGTCGTCCGTCTTGGCGTAGGGCATCGCTCCCCCTCCTCCCGTTCGCGGTCTGCGCGCGCCAGCTTCGGCCGGAAGTGCGGCCAGGGGAAGCAGGCCTCGAGCGGCGGCGGGTTCGCGCCACCACCGCCGCGGTCTAGGCTGCGGCGTCGAGAACGCGGAGCGTCATCGGCATGGATGGACGGAGCGCACCACGCGGCCCGAGCCGCCGCGCCTGCCTCGCGGCCCTGCTACCCGCCGTGGCGGCCGTTGCCGCGCCCGGACCCGCGGCGGCGGAGGCGCTGCCCGACCAGCTCGTCACCGCGACCGTCCGCACCGACGCGCCGGGCCGCTCGGACCGGACGCCGGCGGTGCGACGGGCGCTCGGCACCGTGCTGGCCAAGCTGTCCGGCAACCCGGCGCTGGAGGAGGACGCGCGGGTGGCGGCGCTCGACCCGGCGCCGCTCGTGCTCGACCTTTCCTACGAGGACGTCTTGATCGACAAGCCGCTGCGCGACGAGCAGGGCACCTACGACCGGCCCTTCCTGCTCACCGTCCGGTTCGCCGAGGCCGGGCTGCGCGCCGCCCTGGCCGCGCTCGGGGAGCGGCCCTGGCCGGGGCCGCGGCCGCGCGTCGCGCCGATGCTGGCGCTCCGCTTCCGCGACGGGCGCGAAACCGCGCTCACCGCCGACGACCCGCTGGTGGACCGGGCGCGCGCCGCGCTCACCGCGGCCGGCGCGCGCTACGCCATGCCCATTGCCCTGCCGCTCAGGGGCGCGGCCGCCGCGGTCCCGTCCGGCGCCGTCCCGGTCGCGGGCAGAGTCGAGTGGGCGGAAGCCGAGTTCGGCTGGCGGGCCGCGTTCGAGCTGCGCGGGGAGGTTTGGGGCGTTTCCGGCGCCAGCCTGGACGAAGCGTTCCGGGCGCTGGTGGGCGGCGCTGCGCTGCGGCTCCGGCCTGGCGGCACCGCGGCGGCGGCGCCGCGCTGACCGCCGCGCCCCTCCGCCGCGAGCGCGTGGCGCACGAGCTTGCGCGACATGGTGGACAGCGCCTCTCCCTCCAACGCCTCGCGCGGCACCCATACGGCGCCGTCCTCGCCCGCGCCGGGCAAGCGCCGGGGATCGGCCGCGGCCATCACGGCGAACTCGACCTCGAAATCGGACAGCGCGTGGCGCACGCGGCCGCGCAGCCTCCGCCACGCCGCCCCGACCGGAGCGGCGCCGCTCGACACCGCCTCGGCCATGCGCCACGCCCGGCCCGGGCGCCACTCCGTCGAGGGCGGCTCCAACGTGCCGCCGAGCAGCCCCCTGGCCGGGCGGCGCCGCATCAGCACCGCGCCGTCCCTGGGGCGGGACACCCAGAACGCGGCGGCGAAGCGCTTCGGCTTCGGCGCGCGCTTCGGCCCGAGCGCCAGCGTTTCCGCGACACCCGCAGCCCGCGCCGCGCAGGCGTCCGCCACCGGGCAAGCGCCGCAGCGCGGCCGGCCGTTGGGGATGCAAATGGTGGCGCCGAGGTCCATCAGCGCTTGCGCGTGGTCGCCGGGGCGCGCCTGCGGCGCCAGGGACGCCGCCAGGCGGCGCAGCTCCGCCCTGCGCCGCGACGCCGGCGAGCCCGTGTCCCAGCCGAGCGCGAAGAGTCGCGCGACCACGCGCTCGATGTTGCCGTCCACCGGCACCGCCGACCCGCCGCGGCCGAAGCCGATGGCGAGGATCGCCGCCGCCGTGTAGGGGCCGACGCCGGGCAGGGCGAGCAGCGCCGCCTCGTCCTCCGGCACGCGCCCGCCGTGGCGCTCCACGACCAGACGCGCGCTGGCGTGCAGGTTGTGCGCCCGCGCGTAGCGGCCAAGGCCGGACCAGGCGCGCAGCACCTCTTCGAGCGGCGCCGCGGCCAGCGCTCCGACCGTCGGCCAGCGCTCGACGAACGGGCCGTAGTAGCGCGCGACGGTTTCCACGCGCACCTGCTGGAGCATCACCTCGCTGACCCAGACCAGGTAGGGGTCGGAACGCACCCCGGGCGGCATCCGCCAGGGCAGGTGGCGGCGGTGCCGGTCGTACCAGGCGAGCAGGCGGGCGGCGAGCGCGCCGGTGTCGGGCGGCGGGAGGTGGAAGGACAAGCGGGCGGTTCGCTGAAATGGGGGGCGCGCGGGGACACCGCCGTCCTAGCGCGGCATCCCGCGCGAAGGAACCGGCCCGGCGGCCGGGTCGTCAGTCGGCGCGCATCCCGCTGCCGCGGACCACGGGTTCCAGCTTCGCGCGCTCGGCCTCCATGAAGCGGCCGAACGCCTCGGGCGTGCCTCCGCCCGGCACCGCGCCCTGTTCGGCCAAGCGCCCGCCGATCTCCGGGTCGCGCAGCGCCGCGTCCACGGCCGCCGCAAGGCGCTCCGTCACCGCGGCCGGCGTGCCGGGCGGCGCCACCAGGCCGAACCACGTGCCGAAGCGCAAGCCGGGCAGCCCGGCCTCGGCGGTGGTCGGCACCTCGGGCAGTTGCGGCAGCCGCGCCTCGGTCGCGGTGGCGAGCGGGCGCACCGCGCCGGCGCGGATCTGCGCCAGGATGTTCGGCACGTTGTCGATGATGAAATCGAGCCGCCCGCCGACGAGGTCGGTGATCGCCACCGCCGCGCCACGGTAGGGCACGTGCGTCACGTCCACACCAGCGGCGCGCTTGTAGAGTTCCAGCGCGATGTGCAGCGAGGAGCCGTTGCCGGCCGACCCCGCGGACAAGCGCCCCGGCGCGGCGCGCGCGGCAGCGGTCAGCTCCTCCAGGGAGCGCCAGGGCCGCGAAGGGTTCACGACCACCACCTTCGGCGTCTCGATCAGCAAGGACACCGGCGCGAAGGCGCGCGGGTCGAAGGGCAAGGAGGGGAACAGCCACGCGTTCACCGCCAGCGGCCCGAGCGAGCCGACCAGCAGCGTGTGCCCGTCCGGCTCGGACTTCGCCACCTGCTCCGCGCCGAGGTTGCCGCCGGCGCCGGGGCGGTTGTCCACGACGAAGGGCTGGCCGAACACGGTGGTGAGCCGCGCCGCCAAGGGCCGCGCCACGGAGTCGGCCAGGCCGCCGGGCGGGAACGGCACGACCATGCGCACGGGGCGCGAAGGCCACGCGCCCTGGGCGCGCGCGCCGCTGATCGAGAACGCCGCCGCAATTGCGCCCAGCGCGGTCCGCCGCTTCGGCACCGTCGTCATCGCGCGTCCTCCCTTGCAGCGCGGTAGAGTGCCGGCACCGCCGCGTCCACCGCCACGTCCAGCAGCGCCGGCCCGTCCGTTGCCAGCGCCCAGGCCAACGCCTCGTTCAGCGCGCCGGGCTTCTCCACCCGTTCGGCGGCGCAGCCGTGGCCGCGGGCGATGGCGGTGAAGTCCAGCCCGGGCAGGTCTATCCCCGGCACCCCGCGCGTGCCCATCACTTGGCTGAAGGAGCGCATCGCGCCATAGCCCCGGTTGTTGAGCACCACCACCGAGAGCGGCAGCCGGTGCTGCGCCGCCGTCCACAACGCCTGCACGGAGTACATCAGCGAGCCGTCGCCGATCAGGCACACGACCCGCGCCGCGTTCCCCGCCTCCGCCCGCGCGAGCGAGACGCCGACCGCGGCCGGCAGCGCGTAGCCGAGGCCGCCGCTGGCCATGGTGAAGAACGAACCCCATTCGCGGAACGGCAGGTGCGCATGCATCGCCGGGCGGTGCGACGGCGCCTCCTCCACCACGGCGGCGCCGGGCGGCATGAGGAGCGACAGGCGCGACAGCACGAAAGCCGCGGGAAGCGGGTCCGCGGCGGCCGGCGCGGGCGGGCGTCGCCGCGCCGGCCGGTCGGCGCGGCCATGCGCCTCCGGCAAGAACGGAAGCAGCGCCGGCAGGCCGGTGCGGAGGCCGCCCAGCACGCCCGTCCCCACCGGCGCGCGCGCCGCCGCTTCGGCATCGGTTGTCAGGTGCCACAGCGGCGTGAAGCCGTCGAACAGCGCGCAATGCCCGGCGACGTGGAAGGTGAACACCGGCGCGCCGAGCACCAGCACCAGGTCGTGCCCGGCCAGCGCCTCCGCCACCTCGCCCGGCGCGGCGGCGAGGTGGCCGGCGAACAGGCGGTGGTCCTCGGGGAAGCACAGGCGGCTGGCGAAGGGGCTGGCCCAGACGGGCGCGTTCAGCCGCTCGGCGAGCGCGACCACGGCGGGTCCGGCGCCCTCCTCGTCCGCTTCCGGGCCGACCACCAGCACGGGGCGCCGCGCCGCGGCCAGCGNCGCGCCGCCGCCAGCGCCGCCGCCAGTTCCCGCAGCGCCTCCGGGTCCGGCGCCGGGTCGCTGGGCGCGGCGCGCGCGACGGCCGGCGCGGCGGCGGGCCTCGCCCAGTCGTCCGCGGGGATGGAGACGAAGGCCGGGCCGCGCGGGCGCTGCATGGCGACGCGCCACGCCTGCGCGATGGCGGCGGGCACGTCCTCGGCCCGCGCCGGCTCCACGCTCCACTTCACGTAGGGCTTCGGGAATTGCGCGGCGTCGGTCGCGCCGAGGAAGGGCTGGTGCGGCAGCAGTTCGCGCGCCTGCTGGCCGGCGGTGATCACCAGGGGGGCGTTGTTGCGGTGGGCGGTGAACACGTTGCCCAGCGCGTGCCCGACCCCGGCGGCGGAGTGCAGGTTGCAGAAGGCGGCGCGGCCGGTGGCCCGCGCGTAGCCGTCCGCCATCGCCACCACGGACGATTCCTGCAAGCCGAGCACGTAGCGCAGGCTGTTCGGCCACTCGCCGAGGAACGGGATCTCGGTGGAGCCCGGGTTGCCGAATACGGTCGTCATACCGAGGCCGCGCAGCAGGTCCACCGCCGCGTCGCGCACCGTCCTTCCGCCCCCCTGCCCCGCAGCGCCCGCCTGTTCCATTGTGCCCTCCCGCCGCCGGAGTCCGGTCTACCACCCGGGCCGGGAGCGGGTCACCTTGGGCGCCTTGGGCGCGGGACGGAGGGCGGATGGACGCGAAGCAGCGGCAGAAGCTGGTGGATCGCTACCGGGTGGAGGACGGCAAGAACTTCCGCCTGAAGCGGTACGCGACGGACGACAGGGCCGGCCTCAACAACAGCAAGCAGGAGATGGCGGACCTGCTCCGCGAAGGCGTCGAGCGGCTGTCCGAGGACCAAGACAAGCTCTACGCGCAGGACCGCTGGGCCGTGCTGTGCATCTTCCAGGCCATGGACGCGGCCGGCAAGGACGGCGCCATCAAGCACGTGTTCACCGGCCTGAACCCGCAGGGGTGCCACGTCACCAGCTTCAAGGCCCCGAACGCCTTGGAACTGGACCACGACTTCCTGTGGCGGCACGTCACCAGCCTGCCGGCGCGCGGGATGATCGGCATCCACAACCGGTCCTGGTACGAGGAGGTGCTGGTCGCCCGCGTCCACCCGGCGATCCTGGACAAGCAGAAGCTCCCGCCAGAACTCCGCGCCCACAAGCGCCTCTACGACGAGCGGCTGGAGGACATCGCCGCCTTCGAGCGCTACCTGGCGCGGCAGGGCGTGCTGATCCTGAAATTCTTCCTGCACGTCGGCAAGGAGGAGCAATACCGGCGCTTCCTGGCGCGCATCGAGGAGCCGGAGAAGAACTGGAAATTCGAGGCCGGCGACGTGGCCGAGCGGCGCCACTGGGACGCCTACCAGGACGCCTACGACGCGGCGATCCGGGCCACCGCCGCGCCCCACGCGCCGTGGTTCGTCGTACCGGCCGACAACAAGCCCTTCGCCCGGCTGGTGGTCTCCGTGGCGCTGTCGGAAGCGCTGGAAGGGCTCGACCTGCACTACCCGCGGCTGGACGAGTCGGAGCGGGCGGCGCTGGAGGAAGCCCGCAAGGCGTTGGTGGCCGAGGGGTGACGGCGCTGGCGCGCCGTGCTTGACGGCACCGCCCGGCATTTGCCATCCAAGGGGCGTGCCGGAACTCATCAGCCTCGGCCGGGACGACGACACGCTCTGGGCGGTCGTCGCCACGGTCGGGCGCACAAACCGCGTCGCCGACATCCACCGCAGCCGGGCGGCGGCGCTGGAGGACAGGGCTTGGCGCGCGCAGCAGGTGCGCGCCTACGAGGACTTCCTCCGCCGCTCGCGCCAGCCGGTGCCGCATTACAGCGTGGCGCCGATCCGCCGCGCCGACCTGCCGCGCAAGTGGACGCCCCTGCCCGCCCTGGGCTTCCTGCGGGGCCGATTCGTCTGAGGACTGCCGGGGCTTGGCGCCGCGCGCTGCTCGCCTCCCTGCCGGCGGCGTGGCTCCCCGCCTGCGGCCCGGCGGACCTCGCCAACGCCCTGACCTCCAGCGGCGGCGGTCGGCGTGTCGCGGACCTCGCCTACGGCCCGCTGCCGCGGCAGCGCCTGGACCTCTACCTGCCCGCCGGAGCCGGCGAGGCCACGCCGCTCCTCGCCTTCTTCCACGGCGGCAACTGGCAACAAGGGAGCCGCCGGGACTACCCCTTCCTGGCTCGGGCCCTGGCCTCGCGCGGCCTGGCCGTGGCGGTCCCGGACTACCGCCTCCACCCCGAAGGGCACTGGCCGGACTTCCTGGAGGACGGCGCCCTTGCCGTGGCTTGGCTGCGCGGCGAGCGGGGCCGGGCCGCCGGGGCGCCGCCCGGCCCGTGCTTCGCCATGGGCCATTCGGCCGGCGCCTACAACGCGGCGGCGCTGGCCCTCGACCCGCGCTGGCTGGACGCGGCCGGGCTGCCCGGAGGCCGGGACGCGCTGGCCGGCCTGATCGCCCTGGCGGGTCCTTTCGACTGGACGCCGAGGGACGAGCCGCTGGCCACGATCTTCGCTGCGGCCCCGGGCGGGCGCCTGGAAGCCGCGCCCTCCGACGCCGCCCTCGCCGGGGCGCCGCCGGCGCTGCTGCTGCACGGGGAGGGCGACACCAGGGTCGGCACGTTCCACTCGACCCGCCTCGCCGAGCGCCTCCGCGCCGCCGGCGGCGCGCCGGAGCTGCGCCTGTACCCGCGCGTCGGCCATGTCGGCATCGTCGCCGCCTTCGCCGCGCCCCTGCGCGCGTTGGGCTTGGCGGGCGCGCCGGTGATGGAGGATGTCGTGGCCTTCGTGGAGCGGGCGGGCGCGGCTCACACCGAAGGGGCGACCCCGACCTAGTCGTCGGGACCGCGCCCCCTCAACCGCTCTGCCCCGCCCCGTCCACCGCGTCGAGCACGTGCAGGCTGTAGGTCAGCGCCGCGCCGGCGTTCAGCGCGATGGCGACGCCGAGCGCTTCCGCGATCTCCTCCTTGGTGGCGCCCGCCGCCTTGGCCTTGCGCGCGTGGGCGTCGATGCAGCCTTCGCAACGCGTGGTCACGGCGACGGCCAGGGCGATCATCTCGCGCGTCTTGGCGTCGAGGTGGCGGGTCGTGGCGGCACCGCGGTTCAGCGCGCCGAAACCCTTCATGAACTCGGGATGCAGCGCGGTCAGCTCCCGGCCGCGATCGCGCAGGCCGGCGTTGTAGCCGTCCCAGTCGTGGATGCGGGTGTCGGCGGTCATGTGCGTCCTCCTCACGCGAAACGGGCGCGGCCCCGTGGACCGCGCCCGTTCCCATGCTGCCGCTTCGCAGACGGGAGAGGAAGCTACTCGATGGTTTCCGGCTCCCGCTCCGCTTCACCGTCGCCCTCTTCGGGCTTCGGCAACGCCGGGGGCGCGGCCTCGATGTACTCGAAGGACAGCATGCCGTCGCGGAGGCCGACCTTCACCGCGCCGCCCTTGGCGAGCCTGCCGAACAGCAGCTCCTCCGCGAGCGGCTTCTTCACGTGCTCCTGGATCACGCGGGCCAACGGCCGGGCGCCGTAGAGCGGCTCGTAGCCGCGCTCGGCCAGCCACTCCTTGGCGGCCGAGGACAGTTCGATCGTCACGTTGCGGTCGGCGAGTTGCGCCTCGAGCTGCATGACGAACTTCTCGACCACGCGCGCCACGATCTCCGGCGTCAGCCCGGCGAAGGGCACCACTGCGTCCAGCCGGTTGCGGAACTCCGGCGTGAACATCCGCTTGATCGCTTCCTCGTCCTCGCCCGTCCGCTGCGTGCGGCCGAAGCCGATGGCCTCCTTGGCCATGTCCGACGCGCCCGCATTGGTGGTCATGATGAGGATGACGTTACGGAAGTCCACGGTCTTGCCGTTGTGGTCGGTGAGCTTCCCGTGGTCCATCACCTGCAACAGGATATTGTACAGGTCGAGGTGCGCCTTCTCGATCTCGTCCAGCAGCAGCACCGCGTGCGGGTGCTGGTCGATGGCGTCCGTCAGCAGCCCGCCCTGGTCGAAGCCCACGTAGCCCGGAGGCGCGCCGATCAGGCGCGACACGCTGTGCCGCTCCATGTACTCAGACATGTCGAAGCGGATCAGCTCGATGCCGAGCGTCTTGGCGAGCTGCTTCGCCACCTCCGTCTTGCCGACGCCGGTGGGGCCGCTGAACAGGTAGTTGCCGATCGGCTTCTCCGGGTCGCGGAGCCCGGCGCGGGACAGCTTGATCGCCGCCGACAACGCCTCGATCGCCCCGTCCTGGCCGAACACCATTGCCTTGAGGTCTCGCTCCAGGTTGCGGAGCGTTTCCTTATCGTCGTTGGACACGCTCTTCGGGGGGATGCGCGCGATCTTGGCGACCACCTCCTCCACGTCCTTGAGCGTCACCGTCTTCCGGCGGCGGTTCTCCGGCAGCAGCATCCGCGAAGCGCCGACCTCGTCGATCACGTCGATCGCCTTGTCCGGCAGCTTGCGGTCGTGGATGTACTTGGCCGACAGCTCCACCGCGGCCTTGATGGCCTCCGGCGTGTAGCGGACCTTGTGGTGCTTCTCGTAGTTGGTCTTGAGGCCCTGGAGGATCTTGATCGCGTCGTCCACCGTCGGCTCGTTGACGTCGATCTTCTGGAAGCGGCGGACCAGCGCGCGGTCCTTCTCGAAGTAATTGCGGTATTCCTTGTAGGTCGTGGAGCCGATGCAACGCAGCGTGCCCTGGGCCAGCGCCGGCTTGAGCAGGTTGGACGCGTCCATCGCCCCGCCGCTGGTGGCGCCGGCGCCGATCACGGTGTGGATCTCGTCGATGAAAAGGATGGAACCGGGCTGGTTCTCCAGCTCCTGCACCACCGCCTTCAACCGCTCCTCGAAGTCGCCGCGGTAGCGGGTGCCGGCGAGCAGGCTGCCCATGTCCAGCGCGAAGATGGTGGACTTGAGCAGCACGTCGGGCACATCGCCCTCGATGATGCGCTTGGCCAAGCCCTCGGCGATGGCGGTCTTTCCCACGCCGGGGTCGCCCACGTAGAGCGGGTTGTTCTTGGTGCGGCGGCACAGGATCTGGATGGTGCGCTCGATCTCCGAGTCGCGCCCGATCAGCGGGTCGATCCGCCCCTGCTGCGCCTTCTTGTTCAGGTTCACGCAGTAGTTGGACAGCGCGTCCTGGCCGCGGCCGGAGCGGGGCTTCTCTTCTTTTTCCACCGGCTCCTCGCCGTTGGCGGAGCCCTGCACGGGCCGTGGTTGCGAACGGCCCGGCGCCTTGGCGATGCCGTGGGCGATGAAATTCACCGCGTCGAGGCGCGTCATGTCCTGCAACTGCAGGAAGTACACGGCGTGGCTCTCGCGCTCGCTGAACAGGGCGACGAGCACGTTGGCGCCCGTCACCTCGTCCCGGCCGGAGGATTGGACGTGGATGGCGGCCCGCTGGACCACCCGTTGGAAGCCGGCGGTCGGCTTCGGGTCGCCCGAACGCTCGGCCACCAACCCGGCCAAATCCTTGTCGAGGAACTCGGTGAGGTCGCGCTTCAGCTTGTCAACGTCCACGCCGCAAGCCCGCAGCACGTTCGTCGCGTCGCCGTCGTCAGTCAGCGCGAGCAGCAGATGTTCCAGGGTCGCGTATTCGTGCCGGCGTTCGTTCGCCAGGCCCAGCGCGCGGTGGAGCGTCTGTTCGAGGTTTCGTGAAAGCATGCTCAGAACGCTCCCAGATCAGGCCCTTGCTCCGAAAGCGTTCGGAGTGACGGCGGGTTTCCGGACCCCTCCGTCAGCCATGTTGTGGCTCTCCAACCGGACACAACCGCACCGCGTCCGGCGCGGAAGCGCATTGAACCGGTTTTCGTCACCCAGAAGGGATCATTCCTTCTCGATCGTGCACTGCAACGGGTGCTGGTTCTGGCGGGCCAAGTCCATGACCTGGGTCACCTTGGTCTCGGCGACCTCGTAGGTGTAGACGCCGCACACCCCGACGCCGCGCCGGTGCACGTGCAGCATGATGCGGGTGGCCTCTTCCCGGTTCTTCTGGAAGAACCGCTCCAGCACATGCACGACGAACTCCATGGGCGTGTAGTCGTCGTTCAGCATGAGCACTTTGTACATCGAAGGCTTCTTGGTGCGCGGGCGCGCCTTGACCACGACGCCCGTGTTGGGGGTCGTGTCGCCGGGCGTGTTGCCGCCGCCGTTCGGCCACTTGTCTCGATCGCTCATGGAATCCCCGGTCAGGCGAAACGCACCCCGTCCGCAGGCTGCGAAGCGACGGCCGCCACTTTACAGGAAGGATACCGGGAGGGGAGTCCGAGGTGAAGCGGCCCACCCCCGTCTAAGGGGGCATATGGTGAGGGGCCGCCTGGAATTAACGGGCCCGTGGGGCTGCGACGACGCGAATTGGAGAGACCCGCCCCGCCCCCCTCCCGCCGACGCGGATCAAGGGGCTGGCCGGGCCTCGGAACCGAGTGCCGGGAGGCGGCAGTCGGACGGCGCTGCGCGACGGCGCCTCGCCGTTCCGGTCTCAGGCGGCGATCGGGCGGCCCATCTTCTCGACCGCGAGGGTCACGCGTGCGGACAGCGGCGCGAAGGACTGCTCGGCCACCTTCAGCGCGGTCTCCTGCAGCTTGGTGGTCTCGGAAACGGCGCGCTCGAAGGCGGTACGGGCCAAGCCGGCCTGGATCTCGGCCGCTTCCTTCAGGTTGCGGGTGCCGCTGAGAGCCTTGGCGCCCTCGAGCGCCTGGTCGGTAAGGCCCTGCACCATCGCAACCGTCTGGCGGCTGAGATCCTGCACGCCGGACACGTAGGCCTGGGTCGCCTTGGCGAACGCCTCGACGTTGCCGCGGCCGAAAGCGGCGGCCTCTTCGGCGGCCTTGAAAACGGTGCCGGCGGCGCGGTTCATCTGGTCCATGGTCTTCTCCGTTCCTGCGCGCGTCCGGGACGCGCTCTCATCGACGAGCATGCGGGCGTAAGCGGCGGTCGCTTGCGCCGTCTCGCCGGGCACCTTCTTGGCCACGACCGCCTTGGCCGCGTCGTTCGTCTTCGCTTCGGTGGCAACCGCCATGGTCTCATCCTCCTGTTTGAGATGACCCGACCAGTGGCGTGAACCGGCCGGTTATGCTGCACTGCAATATTGAGGTCCTAATCCCTGCCATCAAGCCGAGCAAGCGGATTTTTTTGCAGTGCACAAATCCGGCCGGCCAACCCTGCCGGCGGAAAGCATCACGGACCCGTCAATCTTTTCGAAACCGATTGTTCCCACTCAGTTCACGGTGACAATCGGATCGACTTCCGCGTAGAATCCAACCGGTACGCAGGCTGCCGGGGGGGCGGGCCTCGTACCAGGGGGCCGCATGTCAGCGAGCAGCGCAGGGACGCGCATCCGAGCCACAGCGGCTCTTGCGATGGTTTGTTTTGGATTCGGTATAGCGGCGCCCGCTCCGGCGAGGGCGCAGATCGGGGGCGACCGCTACGCCGCCATCGTCGCCGACGCGCAGAACGGGTCCGTGCTCATGGCCGCCAACGCGGACGAGCATCGCTACCCCGCGTCGCTCACCAAGATGATGACCGTCTACATGGCCTTCGAGGCCCTGAGGGACGGGCGCATCTCGCTTTCCAGCCCGATTCGCGTCTCGGCCGATGCCGCGTCCATGCCGCCTTCGCGCCTCGGCCTCGCCGCCGGGATGACGCTCACGGTCGAGGAGGCGATCCTCGCCCTGGTCACGAAGTCGGCGAACGACGCCGCGGCGGCTCTGGGCGAATTCCTGGGCGGCGGGAGCGAGTACCGATTCGCCCAGATGATGACCATGAAGGCCCGGGCGCTCGGCATGACGCGCACGGCCTTCCGCAACGCCTCCGGCCTGCCGGACCTCGACCAAGTGACGACGGCGCGGGACATGGCGCTGCTCGGCCGGCGGCTGATGCACGACTTCCCCGACCGCTTCTCCTACTTTTCGACGCCGCACTTCGTGTTCCGCGGCCGGACCCACTGGAACCACAACCGGCTGCTCAACGAGTACGACGGAACGGACGGCATCAAGACCGGCTACGTCAACGACAGCGGCTTCAACCTTGTGGCCAGCGCCCAGCGCGACGGGGTGCGGCTGGTGGCGGCCGTGTTCGGCGGCCGCACCGGGCGCGAGCGCGACCGGCACATGATGGCGATCCTCGACCGCGGCTTCTCCGCCATGGGCGTGGCGCCGCGCGACGACGACCGGCCCGTGATGGTTCGCGGCGGCGGCTCGCCGGGCCTGCTGGCCCGCGCCGCCCAAGCGGCGACCATCCGCGCCGCCGCGGCGCGGGCGGCCACCGCCCGGATGGCCGCCACCCGGCCGACGCTCAGGCTCGCCGCCACGAACCGCGCCGCGCCCGCCCGATCCGCCATCGCCGTGGCGCCGCGCGCCAAGGCTTCGGCCAGGCCCGGCCCCGTGCCGCGGCGCACGGTGCGGATCGAGCAGGGTGACGCCGGCGGCCGGACCACGATCGCCCGGGGCACGCGCGCGGCGCCGCTCGGGGCCGCGCAGGCCGCTCCCGCCGTCCCGGCGAAGGCGGCCAAGGCGCGCCGCTAGGACGGCGGCGCCCCTCTTTTACTCAGAACATCGCGCCGCGCGCCGCCACCGGCCACAGGCACTCCACCCGGCCGTTCCGCACGCCGACGTACCAATCGTGCCGGTCCACGGTCGGGTCGCAGTGCCCGGGCACGAGGCGCAACTTCTCGCCGAGCGCCGGCGCCTCGCCGTCTTCGACCCGGAAGCTGCCGTGCTCGTCGGAGGCGCCGACGCAGCGCAAGCCCGGCCGCCCCCACACCAGCGGCAGGCCGGAGTCCACCGCCACAGCCTTGTGCCCGGCGTCCACCACCGCCATGCCCGCCACCGCCCGGCTCATGACGGTGGCCAGCACGAACAGCGACTGCCGGAAGGGCGGCGGGGCCTCGTTGCGGGCGTAGTCGGCGTCCATGAAGGCGTAGGAGCCGGCCTGGATCTCGGTGAACACGCCGCTGCCGGCCTCCAGCGCGAAGGTGCCGGTGCCGGCGCCGCCGACGATGGGGCATTCGAGGCCGCGTTGCCGGAGCTGCTCCACCGTGCGGCGCGCCCCTTCCGCCGCGGCGGCGATGGCCCCTTCCCGCTCGGCCGGCGCGCGCCGGTGCTGCGCGCTGCCGTGGTAGGCCTGGAGGCCGCCGAAGCGCAGGTGCCGGCTCGCGGCGATGCGCTCCGCCAGCGCCACCGCGGGCGGCCCGGGCTCCACCCCGCAGCGGCCGGCGCCGACGTCGATTTCCACCAGCACGTCGAGCCGGACGCCCGCCGCTTCCGCGGCCGCTTCGACGGCCGCGACCTGCCCCGGGTCGTCGGCGCAGACCGCGACGCGCGCGATGCGGGTGAGCGCCGCCAGCCGGGCCAGCTTGCGCGCGCCCGCCACCTCGTTGCTCACCAGGATGTCCGGCACGCCGCCCCAGGCGAGGACCTCGGCCTCCGCCACCTTCTGGACGCACTGCCCGACCGCGCCGCGGGCCATCTGCATCCGCGCGATCACGGGAGACTTGTGCGTCTTGGCGTGGGCGCGCAGCCGGGCGCCGGTGGGCTCCAGCAGCGCCGCCATGCGGTCCAGGTTGTGCTCGAAGGCGTCGAGGTCGAGCAGGAGGGCGGGCGTGTCCACCTCCTCCTCGCGCATACCCGGTTCGGCGGGCGGTGGCTGCATCGGCCGGTCTGCTCCTCGGCGTTGGTCGTCGTCCGCGGCAGCCTAGGCCGCGCGGCGGCCTCCTTGAACAGCCTCCCCGGCGCGAGGCGCCGCCGGGGCTCCGGGCCGCTACGACAGGCGGGCGGGAACGGGCGGGGCCGGCGTGTCCTGGGGAGCCCCGCCCCCGCCGGGGCCGGCCGGGCGCAGGCGGGCCCTGCGCCAAGCGGCCGGCGGCACCCCCACCATCTTGCTGAAGGCGCGGCTGAAGGCGGCTTCGGAGTCGTAGCCGACCTCCGCCGCCACCTGCGCGACCTGCCGGTTCCCGTCCGCCAGCATCCCCGCCGCGAGCTGCATCCGCCATCGCGCGAGGTACTGCATGGGCGGTTGCCCGATCAGCCTGGCGAAACGCTCGGCCAAGGACGAACGGGACAGCCCCACCTCCCGCGCCAACCGCTCCAGCGTCCACGATTCCGCCGCCCGGCCGTGCAGCAGGTTGAGCGCGCGGCCCACATGCGGGTCGCGCAGCCCCGCGAACCAGCCGGTGGCCTCCGGCGGCATCGCCTCCACGTGCCGGCGCACCAGTTCGACGAACATCAGCTCGCTCAGCCGCGACACGATGGAGCGGCCGCCGATCCGCCCTTCCATGGCCTCCGCGAACGCCGCGCCGACCAAGTGGCCTAGCCAGGAGCCGTCGCGCTCCGACCGGGTGCGGAGGTGCAGCATCCGAGGCAAGGCGCCGAGCAACGGGTTGAAGGGCCGCGCGTCGCAGCCGAGGAAGCCGCAGACGATGGAGGCGGTCGCCGGGCCCGGCTCGCCCACGCTCATCGCATAGGGGCGCGTTGCCGCGGCCGCCGCGGCCGCGCGCAGCGCCGCCAGGTCGGGCGGGAGGCGCATGCCGGGCGCGCTCGACAGCACGTGCGGGTCGCCTTGCGGGAAGGCGATGACGTCGCCCTCCTCCAGCCGCACCGGCGCGGCGTCCAGCAGCCCGCCCCAGCAGGAGCCGCCGCGGACGACGTGGTACTCGATGACGTGTTCCGCCAACGGCAGGACATGCGGGGCGCACACCGCGACGGGCGGCGTTTCCGCGACCCAGGGGTCGCGCGCGTCGACCTTGAAGAAGATGGCGCCGGTCAGCCGCACGGCGCGCAGCACGTCGGACAAAGCATCCGTGCCCATCCCCACCACCCTCCGGCGGACGTTCGAGCAAGCGCATTGGACGCTCGGTCAAGCATAGAAACGATTTGGACGGACGGTCAATCCGGGCGGCATCCCCGTCATTCAGCGGCGGCCGCGCTTGGCTTACGCGTTGCGGGCCGACGCACGGAGACGCGCCATGGACCCCCTGCCCGCACAGCGCCACACGCACGCGGCGCCGCGCAGGACGCGGCCGGGCTCAAGTCCCGCGCAGGAAGCCCTCCAACTCCCCCACGAAGCGCGGCCATTCCGGCTCGCCGGGCAGCACGACGTGGTTGTCGCTCTCCAGCACCACGAGCCGGGCGCCGGGGATCGCGGCGGCGATGCGGCGCCCCTGCTCGAGCGGCACCACGTTGTCGCCGCGGCAGTGCAGCACGAGCGTCGGCGCGCGCACGCGCGGCAAGAGGTCGAGCACGTCGATGTCGTCGCAGGCCAGGCGGATGCGCATGGCGTCCTCGGGCGTGGCCGACAGGCGCTGCATCTCCGCCCAGCCGCGGAGCTGCTCGGGCGACGCGCCCGGGAAGTACACGGAATGGTAGGCCCGCATGAAGGCGGAGCGCTCGTCGCCCCAGCCGCGGCGGATCAGCGCGGCGAAGGCGCGCGCCATGTCCCGCTCGTCCTCCGACCCGCGCCGGTTCCGGCCCTGGGCGTAGCCGCCGAGCAGCACGAGGCGCGACACGCGCTCCGGGTGCAGCGCCGCGTAGGCGGCGGCGACCGAGGCGCCCTGGGAAGGGCCGAACAGCGAGAAGCGGTGGAGGCCGAAGCGGTCCACCATCGCCTCCAGGTCGCCGAGGAAGGCGCCGAAGGAGATGTCGGGCACCCCGCGGTCGGACAGCCCGCTGCCGCGCGCGTCGTAGCGCACCAAGCGCCGGCCGCGCGCGAGGTGTCGGAGCAGGTGCGACCAGAACGGGCTGCGCCAGTCCTGCTCCAGGTGGGTGAGCCAATTGGCGGTCTTCACCAGCGTTTCCGGCCCTTCGCCCACGGAGGCGGCGGCGAGGGTCACGCCGTCGGGCGCGCGGAAGAACGCGACCTCTTGCGGCGGCGGCGGCGGCAGGACCCCGGCGCCAGCCGGCCCGCCGGGCACCGCGGCGGCCAGGCCCGGCGCGCCGCCCTCTTCCCGCACCTCGCCGACGAAGCGGAAGCCCCGACGCGCGTAGGTGCGGATGAGCCCCTGCTCCGCCCCGGCGTCGCCGACCGCCCGGCGCGCGGCGTTGATGCGGCTGCTCAGCGTGGACTCGGAGACGATCCGGCCGTTCCAGACGGCGTCCAGGAGGCCGTCTTTGGAAACCACGTGCTCGCGCTCGCGCACGAGGTGCAGCAGGAGGTCGAAGACCTGCGGCTCCACCGCGACCGGCTCCCCCGCGCGGCGCAGCTCGCGCCGGTCCGCGTCGAGGACGCAATCGCCGAAATGGAAGCGCATCCCTCCCCTCCGATGCGCCCTCCGCCGCGCGGCGTCCCGAGCGGAGTCGGGCGGAAATGGACGACATCTCAAGCGCACGTAGGGCCCTCCTTCAAGCGAGCCCCGTCACACACCGGCATGGTGCCGACCGTCCCGGGAAATCGGCCCCGGGCGGTTCGCGGGAGGGCGCCATGGCCGGCGCGCTTGGGGACGACGGGTTCCGCCGCCGCGGGGGACGGCTCGCCGGTCCTCGCCTTCCGCCGTCGGCGCGCGCCGGTCGCGTGCGGCGGTCGGCGCCGGCGGCGCTGCGGCGGAGGGTGCGGCGGCGCACAGCCGCCGCCCGGGCAGGCGCCTTATGGACAGCGCTCCGAACGCCCCGCCGCCCCGGCGCGGAGGCCCCCGGCACGCGTGCGCCGCGCCCGAAGGCGACGCGACGCGCGCACCGCGGCGGTCGCCGACGCGAGGCGCGCCCGGCCCCTGAAGAACCTGGAGGAGGAGAAGACATGGACGCCATAACGTTCGACCAACGCGCCGCCGTCGCGGACGCCGCGCCCGATCCCGCGAAGCTCGACGCCTTCGTGGGCAAGATGCTCGGCGACCTCGGCGCCGCATTCATCGTGCCGCTCGTGCGCATCGGCGACGAGCTGGGCCTCTACGCGGCGCTGGCCGGGGCCGGCCCCGTGACGCCGGCCGCGTTGGCGCGCCTCGCCGGCGCGCAGGAGCGGCTGGTGCGCGAGTGGCTCTCGGCCCACGCCGCCGCCGGCTACGTCGAGTACGACGCCGCCACCGGCCGCTTCGCCATGACGCCCGAGCAGGCGATGGTCTTCGCCCGCCCGGACAGCCCGGTCTTCATGCTCGGCCATTTCGAGCTGGCCTACGCCAACGCCCTCGACACCCCCAAGGTGGCGCGGGCCTTCCGCGAGCGCGGCGGGCGCGGCGCCGGCTACCACGGGCGCTGCCCTTGCCTGTTCAGCGGCATCGAGCGGTGCTTCCGGCCGGGCTACGCGACCCACCTCGTGGAGAGCTGGCTGCCCGCGCTGGACGGCGTCGCGGCGAAGCTGGAGCGCGGCGCGTCCGTCGCGGACGTGGGCTGCGGCCACGGCGCTTCCGCCGTGCTCATGGCGAAGGCATTCCCGCGCTCGCGGATCGCCGGGTTCGACTACCACGAGGGCTCGGTCGCCTTCGCGCGCGCCGCGGCGGCCCGCGCCGGCGTGTCGGCGAACACGGCCTTCGAGGCGGCGGGCGCGTCCGACTTCCCCGGCGCGGGCTACGACCTCGTCGCCTGCTTCGACGCGCTGCACGACATGGGCGACCCGGTCGGCACGGCGCGGCACGTCCGCTCGGCGCTCGCCCCGGACGGCACCTTCATGGTGGTGGAGCCGCGCTCCGCCGACCGGCTGGAGGACAACTTCAACCCGGTCGGCCGCATGTACTACGCGGCCTCCACCATGATCTGCACGCCGGTGGCGCTGGACCAGGCGGCCGACGGCCCGGCGCTCGGCGCGCAGGCCGGTCCGGCGCGGCTGGAGGCGGTGCTGCGCGAGGCCGGGTTCTCCCGCGTGCGCGTGGCCACCGAGACGCCGTTCAACATGGTGATCGAAGCGAAACCCTGAATACGGCCCCGCCGCGGGCGCCCCAGGCGCGCCCCGGCCGCGGCGGGCCTTTCGGCATGGCGGGCGCGCCCAAGAGGAGCACACGACCATGAGCATAGACGGCACCACGGGCGCGGCCGGGAGCGGCGGCGCGCGGGCGAACCCCTTCGCGCTGGCCCGGCGCGCCTTCGCCGCCTGGCGCGTCCGCGCGCGCGACCTGCGGACGCTCGCGGCGATGGACGAGCGGGCGCTGCGGGACCTCGGCCTGTCGCACTACGACGTCTGGGCAGAGGCGGCGCGTTGGCGCCGGACGCGCGGCTGAACGCCGGACCCGGCAACGAGGACGCCGACACAACGGCGGCCGCATCACCGGCCGCGAAGCATCGAGGAGAACGACCATGAAGAGCATCACGAACGTCCTGGCCGGCATCGCCGTGGCCGTGGCCACCGGCCTCGCCGCTGGCCCGGCCGGCGCGCAGCCGCGCCTGGAGCAGACCGGCGACGGGTATGGCGTCGTCTACGAGGGGTCGGCCGAGCGCGGAAATGTCGCCGGCGGCCGCGCGGCGCGACTCCTGGGCGGCGGAGACGACGGCGCCATCCTCTACGCCGGGCCGGACCCGGTGCGGGAGGGCCGCTTCGCCACGCTCTCCGGCGGCGGCGACGACGCCGTGCTGAGCTACGCCGAGCCTTCCGCGCCCGATGCGGCGCCGGCTCCGATGCTGGCCGGCGGGGCGGCGGGACCGCGCGGCTGATGCCGGCCCGCGCGGACCGGGCCGGGTTCGCCCGGCCCGGCTCGGTTGAACGCCATCCGGGCGCTCGCGCGCCCGGGCGTTCTGGCGCCGTGGGCCGGGGCATCGCGGCCGGCTGGCGGGGGCGGGCATGAGCGCGCTACCGCCGCCAGCGGCGGC
>NZ_BAAAFZ010000027.1:0-1201 GCF_039523795.1 Craurococcus roseus | reverse complement strand
GGCCGCGGGCGCGCCGGCGGTCCGCCGCCTCGGCCGGGCCGACATGCCGGCCGTGGAGCGCCACCTGCTGGCGCTCGGCCCGGCGGACCGGCGCAAACGCTTCCTGCTGCCCGCGGACGACGCGGCCATCGGCGCCTTTGTCGCGCGGCTCGACCCCGGGCGCGCGGTGGTCGTCGGCGCCATGGCTCCGGACGGTCCCGCGGTCGGCGTCGCGGAAGCGCGCCCGGTGGCGGGCATGGCGCGGGGGACGGTGGAGGTGGCGGTCTCGGTTCACCCTTACCACCGGCGCGAAGGGATCGGGCGCCGCCTCGTCGCGCGCGCCGTGTCGATCGCCTTCGCCGAGGGCGCCGACGCGGCGGTGCTCCTGTTCGCGCCGGAGAACCGGGCGATGGCCCGGCTGGCGGACGCGCTCGGGGCGCGCTCCACCGCATTGGGCGGGGCGCTGCTCGTCGAAGCGACGCTGGACCGCCGGGGCGGGGCGGCGTTGGCCGCTTGAGGGCCGCGTCAAGCGGCGCGCCCCGGCGGCGGGCCGTCGATGACGCGCAGCCCCGGCCAGCGGCGGAGCCAGTCCTTCTCGGCGATCCGGCGGTCAAAGGCTTCCCGCTTGGCGGAGTTTGTCGCGCAGGCGGGCGTCGGCCTGACGATGCCGGCGAGCAGGTCGTTCGCACCCCAAGGCGCCGCCACCTCCACCGCGCCTGTCGAGGCGTCGAGCCGCGCCGCGACGGCCGTCGCCGTGTCCGGCCAGCGCGCCACCGCGTCGAGGGTGCCGGCGTAGGGCGGGTCGCCGTTCCGCTCCGCCATCCGTGCCTGGTTGCGCACTGACCACGGGACGCCAGGGCGGATCGCGCGGAGGCGCGCCTCCAAAGCCGCGTCCTCCTCGGCGGAAGCGCGGGCGGGGTCGAACCAGACCACGTCCACGTCGCCCGGCGGGTTCGTGCCGAAGGGCAGGCCGTGCACCGCGTCCCACAGCGCGTTCCGGACGAATCCGGCGCCGATCCAGGCGTCCGGGAGGGCGAGCGCCGCCACGGCCGCGAGGGAGTCGCGCAGCGCCGGCGCCGCGCCGAGAAAGGCGGCGAGGCCGGCGGCGTCGCGGATGGCGGGCGCCGGCGGGGGCGGCATCAGGCCGGCTCCATCCGGCGGGAGATGATTAAATTCCTGTGAATTCACTCTCTCGTAATCCCTGTGCCCTGCGGGTGGTGCC
>NZ_BAAAFZ010000026.1:48675-104635 GCF_039523795.1 Craurococcus roseus | reverse complement strand
CCGGCGGCCCGCCGCCAGGAGCGCGAAAGCCCGTCCTTCCTCATCCGTCCTCCAGGTGCAGCAGCAGGGCGAGCGCGAGCAGCAGCCCGGCGACCGTCGGCGCCCAGGCGGCGAGCGCGACCGGCAAGGTGCCGGCCTCGCCGAACTCGCCGGTGATCCGGTCGAGCACGAACAAGGCGAAGCCGGCCGCGACGCCCGCGGACAGCATCCGCGCCACCCCTCCGCGGCGCGAGGACCGCATGGAAAAGCCGGCCGACAGCAGCGCCATGGCGGAGGCGAGCACGGGCAGCGACAGCAGGCTCTGGAAGTGCAGCCGGTGGCGCACCGCCGAGAAGCCGGCCGCTTCCAGCACCTCGACGAAACCGGGCAGCGCCCAGAAGCTCAGCGTGTCGGGCGAGGCGAAGCTGTTCTCGATGCGGTCGGGCGTCAGCTCGGTCGGAAAAATCACGGCTTGCCGCGGGCCGGCGCTGCGGTCGGCGTTGAAGGAGACCGCGTCCTCCAGCACCCACTGCCCCGGCAGCAGCCGCGCGCGGGGGGCTTCGACGCGGGCGAGCGGCCGATCGTTGGCCGACAGCCGCCAAAGGCTCACGTCCGTCATGGCGAAGCCGGCCGCCGGCGTCGCCGCCGCCCCTCGCCTTCCGGACACCGGGCGGCCGGACAGGATGGCTTGCCCGCCCGGCTCCAGGCCGCGGTCCGCTTGCCGCAGCCACAGGCGGCCGCCCGCCAGCGCGGTGAGGCCCGACGTGTTGCGCAGGTAGGCGTGGTCCAGCCGCTCCGCCCGCGCCAGCATGGTGGAGGACAACGGCGATATCCCGAACGTGCCCAGCAGCCCGACGGCGAGCGCCACCGCCACCGGGCCGGACAGGAAGCCCCAGGCGGACACGCCGGCGGCGCGCGCCACCACCAGCTCCGACGAGCGGGACAGGCGCCAGAAGGCCAGCAGCCCGCCCAGCAGGATCGCGAAAGGCAGGATTTGCATGGCCACGAAGGGCAGGCGCAACCCGGCGATCTGGGCCACGAGCGCGAAACCGGCGTCGGGGCGGGTCGCGGCGCGCCGCAGCAGCTCGATGAAGTCGAACAGCGCGACCAGCAGGGTCAGCCCCGCCAGCATGGCGAGGCAGGCGCCCGCGAACCTCCGGGCGACGTAGAGGGTCAAGGTGGCCGCGACGGTCACGGCGCGGCGGCCCGCCGGGAGGCGTGCGGCAGCCCCGGCATCCCGCTCAGCACCCAGGCGGCGACCAAGCCGGGCAGGACGGCGTTCAACCAGACCAGCGGGATCAAGGCGTTCTGCCGCGCCGCGAGATTGCCCACCATCAGCCCCGCCGCCAGCAGCCCGACCACCACGGCGATGCCCGCGGCCAAGCGGAGCCCGCCGCCGTGGCGGCGGAACTGCCCGGTCAGCGCCGTGGCCATGGCGACCAGCGCAAAGCCGAGCGCGTTGAGCGGGCTCGCCAAGCGGTTGTGCGCCTCGGCCCGGAAGCGCCGGAGGTCCCGCTCCGGGATGCGCTCTTCCGGGTCGGGGTTCAACAATTCGTCGAGGCTGCGCTCCTGGGCGTTGCGGTAACGGTTCTCCTCGCCGCGGGAGGCGCGGGCGAGGTCCAGGGTGTTTTCGCTGAAGCTCAGCACAGACAGCCGGGTCGCGGGCGCCGTGCCCGGCGGCGAGCCCGCAGGCGGCGGGACGCGCTCGACCTGCTGCCGCTGCCCGTTCTCCAGCGTGACGCGCGGCCCGGTGGGTGTGGGCGTGATCCGCCCCGTCTCGGCGAGGATCGTGACCGGCGCGCCCCTTTCGCGGGCGTCGTGGACCAGGATGCCGCGGAGCGAGCCGTCGCGGTCGCGCAGCCGCGCGTAAACGGTGAGGTCGTCGCCCACCGAGCTGAACACGCCTTCCTGCACCAGGATGGCGGCGAGCTGGTTGCGGATCTCGAACTGCCAGGCGCGAAAGGCCGCCTGGGTTTCCGGAACCACGAAGAGGTTCAGCGCGTAGCACGCCGCCGTGGAGAGCAGGGCCAGCGCGATCGCCGGCCGCGCCAGCCGCCACTGCGAAAGGCCCGCGGCGCGCATCACCACCAGCTCCCGGTCCGACGCCAGCCGCACGTACACGAAGAGCGCGACGAGGAAGGTGGTGATCGGCAGGATGATGGCGAAGAAGCCCGGCAGCAGCAGCCCTGTCAGCTCGATGAACACCAGGAAGGACAGCCCGCGGTCGAGCACCAGCTCGATGAAGCGAAGCGATTGCGTCAGCCACACGAGCACCGCCAAGCCGACGGTGACGGAGAGCAGCGCGAACGCCAACTGGCGGAAGATGTAGCGGTCGAGCCGGGTCATGGAGCGCGGACCCTACCCGCTGGGGCGGGGCCGCGGAAGCGCGGGCGCGGCCGGGGCTGCGTTCGGTTCGAGGGTGTTGCCCGGCCGGCGGCGGCTTACCCTTCGGCGTCCAGGAAAAGTTCGGCCACATCGAGCGCGATCCCCGGCGGATCGAGCCGCACGGCGCCGTCGCGGGCGATGCGTGTTGCGATGGAGCCGTCGTCCGCCCGCCCGTGGTGGATCACGGTCCGGGTCTTCGTGTCCGCGAGGAGGTAGTGGCGGACCGAAGGCATCCGGAAGTAGTCCGCGAGTTTCGCGCCCGCGTCGTGCGCGCGCGTCGAGGACGCCAGCGCGTCCGGCTCGTACACCGTGTCGGCCGAAACTTGGCCCGCCACCCCGTCCGGGACGGCTTCGCAAGGCAGGCCCTCGCGCTTGATCGCGTCGGCGAGGGAGCGGTGGGCTTGCGCCTTCGCGCGCGCATGCGCGAGGCGCTCGGGCGCCATGCCGACGATCTCGCCGCCGACCAGTTCGCACCGCACGCCGCCGTCGAGGCTTTCGATGGCCCAGGCCATGAACTCGTCGGCTGTCATGCGCGTGGGCCGGGGTTGGCCGAGCGCATTCTTGGTTTAGTTCCTCGATCGCCACGGAAGCACCGCCGCCCGGCCAGGACACGCCGCCGCGTCACGGCGGGAACAGCTTGCCGGGGTTCATGAGGCCCGCCGGGTCGATCGCCGCCTTGATCCGGTGCATCAGGTCCAGCTCCGGGCCGCCGCGCCATTCTTCCAGGATACCGGCCTTGAGGCGGCCGATGCCGTGCTCGGCCGAGGGGCTGCCGCCCAGGTCGCGCACCACGGCGTTCACCGCGTCCATGATCTCGTGGCTCCGGGCCAGGAACGCGGCCGGGTCCGTGTCCTCCGGCTGGAGCAGGTTCATGTGGATGTTGCCGTCCCCGAGATGCCCGAACGGCACGGGCACGCTGCCCGGGACCAACGCCCGCAGCGCTTCGGAGCAGCGGCGCATCAGCTCCGGCGTCTTGCTCACCGGCACCGAAACGTCGTTCTTCACCGAAGCGCCGGCCAAGCGCTGCGCTTCCGGGTGCTCCTCGCGGATGCGCCACAAGGCCGCCCGCTGCGCCTCGCTGCCGCCGATCGCGGCGTCCAGCACCTCTTCCGCCTCCAACGCCTCCTCCAGCACCGCCTCCATCATGCCGCGCAGCCCGGCATCGGGCCGGGAAGAAGCGAGGTCCACCAGCGCGTAGTGGCCCGCGCGCGTCTCCACCGGCAGCGCCGCGCCCGCGACATGGCGGGCCACGAGGTCCACGCCGGCGCCCGACATGTACTCGAAGGCGCGCACCGCGGTTTCGTCGCGGTCTCGGAAACGCCGGAACAGGGACAGCGCCGCCTCCTCGCTCGCCACGGCGCAAAAGGCCACCTCCGACTCCCGCGCGCGCGGGAACAGGCGCAGCACGGCGGCGGTGATGAAGCCGAGCGTGCCCTCCGCGCCCACGAAGAGGTGGCGGAGCGCGTAGCCGGTGTTGTCCTTGCGCAGCCGCCGCAGACCGTTCCACACCCGCCCGTCCGGCAGGACCACCTCCAAGCCCAGCACCAGTTCCCGCGCGTTGCCGTATCGCACGGTGGTGTTGCCGCCGGCGTTGGTGGAGAGCACGCCGCCCACCGTCGCCGAGCCCTCGCCGCCGAAGGAAAGCGGGAACAGGCAGCCCGCCGCCGCCGCCGCGTCCTGCGCCGCCTTCACCACCACGCCGGCCTCGACTGTCATGGTCATGTCCACCGGGTCCACGTCGCGCATGCGGTTGAGGCGCGCGAGCGACACCGGGACCTGCAAGCCGCTCTCGTCCGGCACGGCGCCGCCCACCATGGAGGTGTTGCCGCCTTGTGGCACCAGCGCGGCCCCGGCTCCGGCGCAGAGCCGCACCGCCTCCGAGAGTTCCGTCGCGTTCGCCGGGCGCAAAAGGAAGGGAGCGCGGCCCCGGTACAGGCCGCGCCAGTCGGTGAGGTGCGGCGCCAAGTCCTCCGGCGCGGACAGCAGGCCGGAAGGACCGAGCAGCGCCTGGAGGCGGTCGAGCAGGCCGGTCGGCCGGGGCTGGTCGTCGGGCATGGGCGCAGAATCGAACGGAAACGGCGAGCGGTCAAACGCCGCGGGGCACGCGGAAGCATCCGGAACCGCGGCCGGGGCGTTCCTCCCGCGGACGGACGGGACGGGGGGCGAGCATGGCGGGCACCATCGCGCGGATCGGTTCGGCCCGTTTGCCGGACGGCGCGGAGGCCGAGGAGTTCGTCCTGGACGACGGCCGCGGCATGGCGGCCCGTATCGGCAGCTACGGCGCCCGGCTCCTTTCTTTGCGCGTCCCCGATCGCCACGGGGCGCCGGTGGAGGTGGCGCTCGGCCACGACCGCTTGGAGGACTGGGCCAGCGACGGCGCGTTCATGGGAGCCACGATCGGCCGTTGCGCGAACCGGATCGCCGGCGGCCGGTTCGAGCTGGACGGGCAGACCCACCAAGTGCCGACCAACAAGCCGCCGAACGCCCTCCACGGCGGACCGGGAGGCTTCGACAAGGCGGTCTGGCGCATGGAGCCGCCGGAGGGCGGGGCGGCGCTCGCCTTCGCGCACGTCAGCCCCGATGGCGACCAGGGCTTCCCCGGCGCCCTCCGCGCGCGCGTCCGGTACGCCCTCACCGGCGACGGCGTCCTTTCGCTCCGCTACGAGGCGGAAGCCGACCGGCCCACCGTCGTGAACCTGACCAACCACACGTACTTCAACCTCGCCGGCGCGGGCAGCGACGTGCTCGACCACGTCGTGACGATCGCGGCCGATCGCTTCACGCCCGTCGACGCCGCGCTAATCCCGACCGGCGAGTTGCGGCCCGTGGCGGGCACGCCATTCGACTTCCGCGCCCCGGCGCGCATCGGCGCCCGCGTGGACGAGCCGGGGGACGAACAGCTCCGCTTCGCCGGCGGCTACGACCACAACTTCGTCCTGCGGCCGCCGCCGCCCGGCGGCCAAGCGCTGCGGCTCGCGGCGCGGGTGGAGGAGCCCGCGCGCGGCCTTTCCATGGAGGTCTGGACCACCGAACCCGCCCTCCAGTTCTACACCGGCAACTCCCTTGACGGTTCGCGCCCGGGCCGCGGCGGCGTGGTGCTTGGACGCCGCAGCGGCCTGTGCCTCGAAACGCAACACTTCCCGGACTCGCCGAACCGGCCGGAATTCCCATCGGTCGTGCTGCGCCCAGGGGAAACTTTCCGATCCTCGACGCTCTACCGCTTCGCTGCCGGCCCCTGACGGCGGGGTCCGCGGAAGGCGAAGCCCAGACACGGCACCATGGAAATCTTCGAAGTCCTGCTCGGCTTGCTGGCCGTCTCCGTCGCGCTCGCCCTGGTAGCCCGCCGGCTGCACGTCCCGCTCGCCGTCGTGCTCGTGCTGGGCGGCATGGCGCTGGCCCTGGTGCCGGGCCTGCCCACGGTTGAGTTCGACCCGCAACTGGTGCTGGCCCTGTTCCTGCCGCCGCTCCTGCAAGCGAGCGCCTACCGCACGGACTGGCCGGCCTTCCGCTTCAACCTGCGCCCCATCCTGCTGCTCGCTCTCGGCGCCGTGCTGTTCACCGCGGCCGTCGTGGCCGCGACCGCCAAGCTGCTGGTGCCCGACCTGCCCTGGGCCGCCGCCGTCGCGCTCGGCGCCATTGTGGCCCCGCCGGACGCGGTGGCGGCGACCTCCGTGCTGAAGGACTTCCGCATCCCCAAGCGCATCGTCACCGTGCTGGAAGGCGAGAGCCTCCTCAACGACGCGTCCTCGCTCGTGCTCTACCGCTTCGCCGTAGCCGCCACGATGGCGGGCACGGTTTCGTTCGGCGAGGCGACGCTTTCCTTCGTGCTGGCCGCGGCCGGCGGGGCGGTCGTGGGCTGGCTCGTCGGGCGGGCCGCGATGTGGATCTTCACCCACCTGGATGACACGCTCCTCGACATCCTCGTCACCTTCCTCGCCGGCTTCGCCGCCTACATCGCGGCCGAACACCTCCACGTCTCCGGCGTGCTCGCCGCCGTGGCCTGCGGCCTCGTGCTAGGCCGGCAGCAGCACGCCGCCTTCACGGCGCAGACGCGCCTCGAGTCCGGGGCGGTCTGGGGCTTCGTCGAATTCGTGCTCACCGCCCTGGTGTTCATCCTCATCGGCCTGGAGTTGCGCGACCTGCTCGCCCGCCTCGAGGACGAAGCCTACGGCCATTGGCAACTCGCCGGCCTCGGCGCCGCCGTTTCGGCGGCGTTGATAGCGAGCCGGTTCGTTTGGCTGTTCCCGGCGGTTTGGCTGCCACGGGCGCTGTCGCCGGGTCTGCGGGAACGCGACCCCATGCCGCCCTGGAGCCACGTCACCGTGATGTCGTGGGCCGGTATGCGGGGCGTGGTGAGCCTCGCGGCGGCGCTGGCGCTGCCGGCGGAATTCCCGGGGCGCGACCTCATCCTGTTCCTGGCCTTCTGCGCCATCCTGGCGACGCTGGTGCTCCAGGGCACCACGCTGGGGCCGCTGATCCGGCGCCTCGGCGTGAGCGAGCCCGAGGGCGAGCCGGCGAACCCGGCGGTGACCCCGGAGGCCATCGAGGCGCGGAGCACGGCCGCGGCAGCAGCGATGGACGCCGTGGCCGAGAAGCTCGACGACCCCGAACAGGCGGCGGCGGCCGAAGACCTCCTGCGCGACCTCCGGGTCCGTGCCAAGCGGGCCGAACAGGCGCGCCGCGACGCGGAAACTGGGTCTCAACGCGAGACGGCCCGGCTCGGCCTGAGGTTGGCGGCGATCGAAGCCGCCCGCGCCAAGCTCCTGGCGGAGCACAAGGATGACCTGGACAGCGAAGCCATGGCGGCCCTCGTCGCGGAATTCGATCTGGAAGAGCAGCAGATCAGGGTAGCGATGGGTGAACGATGACGGCGCCCCTCGCTGCGTCGTGACCCCGGCTGCGACGTTTTCGGCCATAGTTGGTCGTGCTTTCGCTACCTCGAACCGGACACGAGGAGGCTCGCAATGGAGTGGTCGGGGAGTGTCCGCCGCCGGACCACCGCCGGGACGACCCTGCGTGGCCCGGTCGCGGCTCGGCCCGCTTGCGCTCGACGCCTCGCGGGCATTCCACCAGGCGAGTTTACGAAATGCGGAGGTCGTGCCGCATCCGACCGCGGCCGTCCCGCGTATGGGAGGCGCCAGGAGCCTTCCGCGGCGCGGCCCGTCCGGCTTCACCGCGACAATGCGCCGCCGCGCCCCGTTCGGGACCACGACCAAACGACACGGCGGAACAAAGCCGCTCTCACGCCCGATTAGGCCAAGCAGCCGATGAGCGAACGAAACAGCCCAGCGTCGCAGAGCAACTCCCACTGGTTGATGGGCGAGGCGGACCTGCTTCGGTTCGACCGACATCGCGCGGAAGCCAGGTCGGCGCACGCCCCGCCGCCCGCCCAGCATCCCACCGGAACCGGCGCGAGGATGCCGTCCTCGCCCGGCAGCGGGTACGAACAGATTCTCGCCGCGCGCGGCGAATTGCGGACGCGCGCGGACCGTGCCGTTTCCAACGAACGGCGCGCGTCCGCCGAACCGGCGGCGGCGGCTAGGCCAGCCGCTCCCGCCGCGCATCGGAGCCTGGAACGGCCACCCGAGCGCCCGGGCGGCCTCGACCGCCGCGACCGCCCGGCCCTGCTGGTTTGGGGGTTGCTGACAGCACCCGCCGCGTGCGTCTTGTTCGCTTTCACCTGGGTGGGCTCCCCGCGTTCGCCGGTCCCATCCGCCGCGGCACCCGTGGCCAGCCGGACTTCGCTGCCGATCATCGTCGGTGCGGGGAGCGTCGCGCCGACGCCGCTGTTGGCGAGCGAAGGGGAATTGGTCATCGCCGCCCGGGATGCGCCGCAGGTGCATCCCTGGCCGGACGACGCCGAGCCCGTGCCGCCACTCGGGAACCCGTGGCTCCGCCCCATGCCGAACGGCTTGCAATTGGAGTCGGTCTTCGACGCCCTGGCCGGCGGCTCAGAATCGGCGCAGGAGAGCGCCCCTTCCGGTGAGTTGCCAAGCAGCCCTGACATGCTCCCGGAGGAGGTCCGGGCGGCGTTTGCGACCTGGGACCGGCACACCTCGCCGCGGGTGTCGGATGACGGGCCCGGAACGGGCCCCGCGGAGGGGGGGCCTGTGTCCGCGGCGCGTGGCCGGGACGCCCCCGCGGCCGAGGCTGGCCCGGGCTCCGGGATGCCGGCGGACGATTGGGCGCCGCTCACCGTCGTCGGCGCGGCACCGGACGCTGAGCCGACCCGTGACGACCCGGCAGAAGCCGAGGCCGCCGCGGAGGCGGCGTCCGATCCTGCGCCGCCCTCCGTTGCGACGATCTTGGGCGCGGTGGAACCCGCCTCACACCAAGAGAAAACGCTTGACGTGCCGGCCTCCGCCGGATCGCGCGACCGCGACGCGGCGGAGGCCACCGAGCCGTCGCCCCCGGTCAAAGAAAGGCAGCAGGCGTTCGCGGCCCTCCATGACCCTGCCGGGCAGCCTCCCGAAGCCGCCCTTTCTTCCGCCGGGACGGACGCGGCCGCGGACGCGGAAGCGTCCGGCGGATCTCCCGCGGCACCAACGCCGCGGATGGCGGCGCTGGCGCCGCCGCCGCCGCCCGCCGCGCGTCCGCCCAGGGACGGCGCGCCGTCACCCGCGAAGCCGCGGTTGGGCGGCGGGGCCTCGCCTTCGTCCGTTCCCCGTCCGGCCCCCCAGGGCGACTCGCCCGCCCCGCCCGCGCCCGACCCGCGCTGCCGGACCATCATCGTCAAAGCTCAGTTGGGAGAAGAAACGAGCCATGCCGAACGCCTCTTGTTGCGCAACGGGTGCGGTGCGCGGCGCTGACGGGCGCCGCAGCGGCGGCGCGCCCCGTTTCGCGCTCCTCGCTTTGTGCCTGGGGGCCGCGCTCCTCGCGGGCTGCGCCGGCACGAGGGGGCAAGGGGCGGCGACGCCCACGGCGGAAGCCGCGCCGATCCCGCCCAAGGACGCGCTGCCGCTGGACCAAGCGGCGGTGGCGCTCGCCGACGCCACGCTGCTGCGCGCGCAACTGCCACCCCCGGGGCCGTCCGGCCGCTACCGGCTGGTGGTCGACCCGTTGATCGACCGCGCGACCGGCACCGAAACCCAAGCGACGCGGGCCATGGAGCGCCGGATCATTTCCCTGGTGCGCGAGCGCCACCCGCGCTTCGACCTGCGGCCCTTCACCGTGGCGAGTTTGGACGAGAAGCCGCTGGTCCTGCTCGGGTCCATCGCCCCCGTCGCCGAGGCGGGCAGCCGCGCCAACATGCCCGGCCCGGGTCGCCCCGCGGCGTACCGCATCTGGGCCGTGCTGGCAGACCTCGGCACCGGGCGCGTGGTCGCGCACGAGGAGGCGTGGGTGCGGACGGACGAGGTCGACGCGACGCCGGTCGCGTTTTTCCGCCAAAGCCCGGTTTGGACGCCGGACGGCGCCGCCGCGGCGTATCTCCGCACCTGCGCGCTGTTCCCTGGCGACGCGATCGACCCCGCCTACCTGCGGGCGATCCGCGTCCAGGCGCTGGTCGCCGACGGCATCCGAGCCTACGAGGAGGGGCGGCACCGCCAAGCGCTCGCCTTCTACGAGGAAGCGCGCGGGCTCGCGCCGCAGGACCAGCAGCTCCGCATCCGCAACGGGCTGTACCTGGCGAACCAAGCCCTCGGGCGCAGGCGGGAAGCCGAGGACGCGTTCGGCTCCGTGGTGGAATACGGGCTGGAGCGCGGGCGCTTGGCGGTGAAGTTCGTGTTCCGGCCCGGCTCCACCGCGTTCTGGCCGGACCCCGCCATCAGCGGCCCTTACCCGATGTGGCTGCGGCAGATCGCGGCGCGGACGGACGCGCGGGCGGCGTGCCTGGAGGTCGAGGGGCACAGCAGCCCGACCGGCTCGGCGGCGGTGAACGACCGCCTGTCGCTCGCGCGGGCGGAGCGCGTGCGCGGCCGGCTCGTGGCCCAGCGCCCGGAGCTGCGGGAGCGGTTGGAGGCCGAAGGCGTGGGCTCGCGCGAGCCCGTGGTCGGCACCGGCGCCGACGACGCCTCCGATGTGCTGGACCGCCGCGTGGAGTTCGAGCCGCGCGCCTGCCCGGCGCAGGTGGCGGGCGTGGGTGGGGCGGCGGGCTGAACGGCGGTCAGCCCGGCACTTCGCCGTCGCCGAGCGCGCGACGCAGCAGCGCGGCGTAGCGCTCGGTATCCGCACGGAGCCGCGCGGCTTCCTCCGGCGCGGCGACCTGCGCCGCCATGACGCAGGCGCCGAGTTGGAAGGCGAGGTAACAGGGCGTGAGCGCGCGGACGAGGCCGGGCTCCACCGCGCGCCCCGCTTCGCGCGCGACCGCCGCGAGCAGCGCGCCGCGATCCTCTTCGAGCCCGAGTTCGCACACGGCGCCCGCGACGTCCCAGGCGACGTCCTGGCAGCCGACGAGGTCGTGCGCCGCGTGGTGGTCGAGGGCGTCCGCCTTCAGGAGCCGGCCGTCCGGCAGCGGCAGCCACTCCCAGGCGTGGAGCCGGTTGTCCGTCTCGATCCGCCGCAGCCGCGGCTCGAAGCTTTCGAGGCCCGCCGTCCGCTCTTCCAGGCGGCGAGCCCATTCCTCGCCCATGCCCTCGCCGACGTTGTGCCGCGCCATGCGGCGCAGCGCCGCCAGCGTCGCCCCCTGCCCCGCCCCGGCCGGGAAACACCGCGCCCGGAAGCCGAGGTAGCGCCCGACGCGCTCCGCCAACCGCGCCGCGTCGTGGGCGCCGCGATGGAAAGGCCGCGCGTCGCCCACCCACTCTTCCACCAAGAAGCCGTGGCGGAAGCCGGCGACGGCCGGCGAAAGGCCGGCGCTGTGCAAGGCGCGCGCCCGCTCCAGCTTGCGCTCGCCTTCGCGGCCCAGTCCGGCGAACTTCAGCAGCCACGTCCCGCCGCCGCAGGCCCGTAGCAAGAACTTGCGGCGCTCCGCCTGCGCGTTGACCGGCGGCCAACCTGCTTCGCGCGGGTAGCGGAGCCGGCGCCACGCGCCGCCTGACAGTTCCTCCAAAGGACCCACAGGCGCGCCCACCAGGTCCTCCACCCAGGACGGAAGCCGGTGCCCTGCCAGCGCGTCGAACCCCACGACGTGGCGGTGCGCGCCCGCCCAGCGCGCGCGGTGGCGAGGGGCCGCTCGCGGCCCGGGTTCGCCGCCGTGGCTCGGGAAGAAGTGGATGCGGCCGGGCGGCACGCCGCGGTCCTCCAGGAAGTCGGCCACCGCGCCGAAGGAGCTGCCGGACAGGCCCGGCCCTTCGTCCGCCACCGCGAAGGCCGTGGGCGGGTCGGCCAGCAATTCCGCTTCCAGCCCCTGCGACAGCGACAGCTCCCGCCGGAAGGGGTGCCCGACGGGGCGCAGCGTCACGGGCGGCGGCGCTTCCGAGGCGGCGGCGACCAGCGCGCCGAGCGCGACGCCGATGCTGCGGATGCCGACCACCCTGACCCGTGAGCCAAGCGGGAACCCAGCCGCCTGCGCCGCCTCCAGGTACGCTTCCGGGTACAGCGCGTAGAAGGCGAAGCCCTCCGCGCGCTTGGTGCGCAGCGTCTCGGGCAGCGGCGGCGCCGCGTCGAACGCCGCCTCGACCCGCACGGGGTCGAAGCGGGCGAAAGCGCTGCCCCAGGAAAGCCGGACGGCGGCGGCGAGGCGCGTCAGCAACGCCGTGGCGGCGTCGCCGGCGGGCGAGCGCGCGTCCCGCCCGCCGTTGGCGTCGAAGGCCGCGTCGGCGACGCCTTGGGCCAGTTCGCCGGCTTCGATGAACGCCGCCACCAGGGCGCCGTGGCGCGCGATCCCCGCCGGCATCGCTTCGGCGTCCCGCAACCCGCGCGCGATGCCGGCGAGCTTCGCGCGGGCGTCCTCCATCCGCACTTGATCGCCGTAGAACAGCATCGAGGCGCCGCTAGGACCCTGGCGCGACTGCGGGGCGGACGGAGCGGTGCCGCTTCGCTTCCTCGCTGTCCCGCCGCCTTGCCACCTTGCCGCCTTGCCTTTCCGGAGCCGCGGCGCCGACTTGGCACGATCCACGCTTCGACGGTTGGAGTGTGCCCTTTCCATTCCAAAAACGCGAGGACGCCGGTTCGGGTATGGCACTCCCGTTCGGGGCCGCCCGACGGAACGTCGCGGGTTCTGGCGCGGCCAGCGGAGCCGGAAGCAGGCATTTAACCGTGTCCAGACGTGAATAATACCCGTGCTGCAGCAGACCGCGATCAGAATTAACGAAATCACATCGTATTAACAGGTTGATCCACGAAAACGGACGTGCAAACTACCCGCACCGAGGTCGCGCTTGGCCTCGCCAACGAGGATGGAGCCCAGGGTGCCCAAATCGTCCGAACCGGCCCCGGCCCGCGAGCGCGCGGATCGCGATGGCGGCCGCTGAGACAACCGTCGCACCGGCCTCCGCCGACGAGGCTCGGAATCTCCGCCCCGTCGTGAGCCGGCCCATGTCCCTTTCGGCGCAGGGTCGCGGCTTGCCCGCCCCGCCGCCCCGCCCTCACGCGGGGCGCGCGTCGACGGGACGCGCCGCGGCGCCGGCCGTTTGGCGGCGCCTCCTCCGTTCCGGCGGCGCGGGCTGGATCGTGCCGGCGCTCCTCCTGCTCGGCTGGCAACTCCTCGCGCAGCACGGCGCCATTCCCCCCAACGTGCTGCCGGCGCCTTCCGACGTGGCGGCGGCGGGCTGGCGCATGGCCCTCAGCGGCGAGTTGCTGGACAACATCGCCGTCAGCTCCCGGCGGGCGGCGGCCGGGTTCCTCATCGGCGGCGGCCTCGCTTTCGCCTTCGGGCTGCTCAACGGCCTTTCCCGGGTCGGGGAAAGGCTGACCGACACCACCATCCAGATGGTCCGCAACGTCCCCAACCTGGCGCTGATCCCGCTGGTGATCCTGTGGTTCGGCATAGAGGACGACGCGCGGATCTTCCTCGTCGCGCTCGGGGTCTTCTTCCCGGTCTACGTCAACACCTTCCACGGCATCCGCACCGTGGACGCGCAACTGGTGGAGATGGGCCGGTCCTACGGCATGTCGCGCCCGGCGCTGTTCGGCCGGGTGGTGCTGCCGGGCGCGCTGCCCTCCATCTTCGTCGGCCTGCGCTACGGGCTCGGCATCATGTGGCTGACGCTGATCGTGGCGGAAACGATCGCCGCGAATTCCGGCATCGGCTACATGGCCATGAACGCCCGCGAATTCATGATGATCGACGTCGTGGTGCTGGCGATCCTGCTCTACGCGCTGCTGGGCAAGCTGGCGGACAGCGCCACACGCCTGCTGGAACGGCTGTTCCTGCCCTGGCATCCGGCCTTCCAGACCGTGCGGAAGGGGGACGCCTGAAGTGGACGGCTCGCACTTCCCACAGGCCGTCGCCGCCAACGACCACGGCGCCGGGATCGCCATCCGCGGCGTGCACAAGGGCTTCGGCGAGAAGCGCGTGCTGCGCGGCATCGACCTGGACGTCGCGCCGGGCGGGTTCCTGGCGATCGTCGGCCGCAGCGGCTGCGGCAAATCGACCCTGCTGCGCATCCTCGCCGGCCTCGAAACCCAGGACGCGGGCGACGTCGCCATCGACGGCAGCGCGGTGCGTCCGGCCGAAGCGGCCCGGCTGATGTTCCAGGAGCCTCGGCTGCTGCCCTGGTCCAGCGTCCTCGGCAACGTGGAGGTGGGCCTCGGCCGCGCCCGCAAGGCGCCGGGCGGGCGGGCGCAGGCGCTGGAGCGCCTCGCCGAGGTCGGGCTGCGGGACCGCGCGCGGGATTGGCCGGCCGTGCTCTCCGGCGGGCAGAAGCAGCGTGTCGCGCTGGCCCGGGCCCTGGTCAGCCGCCCTCGGCTGCTGGCGCTGGACGAGCCGCTCGGCGCGCTCGACGCCCTCACCCGCATAGAGATGCAGAGCCTGCTGGAGCGCGTCTGGCTGGAGCAGCGCTTCACGGCCGTCCTCGTCACCCACGACGTGGCGGAAGCGGTCGCGCTGGCCGACCGCGTGGTGCTGGTAGAGGGGGGCGCCGTCCGCCTCGACCTGCCCGTGCCCCTGCCCCGCCCGCGCCGCCGCGGCACGCCGGACGCGGCGGCGCTCGAAGCGCGCATCCTCGCGCGCCTCCTGCGCGACGGCGCCGGCACCGGCGAAAGGAGCGCCGCATGACCGCCGCCATCACCACGGGCCGCCGCGCCCTCCTGCTCGGCGCCGCGGCGGCCGGCCTCGCCGCGCCCGCCCTCGCGCAGGGGGAGCGGAGCTTGCGCATCGGCTACCAGAAGTACGGCACGTTGGTGCTGCTGAAGGGCCGCGGCGCTCTGGAGCAGAAGCTACGCGGCGGGGGCGTGCGCGTGAGCTGGACGGAGTTCCCGGCCGGCCCCGCGCTGCTGGAGGCGATGAACGCCGGCGCCATCGACTTCGGCACCGTCGGCGAAGCGCCGCCGATCTTCGCCCAGGCCGCCGGCGCGCCCCTCGTCTACGTCGCGCACGAGCCGCCGGCGCCGCAGGGCGAGGCGATCCTCGTGGCGCGCGACAGCCCGATCCGGGACGTCGCCGAGCTGCACGGCAAGAAGGTCGCCTTCAACAAGGGCTCCAACGTCCATTACCTGCTGGTCCGCGCCCTCGAGGCGGCGGGGCTGCGCTACGCCGACATCGAGCCGGCGACGTTGCCGCCCGCCGACGCTCGCGTGGCCTTCGAGCGGAAGCAGGTGGACGCTTGGGTGATCTGGGACCCGTTCCTCGCCGCGGCGGAGGCGACGACGGGCGCGCGGCGCCTAGCCGACGGCACGGGCCTGGTCTCCAACCACCAGTTCTACCTCGCCCACGAGCGCTTCGCCGCCGCGAACGGCCCGCTGGTGGACGCGGTAGTCGCGGCCCTGGCCGAGACCGCCGCCTGGGTCGGCCAGGACATCCCGACAGCGGCACGGACCCTGAGCCCCGGCGTCGGCATCCCCGCCCCCTTCCTTGAGGTGGCGATGCGCCGCCAAGCCTACGGCGTGCGCCCGCTCGACGCTGCGGTCGCCGCCGAGCAGCAGCGCATCGCCGACACTTTCCACGGCCTCGGGCTGATCCCCCGGGCCATCCGCGTGTCGGACGCGGTGCGGCAGACGGGAGCATGAACGTGACGACCACCACCGGCGAAGGGGCGAAGGTCCTCTGGTTCCTGCCGACGCACGGCGACGGCCGCTACCTCGGCACCCCCAAGGGCGGGCGCGCCGTGGACCTGCCCTACCTGCGGCAGATCGCGCAGGCGGCCGACGGCCTCGGCTACTACGGCGTGCTGCTGCCGACCGGGCGGTCCTGCGAGGACAGTTGGGTCGTGGCCTCCGCGCTCGCGCCGTTGACGGAGCGGCTGCGCTTCCTGGTCGCGGTGCGGCCGGGCCTACTTTCGCCGACGCTCGCGGCGCGCATGACGGCGACGCTCGATCGCCTCTCCTCCGGCCGCCTGCTCATCAACGTGGTGACGGGCGGCGACCCGGTGGAAAACAAGGGCGACGGCATCTTCCTGCCGCACGCCGAGCGCTACGAGGTGACGCGCGAGTTCCTGCACGTCTACAAGCGCTTGCTGGCGGACGAGGCGGTGTCCTACGAGGGCCGGCACATCCGCGTGGAGAACGGGCGCCTCGCCTTCCCGCCGCACCAGGCGGGCGGGCCGCCGCTCTACTTCGGCGGCTCCTCGGCCGACGGCATCGACGTCGCCGCCGAGACGGTGGACAAGTACCTGACCTGGGGCGAGCCGCCGGCGCAGGTGGCGGAGAAGGTCGCGGCCGTGCGCGCCATCGCCGCGCGCAAGGGCCGGCGCCTATCCTTCGGCATCCGCCTGCACGCCATAGTGCGGGAAACCAGCGCGGAAGCTTGGGCCGCGGCCGACGACCTGATCCGGCACCTGGACGACGAGACGGTCGCGGCGGCGCAGAAGATCTTCGCCCGCATGGACAGCGAGGGGCAGCGGCGCATGTCGGCGCTGCACGCCGGCCGGCGCGACAAGCTGGAGGTCAGCCCGAACCTCTGGGCCGGCGTCGGCTTGGTCCGGGGGGGCGCCGGCACCGCCCTCGTGGGCGACGGGGAAACGGTGGCCGCGCGCATGCGCGAGTACCGGCAGGCGGGCGTCGACACCTTCATCATGTCGGGCTACCCGCACCTGGAAGAAGCGTACCGCTTCGCCGAGTTGGTCTTCCCGCACCTGGAACTGGCGCACCCGGCGCACGCCCAAGCGGGCGCCGTGAACACCGGGCCCTTCGGCGAGATCATCGCCAACGACCGCGCGCCCGAACGGCGGCGCGCGGCGGCGGCAGAGTAGGACGGCACGGCCGCTGTTCAGGGCGGCGCGAACAGCTCCGGCCGCCGCAGCCGGAGCGTCTGCAACAGCGCGAAGAGCTTCAGCTCCGTCAGCGCGCCCGCGTCCGCCATGGCGGCGAGTTCGGCGAGCGGCATCTCGGCGACGGAGATGCCCTCCTGTTCCGAGGACAGCCCGCCGCCGGCCCCGACGCGGTCCGCGGCGCGGTAGGGCGCGAGGAACAGGTGCGCCCGCTCCGTGGAGAGCGCCGGCATGGTCCAGGCGAAGACCACGGGCTCCAAGGCGCCCAATCGCAGCCCGACCTCCTCCATCGCTTCGCGCCGCGCGCAGGCTTCGGGGTCGTCCTCGTCCAACCGCCCGGCCGGCGCTTCCAGCATCTGCGCTTCGCCGGCCGCGTGGAAGGGCGGCGCGCGGAACTGGCGGACCAGCAGTGCCGCCCGCCGCTCCGGGTCGTAGGGCAGCACCGCCACCGCCTGCCCGTGGTCCTCGACGTCGCGGAGAGCGGTGCCGCCGTCCGGCAGGCGGACGGTGGCGACGAACATCCTCGCCCAGCGCTCGTGCCGCAGGTCGAGCGCGGCGATCTCCGGCGTCACGGCCGCGGCCCGCCGGCGCCCGGCACCGGCCTCAACCGAAGTCCATGCCGACCGGGCGGGGCTCCCTCTGCCGCGGCTGGGGCAGCGGCGCCGCCCGCTCCGGGCGCCGCTCCTCGGCGAACCAGGCGATGGTGGCGCGGAGGCCGGTTTCGAGCGGGGTGCGCGGCGCCCAGCCGAGCAGGGCGGCGGCGCGGGAGATGTCCGGCCGCCGCCGCCGCGGGTCGTCTTCCGGCAAGGGCCGGTTCACCACGGCGGAGCGGGTGCCGGTGAGGGCCACGACGCGCTCCACCAACTCCGCCACCGACAGTTCGACGGGGTTGCCGAGGTTCACCGGGCCGGGCGGCGGGCCTCCCCGCGCCCGCTCGTGCGCCATCAGGCGCATCAGCCCCTCGACCATGTCCGAGGCGTAGCAGAAGGAGCGCGTTTGGCAGCCGTCGCCGTAGACGGTGATGTCCTCGCCGGCGAGCGCCTGCGTCACCACGTTGGACACCACGCGGCCGTCGTCCGCGCGCATCCGCGGTCCGTAGGTGTTGAAGATGCGCGCCACGCGCACCTCGGCGCGGCCGGCGCGGGCGAAGTCGAAGCACAGCGCCTCGGCCGCGCGCTTGCCCTCGTCGTAGCAGGCGCGCGGCCCGGTCGGGTTGACGTTGCCCCAATAGCCCTCGGCCTGCGGGTGGCTTTCCGGGTCGCCATAGACCTCGCTGGTGGAGGCCTGCAGGAAGCGCGCGCCGCACGCCTCGGCCAGCCGCAGCAGGTTGCGGGTGCCCACCACGTTGGTGAGCATCGTGTGTTCGGGGTCCGCCTGGTAGAGCGGCGGCGAGGCGGCGCAGGCGAGATTGAACACGGCGTCGGCGCGGAGGCGCGTCGGCAAGGGGCCGATGACGTCCGCTTCCACCAGGTCGAAGCGCGGTTCCCGCGCGAGGTGGCGCAGGTTCTCGCGCCGGCCCGTGCCGAAGTTGTCCAGGCACACCACGTGCGCCCCTTCCGCGAGCAGCGCGTCGCAAAGGTGGGAGCCGAGGAAACCGGCGCCGCCGGCGACGAGGACGTGGCGCGTCTCGCCGTTTTTCAAAAGCTCACCTGTGCGTCTGCGGGGCGGGCGGCAACGGCGCGGCGGCGCCCCCCGCCTTGCCGGCGTCGCGCGATGGCCGCGCGGAGATGCGTTTCCAGTTCGCCGGCACGGTGCGCCGCGGTGTGCCCGGCGAGGACGCGGCCACGCGCCGCGTGGGCAAGGGCTCGGCGGCGCTCTTCCGGCCAGTCGAGGGCGGCCAGCACGTCCTCCGGCGCCCCGGCCAAGGCGATTTCCGCGCCGGGGGCGAGGATGGCGTCCAGCCCCTCCCACGTGTCCGACAGGATGGGCGTGCCACAGGCGGCGGCCTCGAACAGCCGGACGCTCGGGCTGTGCCCCGCGCGCACCATGTCGGCGCGGGTGACGTTCAGCGTGAAGCGGCTCGCGGCGTAGAAGGCCGGGTGATCCGCGGGCGGCACGTGCTCCAGGCGCTCGACGTTGCCGGGCCATTCGATCCCAGTGGGGTACTGCGGCCCGGCCACCGCGAAGCGCCGCCCCGGCGCTCGGCGGGCGGGTTCGAGGAGCAGGCGCTCCAGCGCCGGCTGGCGGTCGGGGCTGTAGGTGCCGAGGTAGCTGAGGTCCCAGCGGACCGGCGCCCCGGGCAGCGGCCGGTAGGCCGCCGGGTCCACCGAACAGAAGAGCGGCCGCGCCGCCCGCGCGCCGTAGCGCCGCTCCAAGGCGTCGAGCGTCGGCCCGCCAGTGAAGGACAGGTACAGGTCGAAGCCCGGGATGAGCGCGGCGGACAGGTATTCCTCGTCGGCACGGGCGAGCTTGGCGAGCGTCACCGGCGTGTCGATGTCGTAGAAGGCGGTGGCGCCGCGCGCCCACTCCTGCGCGAGCCGCCCGACCGCGACGCCCTCCGGCACGTAGGAACCGACGACGACGGCGTCGGCCTCCGCGATCGCGCACCGGTGCGATTCGAGGCCCGGGAGGTCAGAGTAGAGCGCCAAGCGGCAGAAGCCGGGATCGGGCGTGTCGCGGTGCGCCGCGTACCAGGGCACGTCGCGCTCCAGGAACAGCACGTCGTGGCCGAGCGCGGCGAAGGCCCTCAGCAGCGCGCGGTAGGTGGTGGCGTGGCCGTTCCCCCAGGAGGATGACAGGCTGAGGCCGAGCACGACGACGCGCAGCGATTCCCGCGGCGGCCCGCTCACGCCGCGCCCCTCGCCGAATGCGACGCTCGCTTGCGGGCCGCCTCCTCCCGGAGCAGCGAGTCCACCTGCGCCCCGCGGCGGGCGTAGGTGTGCTCCGCCAGGACTCGCGCCCGCCCGGCCTCGCCGACGGCCTTCGCCCGGCCGGGCGTCAGCGCGGCCAGGTGCGCCGCCACGTCCGCCCCGTCGCGGGCCACGAGCACCTCCTCGCCGTTCTTCAAGAAGAGCTCCAACCCGACCCAGGCGTCGGTGACGAGGCAGGCGCCCGCGCCCGCCGCCTCGAACACGCGGGTGGCCGGCGAGAAGCCGACGGCCGCCATGCTGTCGCGGGCGATGTTGAGCACGGCGAGGGAGGACGCGTTGAAAGCGTTGTGGTCTCGCGTGCCCACGTGGCCGAGGTGCCGCACGTTGGCGGGCATCGCCTTGTCGCCCCAGCCGTTGCCGCCGATGAGGAACCGCCGGTCCGGCAGCAGCGCCGCCGGACGGAGGAAGAACTCCTCCACACGCGCTTCGCGGTCCGGCAACCGGTTGCCGAGGAAGGACAGGTCGGCGGCGAAGCGCGGATCGGCCGCCTCCGGGTGGTGAGTGTCCGGGTCGAGGGCGTTGTAGACCGGCACGCAGCGCCGCGCGCCGAAGCCTTCGTAGGCCTCCACCACAGGCGGCCCGCCGCCGTAGGTCAGCACCAGGTCGAGCGAGGGAAGCGCGCGGCGCAGCGGGTGGCCCGGCCCGTCGGCGCGCAGTTCCGCCAGGGTCGCCGGCGCGTCCACGTCCCAGAAGACCCGCACCGCTTCCGGGCGCGAGGCCGCGACCACGCCTTCCAGCAGCTCCCCGTCGAAGACGCCGACGCCGCTGGCCTTCACCACCACGTCCGCGGCGGCGGCCTCCGCCAGCACCGAGCGCAGCCCCGCCTCCGTCGCCGGGTACACGCGCACGGCGGCCCAGGACGGCGGCTCGATGTCGCGGTGTTGCTGCCGGTCGAAGGCGTTGGGCTCGTAGAAGGTGATCGAATAACCGCGTGGGGCGAGATCGCGGAGCAGGCCGCGGTAGTAGGTGGCGGCGCCATTCCAGTAGGAGGACAGCAGGCTCGATCCGTAGAACGCGATCCTCATGCCGCGACGGTCTCGTTCATGCGCAGCACCTTCCCTCCCCCTTCCCAGACGGCCAGAGCGCTCACCGAAGCCGGCGCGATGTCGAAACGCGCGTGGGCGTCGAGCGGCAGCCCGAGCACCCCAGCCACCATGGCTTTGATGACGTCGCCGTGGCTCACGAGCACCACGCCCCCTTCCGGGTGCTCCTCGCGGGCGCGCTCCAGTTCACCTATCGCCCGCGCCTGCGCTTCGGCCATGGACTCCCCGCCAGGCGGCCGCTCGCTGCCGCGCGCCTCGTTCCAACGGTGCCAGAGCGGATCGTCGCGCAGGACGGCGAAGTCCCGGCCGGTCCAGGCGCCGAAGTCGATCTCGCACAGCGCGTCGCTGTCCCAGGCGATGAGGCCGAGCTCGGCGGCGATGGGCTCCGCCGTTTCGCGGGCGCGCTGGACCGGGCTGGTCCAGACGGCGTCCACCGCCTTCCGGCCAAAGTGGCGCGCCAGGGCTTCGGCCTGCCAGCGCCCGTCCTCGCCCAGGCCCACGCCGAGCATCCGGCCGCACAGGACGCTGTCCACGCGGTCGTGGGCGGCGTGCCGCACCAAGTAGACGGTGGTGGCCACGGCTCCGGCTCAGCAATCTTCGCCTGCGACGAAGCGCAGCGTGCGTTCGCGCGCCTCCTCGTCGTCGAATTGCTGGGGCGGCGACTTCATGAACCAACTCGACGGGCCGACCAGGGCGCCACCCGTGCCCCGGTCGAGCGCGAGCTTGGCGCAGCGCACGGCGTCGATGACGACGCCGGCGGAATTCGGCGAATCCCACACTTCCAACTTGAGCTCCAGGTTAAGCGGCATCCCACCGAAGCCGGTGCCCTCCAACCTGATGTGGGCGAACTTCCGGTCGCCGAGCCAGGGCACGTGGTCGCTAGGTCCAACGTGGACGTCGTTCGCGGCGAGCGGCACGCCGAACTGGCTGGTCACGGCTTGGGTCTTGGAGACCTTTTTCGATTCGAGCCGTTCCCTCTCCAGCATGTTCCGGAAGTCGGCGTTGCCGCCGAAGTTGAGCTGGTAGGTGCGGTCCAGCCGCACGCCCCGCTCCCGGAACAGGTTGGCCAGCACCCGGTGAACGATGGTGGCGCCGACTTGGCTCTTAATGTCGTCGCCCACCAGCGGAAGCCCGCGCTCCTCGAAGCGCTTCCGCCACGCCGGATCGGAGGCGATGAACACCGGGATGCAGTTGACGAATCCGCAACCGGCGTTGAGCGCCTGCTCTGCGTACCATTCCGTCGCCCGCTGGGAGCCTACCGGCAGGTAGGACACCACCACGTCTGTGCGGGACCGTTCCAACACCGCGGCGACGTCCGCCGCCGGCGCGTCCGCTTCCTCCACTTCCTCGCGGAGGTAGCGGCCGAGGCCGTCCAGCGTCGGGCCGCGCTCCACCCGCACGCCGGTCGGCGGCACGGACGCGGCGAAGCGCGCGGTGTTGTTGGGCGGCGCGAACACCGCTTCCGAAACGTCACGTCCGACCTTGGCGGCGCTGACGTCGAAGGCGGCCGAAATCTCGATGTCCCCCACCCCGTAACCGCCGATTTCGACGTGGGTGAGGCCCGGTACGGGCTCGTTCGCCGGCGTGTCGCGGTAATAAGACAGGCCCTGCACGAACGAGGACGCGCAGTTTCCCAACCCCACGACACCGACGCGGAGCTTCCGGCTCACGGCGCCGGCCTTGTGGCGGAAGGGATGTGCGACAGCGCAGGTGCGAAAAGACGCGACGTGGCTCGGAGCAATCCGTGTACCTCTCCGGCGTGTGCAACAAACAGACGGGATGAACTCTGGTTCGGGGCGTTGGGTCGTGAGGGTGGCTTCAACTTACCCGAACGTGAAGGCCCCCCCGGTGCGATGCGCAGGAGTGCTCGCGGCAGTGTGAAGCAATTCCTGCCTTGCCCGGCCGCTCACATAAAGGCGAGAAGCGGGCGAGGTACTCGGGATTCAGGGTCGGCCGGCCACGAGGCCGCGGCGCCCGCGTTGAGCACGACAGAGCAGGCCGGAGGGTGGCGTTTGGCGGACACGATACTGATCACCGGGGGGGCGGGCTTCATCGGGCGCCACTTGGCGCGGGCGCTGCTCGCCGAAGGGCACCGGGTCCGCGTGCTCGACAGCTTGATAGAACAGGTTCACGGCGGGCGCGGTAGGCCCGACGAACTCGATCCGGACACGGAACTGGTGGTGGGCGACGTGCGCGACGATGGCGTGGTGCGGCGCTCGCTGGCGGGCGTGGACAAGGTCGTCCACCTCGCGGCGGAGGTTGGCGTCGGGCAGAGCATGTACGCCGTCGACCGATACGTTTCCGTCAACGACCACGGCACCGCCATCCTGTTCCAGCAGCTCATCGAACGGCCGGTGAAGCGCGTGGTGGTCGCCTCCTCCATGAGCATATACGGCGAAGGACTCTACCGCACCGCTGACGGGGGTTTGGTGGAGGACGCCGTGCGGCGGCCGCGCACCGGGGCAGGCGCGCCTTGGGACCCGGTGGACGACCGGGGCCGCCCGCTCGTCCCGGTGCCGACGCCGGAGTGGAAACGGCCCGCCCTCGCCTCCGTCTACGCCATCACCAAGCACGTGCAGGAGCGGCTGACGCTGACGCTCGCCCCGGCCTACGGCATGGAGGGCGTGGCGCTGCGCCTGTGGAACGTCTACGGGCCGGGCCAAGCGCTCTCCAACCCCTATACCGGCGTGCTGGCGATCTTCGCCTCGCGAATCCACAACGGCCAAGCGCCGATGGTCTTCGAGGACGGGAAGCAACGGCGCGATTTCGTCCATGTGGAGGACATAGCCCGCGCCTTCCTGCTGGCCCTGGACCACCCCAGAGCGCCGGGCGAGGTGTACAACATCGCTTCCGGCGAGGACCGTTCCGTGGAGGAGGTCGCCGCCCTGCTCGCCGAAGCGATGGGCCGCTCCGGCCTCCGGCCCGAGATCGCCGGCAAGGCGCGCGCCGGCGACATCCGCCACTGCATCGCCGATCTGACCAAGGCGCGGACGGAACTGGGCCTGGGCGCGCCCCGCGATTTCGGGCGCGGCTTGGCCGAACTGGCCGAGTGGGTGGCGCGGCAGCAGGCCGAAGACCGCGTGGCGCAGGCGCGGCGCGAGCTGGAAGCGCGGGGCTTGGTGGCGTGAGCGGCGCGATCCTGGGCGGCCGGCCTGTCCTGGTGACGGGTGGGGCGGGCTTCATCGGGTCCAACCTCGCCGACCGCCTCGCCCGCGACGGGCACGAAGTCCTGGTCTACGACGCGTTGGCGCGTCCGGGCGTGGAGGCCAACCTCGCTTGGCTGAAGGCGCGGCACCCGCGCCGCGTGTCCGCCGTCGTGGCCGACATCCGCAACGAGGCGGAGTTGAACCGCGCGGCGGCGGAGGCCGGCGCGGTGTTCCACTTGGCGGCCCAGGTGGCGGTGACCACCAGCATGGCGGACCCGCGCACGGATTTCGCGGTGAACCTCCAAGGCACCTTCGCCGTGCTGGAAGCGCTGCGCCGGCGCGCCGGCGGGCCGGCGCCGCTGGTCTTCGCCAGCACCAACAAGGTCTACGGCGACTTGGCCGACGTGGAGCTCGCCGTCGAAGGCGACGACGCCTACGCGCCGCGCGACCCCGCTTTGCGCGCCCACGGCATCGGCGAGGGCCGGCCGCTCGACTTCCACACGCCCTACGGCTGCTCCAAGGGCGCGGCGGACCAGTACGTGCTGGACTACGCCCGTTCCTTCGGCCTGCCGGCCGCGGTCATGCGGATGAGCTGCGTCTACGGCCCGCGGCAGATGGGCACGGAGGACCAGGGCTGGATCGCCCACTTCCTCATCCGCGCGTTGCGCGGCGAGCCGATCAGCGTCTACGGGGACGGCCGCCAGGTGCGCGACGTGCTGGACGTGGGCGACGCCGTCGAAGCCTACCTTTCCGCTTGGGCGCGCATCGATGCCGTGGCGGGGTGCGCCTTCAACCTCGGCGGCGGCCCGGCCAACGCGGTGAGCTTGCGGCGGGTGATCGCCTTCATCGGGGAGCTCACCGGGCGCCCCGTGGAAGCGCGGTACGCGGATTGGCGCGGGGGCGACCAGCGCTACTACGTGTCGGACACGCGCCGCGCGGCGCGGGAACTGGGCCTCGGCCCCGCACGCCCCTGGCGGGAAGGCGTCGCGTCGCTCGCGCGCTGGCTGCGGGAGGAGCACGCCGCCGTGGCGAGGGCCCGTGCGGTGGAGGCGGCGCAATGAGGGTCGCCCTCGTCAACCCGCCCTGGACCTTCGGGAACAGCATCTATTTCGGCTGCCGCGCGCCGCACCTGCCCTTGGAGTTGGGCTACGGCAAGGCCCTTTTGGAAGCCGCCGGGCACCAGGCGCTGATGCTCGACGCGCACCTGTGCGGCACGCCGACGGGGGCGCTGGCGGACGCGGTGGCGGACTTCCGGCCGGACATGACCGTGGTTTCCACCGCGCCCACCTACCTGTTCTGGCGCTGCGCCCAGCCGGAGCTGCGCGTGCCGCGCGAGTTCCTGGCGGCGCTGGGCGGACGCGGCGGGCGCACGGTGGCCGTCGGCCCGCACGGCTCGGCGACGCCCCGGGCGGCGCTGAACAAGCTCGGCGCCGACGTGGTGGTGCGCGGCGAGTGCGAGGAGATCGTGGCACGCCTGGCCACGGCCGGGTGCGGCTTCCGAGCCGTGCCCTCCATCGCTTACAGGGATGGCGGGGAGGTCTGCGTCAACGGCGGCCCGGCCGCCGCGCAATTCACCGCCCTGCCCGCGTTGCGCTGGCCCGACGAGTGGATCGCCCGGCACCGGCACCACCACCACCGCTTCGACGCCGAGCCCGACGGCCCGGGCGCCGAGGTGGAGGCCTCGCGCGGCTGCCCCTACACCTGCACCTTCTGCGCCAAGATCGACTTCCGCGACGCCTACCGGCGGCGCCGTCTCGACCTCGTGCTGGAGGAGATCGACAGGCTGGTCGCCCAGGGCGTCACCTACGTCTACTTCGTGGACGAGATATTCCTGCCGCAGCGCCCGCTTCTCGAAGCGCTGGTTCCGCGCCCGGTGCGCTTCGGCGTGCAGACGCGCATCGACCTGTGGAAGCCGGACATGCTCGACCTGCTCGGCGCCGCCGGCTGCGTTTCCATCGAGGCCGGCGTGGAGAGCCTGACGGAGGAAGGCCGCGCCGCGCTCGACAAGCGCTGCCGCTCCACCACGGACGATCTGGCGGAGCGGCTCATCCACGCCCGCCGCTCCGTGCCCTTCGTGCAGGCCAACCTCATCAAGACGGAAGGCGACGACCCGGAGATGGTGGCGGACTGGCGCGACCGGCTGCGCCGCCACGGCGTCTGGGCCAACGACCCGGTGCCGCTCTACCCCTACCCGTCCTCGCCCGACTACCGCCGCCTTTGGGGCGAGCCGGACGACCACGCCTGGGAGCGGGCGCACGCCCACTACCTCGCGCAGTTCCGGAGCTTCAGCGACATCCAGGAGGAGCGGCCGGCGGCGTTGGCGGAGCTGGAGGCCGCGTGCTGCCGCTGACGTCCGGCGCCGCGCGCGTGCTGATGACGGCGGACGCGGTCGGCGGCGTGTGGACCTACGCCCTCGACCTCGCCGGCGGCCTGGCCGCGCTCGGGTTCGACACCACGCTCGCCGTGCTCGGCCCGGCGCCGGAAGCGGACCAAGCGGAGGCGGCGCGCACCGTGCCCGGCCTGCGGCTGCTCCCCACGGGCCTGCCGCTCGATTGGCTGGCGGACGCGCCGGAGCAGATCGAGTCGGCCGGCGCGGCGCTCGCGGCGCTCGCCTCGGAAGTCGGCGCCGACGTCGTCCACCTGCACGGCCCCGCCCTCGCCGCGGGTACGCGCTTCCCGGCGCCCGTCGTCGCGTCCTGCCACTCCTGCGTCGGCACGTGGTGGGAGGCCGTACGCGGCGGCCAGCCCCTGCCACCGGACTTCGTTTGGCGAACGCGGATGGTCGAACGGGGCTGCGCGCGGACCGACGCGCTCCTCGCGCCGAGCGCCGCCTTCGCCGCGGCGACGGCGCGCCTTTACGGGCTGCGGACGCCACCGGCCGTGGTCCACAACGGCCGGCGCCATCCGCCGCCGTCCACCGCGCGCGACGCCGCGCCCGTCGCCTTCACCGCCGGCCGGCTGTGGGACGAGGGCAAGAATCTCCGCGCGCTCGACCGCGCCGCGGCGCGGCTCGCCGGCGCCGTGCCGGTGCTCGCCGCCGGCCCGACCGAGGGGCCGGGCGGGGCGCGCGTCGCCTTCGACCACGTCCAAGCCCTCGGCCGCTTGGGCGGCGGCGACGTGGCGCGCCGGCTCGCTGGGCGGCCGGTCTTCGTCTCCACCGCCCTCTACGAACCTTTCGGCCTGTCCGTGCTGGAAGCCGCGCAGGCGGGCTGCGCCCTGGTGCTGTCCGACATCCCGAGCTTCCGCGAACTCTGGGACGGCGCGGCCGAGTTCGTGCCCGCTGAGGACGACGCGGCGGTCGCCGCCGCGATCGAACGCGCCGCGCGCGCGCCCGACCGCCGCGCACGCCTCGGTGCCGCGGCCCGCGCACGCGCGGAGCGCTACACTGCGGAAGCCATGGCCGCGGGCACCGCCGCGGTGTACCGCTCGTTGCTGCGGCGGGCCGGGGCGCCGGGGGAGACCGCCGCCGCTTGAAGCTCGTCTACTTCGCACATTCCCTCGCCTCTTGCTGGAACCACGGCAACGCGCACTTCCTCCGCGGCGTGCTGCGCGAGCTGAAGCACGCCGGGCACGAGGTGCTGGCCTTGGAGCCGGCGGGGGCCTGGAGCTTGGAAAACCTACTACGGGACCACGGCGAAGCGGGGCTGGACGCCTATCGCGCGGCCTATCCGGACCTCGGCTCCCGCGTCTTCCGCGACTCCGCCGAGGCGGAAGCCGCGCTGGACGGCGCCGACGCGGTGCTCGTCCACGAATGGAACGAGCCGGGGCTGGTGGCCGCGCTCGGCCGCGCACGCCGGCGCGGCGGGGCGCGCTTCAAGCTGCTGTTCCACGACACGCACCACCGCGCCGTCAGCGACCCCGAAGCGATCCGCCGATTCGACCTGGAAGGCTACGACGGCGTGCTCGCCTTCGGCGAAGCGCTGGCCCAAGTGTATCGCCGCCGGGGCTGGGGCAGCCGCGTCTGGGTGTGGCACGAGGCGGCCGATACCCGCCTGTTCCGCCCGCCCGAGCGCGAAGGCCAGCGCGCGGGCTTGGTCTGGATCGGCAACTGGGGTGACGACGAGCGGGGCGCGGAGCTGGAAGGCTTCCTCCTCCGCCCCGCGCGCCAGGCCGGACTGCCGCTCGACGTCCACGGCGTGCGCTACCCCGGGCACGCGCTGCGCGCGTTGGAGGCGCACGGCGCGCGGCATTGCGGCTGGCTGCCGAACGCGCGCGCGCCGGAGGCGTTCGCGCGCCACCTCGCCACCGTCCACGTGCCGCGCCGCTTCTACGTGGACCTGCTGCCGGGCATCCCGACCATCCGCCTGTTCGAAGCGCTGGCTTGCGGCATCCCGCTGCTCTCGGCGCCGTGGCGCGACGCCGAAGGGCTGTTCCGGCCGGGCGAGGACTACCTGGTGGCCCGGGACGGGGCCGAGATGGCGCGGCACATGGCAGCCGTGCGGGACGACGCCGGGCTCCGGCAGGCCCTGGTCGCAAACGGGCTGGCGGCGATCCGCGCCCGCCACAGTTGCGCCCACCGCGCCGAGGAGCTGCTCGGCGTCCTGCGCGGCCTCGGTGCGGACAAGGAGAAGATCGCAGGGTGAGCAGCAGCACGGTCAGGCTCCCGCCGGACGAAATCCGCCGCCGCGCGGCGGCGCTCGGCGACTGGTTCCACAACATAGACCTGGGCGGCGGCGTGCGGACGGCGCCCGACCACTTCCTCGGCGATTACCCGGCCGTGAAGTGGCGCTCCTTCGCGGACGCCGTACCGGCCGACCTGACGGGCAAGACCGTGCTCGACATCGGCTGCAACGGCGGCTTCTACTCCATGGAGATGAAGAAGCGCGGCGCGGCGCGGGTGCTCGGCGTGGACTGGGACGAGGACTACTTGGCGCAGGCCCGCTTCGCCGCCGAGGTGACGGGCCTCGACATCGAGTTCCGCAAGCTCTCCGTCTACGACGTCGGCGGCCTCGGCGAGCGCTTCGACGTGGTGCTGTTCATGGGCGTGCTCTACCACCTGCGCCACCCGCTGCTGGCGCTGGACCTGATCCACGAGCACGCGGCGCGCGACCTGCTAGTGTTCCAGTCCATGCACCGCGGCGCCGAGGAGGTTGAGCCGGCGCGGGAAGACTACGACTTCTGGGACATGGAGCAGTTCGACCGCCCGGGCTGGCCCAAGCTCCACTTCATCGAGCGGCGCTACTCCAACGACGCGACGAACTGGTGGGTGCCGAACCGCGCCTGCGCCGAGGCCATGCTGCGGAGCGCCGGCTTTGAGATCCTGGGCCGCCCGGAGGCCGAGGTGTACGTCTGCCGGCGCACGGCGCCGCCCCACGGCCCCGGCGCCGTCTACCCCGCGAAAGGACCGCGCGCGTGACCGTCGAAGCCGCGATGATCTGGAACGAGCCCAACAACAAGTCGCACTGGGACCCTGGGATCGACCCCGACTGGAGCAGGTTCGGCGAAATGGCGAAGCTCGCCGGGCAGGCCATCCGCGCGGAACACCCCGGCCTGCCGCGCGTGCTCGGCGGCATGTCGCCCATAGACCCGCTCTTCGTCAAGCGCTTGGCAGGCTACGGCGTGCTGGAGCACATGGACGCGGTGGCCGTCCACGGCTTCCCGCTGGACTGGAACCTGTGGCAGATCGGCGAATGGCCGGCGAAGATCGACGAGATCCGCGCCGTCACCGACAAGCCGGTCTGGGTGTCGGAGGTCGGCGTCTCCACCTTCGGCGCCGATGAGGTGCAGGTCTGGGGGCTGGAGCGCACCGCCGCGCTGCTGAAGGGCCGCGCGCCGCGCGTCCACTGGTACAGCCTCTACGACCTGCCCAAGACCTGGGAGGCGACAACGCGCCACCGCGAGGCCGAAGGCTCCTCCTACTACCGGCATTTCGCCATGGGCCTGTTGCGCGAGGACGGCGCGCCGAAGCCCGCGCTGGAGGAATTCGCCCGCCACACGCCCGACCTCGGCCTGTGCCAGTGGTTCCACTACGAGGACCACCGGCTGGACGACGCGGTCGCCTGGATGAAGCGGCTCGGCGTCACCTACCTCCGCACCGGCCTGTCCTGGGCCGACAGCTTCCGCCCGGACGCGCTCCGCTGGTTCGACCGGCAGATGGAGGCGCTGCGGGACTTCGACGTGACCGTCACCTTCTGCTTCACGCCCGAGCACCGCGGCTTGGCGCCGCACCACACCAGCGCGCCGCAGGCGCCGGAAGAGTTCGCCGAGTTCTGCGCCGCAATGGTCAGGCGCTACGGCGGCGGTGGCGGCCGGGGCAGCGCCGCCCCGGCCTGACCGCCGCCGCTCGGCGCTACCGGTCGGCCGACCGTCCCGCCGACTGCGGGAGGGCCGTCGTCGGCGCGGCCTCCGCGGGCGCGGCCGGCACCGGCGGCGGGGCCTCGTTCAAGCGCCGCAGCGCCCGCGCCGCTTGCCGGAGCGCGATGGGCAGGCCGTCCTCCGTTTCCAGCGCGAACAGCAGCAACGACCGGCCCGTGACCACGTACTCAGCGCCGATGTCGAAGGTTTCGGAATCCGTCATGTAGGGGACGTTGGTGTCCACCAGGCAGCGCCACGCCGCGCCCCCCGTCACGGGCGGCAAGCGGAAGTGGACCACGTCGTGGTGCGCGTTGACCACCAGCAACGCGGTCACGTCCATCGCCGGCCGGTTGATGCCGGTCGCCCGCGCCCGCCCGTCCAGCATCATGCCGAGGCAGCGCGCGCTCGGGTCGTCCCATTGCTCGTCCTGCATGGGCTCGCCGGAGGGCGACACCCAAGTCACGTCGCGGACGTCGAGCTCCTCGTTGTGCCGCCCGGTGAGGAACCGCTGCCGGCGCAGGATCGGCAGCGTTTGGCGCAGCGCGATCAGCCGGCGCGTGAACTCGATCAGCGACTGGCCGTCCTCGCCGATCCTGGTCCAATCGATCCAGTTCAGCTCGTTGTCCTGGCAGTAGGTGTTGTTGTTGCCGTCCTGGGTGCGGCCGAGCTCGTCGCCCGCTAGCAGCATCGGCGTCCCTTGCGAGAGCAGCAGCGTGCCCAGCAGGTTGCGCTTCTGCCGCTCGCGCAGGGCCCGGATCTCCGGGTCGTCCGTCGGCCCCTCGGCGCCGTGGTTCCAGGAGTGGTTGTTGGAGTGGCCGTCGCGGTTGTCCTCGCCGTTCGCCTCGTTGTGCTTTTCGTTGTAGGAGACGAGGTCGTTCAGCGTGAAGCCGTCGTGCGCGGTGATGAAGTTCACCGAGGACCACGGGCGCCGCCCGCGCTTGTTGAAGCAGTCGCCCGACGCCGTCAGGCGCGTGGCGAGGTCCGGCAGCTTGCCCGCGTCGCCCTTCCAGTACTCGCGGACGGTGTCGCGGAACTTGTCGTTCCACTCCGCCCAGCCCGGCGGGAAGCCGCCCACCTGGTAGCCGCCCGGCCCGATGTCCCAGGGCTCGGCGATGAGCTTGACGGAGGACAGCACCGGATCCTGCCGGCAGGAGTCGAGGAAGCCGCCGCCTTCGTCGAAGCCGTAGGGCTCGCGGCCCAGGATGGTGGCGAGGTCGAAGCGGAACCCGTCCACGTGCATCTCCTGCACCCAGTAGCGCAGGCTGTCCGTCACCATCTGGAGCACGCGCGGGTGGCTGAGGTTGAGCGTGTTCCCGGTGCCGGTCTCGTTGATGTAGTAGCGCCTCTGGTCGGGGATGAGCCTGTAGTAGCTGGCATTGTCGATGCCCTTGAAGGACAGGGTCGGCCCCAGCTCGTTGCCCTCGGCGGTGTGGTTGTAGACCACGTCGAGGATCACTTCGAGCCCGGCGTCGTGCAGGTGCGCCACCATCTCCTTGAACTCGGAGAAGGCGAAGTCCGGCACGCTGGCGTAGCTGCGCTCGGGCGAGAAGAAGCAGAGGCTGTTGTAGCCCCAGTAATTGACCAGGCCCTTGTCCAGCAGGTGCTGGTCCTGGACGAAGCCGTGGATCGGCAGCAGCTCTACGGAGGTGACGCCGAGGCTCTTGATGTAGTCCACCACCGCCTGCGTGCTCAGCCCGGCGTAGGTGCCGCGGAGCCGCTCGGGCACCGCCGGGTGCAGCTTGGTGAAGCCCTTCACGTGGGTTTCGTAGAAGATGGTCCTGTCCCACGGCACCGCCGGCTTGCGGTCGTGCCCCCAGGTGAAGGCCGGGTCGATCACGCGGCACTTGGGCATGAAGGGCGCGCTGTCGCGCTCGTCGAAGGTGAGGTCCTTGTCGGGCGAATCCTGGTCGTAGGCGAAGTGCGCCTTGTCCCACTGGATCTTGCCGACCACCGCCTTGGCGTAGGGGTCGAGCAGCAGCTTGTTCGGGTTGAAGCGGTGCCCTTCCTCGGGCGCGAACGGGCCGTGCACGCGGTAGGCGTAGACCGTGCCCGGCCGGGCTTCCGGCAGGTAGCAGTGCCAGACCTCGTCCGTGTACTCGGGCAGCTCGATGCGCTCGATCTCCCGTTCCCCGCGGTCGTCGAACAGGCAAAGCTCGACCTTGGTGGCGTTGGCGGAGAACAGCGCGAAATTCACCCCCAGCCCGTCCCAGGTCGCGCCGAGCGGGAAGGGCCGCCCTTCCTGCACGCGCGACCGGGCGCCGGTGCCCGCCAGGTTCAGCGCGGCGGCAGGGCCGGTCGCTTGGTTGCTATCGGGCATGGAGAAAGGCCTTTTCGGGATCGAAGCGGAAGGGTGGGCGGACGAAGCCGCGCGCGCGGCAGAACGGCGCGCGGCTATGTTCGTTCCCCGCGCCTTTCGCGGTGCGGCACGCCTACCCCGGCTCTGCTGGCCCCAACCCGGCCATGATGGACGGGACCTCCGCCAACAGTTCGCGCGCCAGGAAGCCGACCGGTCCCCGCGTGCGGGCCAGCCTGTTGCCGGCTTCGGCGTGGAGGAACACGCCCCAGACGGTCGCCTCCACCGGGGAAGCGCCCCGCGCCGCCAGCCCGGCGACGAGGCCGGCCAGGGTGTCGCCGGAGCCGGAGGTGGCGAGGCCGACCTGCCCCAGGTCGCAGCTCCACGCCGCCCCTCCCGGGTCCACAACGAAGGTGCATCCGCCCTTCATGGCCACCACCGCGCCCAGGGCGCCCGCCGCGCGGCGGCCGGCGCCGAGCGGGTCGGCCTCCACCTCCTCCTTCGGCACGCCCAGCAGCTTGGCCATCTCGCCGGCGTGCGGCGTGAGGACGACGCGGCCGGAGTGCCGGCGCAGGGCCGCCGGGCCGTCCTCCAGGTCCGGCAGCGCGGCGGCGTCGAGGACGACGACCGGCCCGGGGTCCATCCGCTCCAGCACCCGCTTCGTGAGCGCCGCGGCCTCGCCGTCGCCGTCCGCCATGCCGGGCCCCAGCAGCAGCGCGTCGCACCGGCCGGCGCGCTTGGCCAGCTTGTCGGCCTCCTCGGCCGAGATCCCGCCGCCCGGCGTCTCGTCCAGCCCGGCCACCAGCGCCTCCGGCGCGGCCATGCCGAGGTGCGGCGCGACGCTGCGGCACGTCGCCATCTGCAATTTGCCGGCGCCGGCCCGGAGCGCGCCGATGCCGCAAAGCAGCGCCGCGCCGGGCACCTCCACGCTGCCCGCCACCACCAGCACCCGGCCGCGCCCGTCCTTGTCGTCGCCCTGCCGGTGCCGCGGCAAGGGCGTGGCGCGCAGCAGCTCCGGCGTGACCGGGGTGGGGTCGCCGATAACGCCGCTCATCGAACGCCCACGGAAACGTCGGGCTCCGCCGTCACCGGCGCGCCTTCCCGCTCGAGTGGGGCGGTGAAGTTGTAGCGCCGCAAGGCCAAGCCGCCGCCCACCCCGAGGCCCGGATCAAAGGCGTACTCGGTCACGCCGCAGTTCACGACGTCCCCTTCCGCGTCCACGGCGAGTATCTGGTCTTCTGTCATCCGCTCCACGAGGTAGCGCATGCAGAGCACCACCACCTGGTGCGCGACGATGAGCACCCGCGCCCCGCTGTAGTGGAGCGCCACCGTGTCCATGGCGCTGCGCAGGCGGAGGATGACGTCGCACCAGCTCTCCCCGCCCGGCGGGCGGTGGTAGAACTTGCCGAGGGTGCGGCGGAACTCCGCCTGGTCCGGGTGGTGGTGCTCGATGCCCTGCCGCGTCAGCCGGTCGAGCACGCCGAATTCCCGCTCGCGCAGCCTTTCGTCCACCACGAAGTCGTCCGGCGCCATGGCGGTGCCGCCGACGGCGTGGACCAGCGCCGCGGTTTGCCGCGCGCGGCGGTAGGGCGAGACCAGCACCACTCCGGGCCGCTCGTCCTCCGGCATGGCGGCGAACCACCGGCCGAGCGCCTCCGACTGCCGCTCCCCCAGCGGGCTCAGGGGCACGTCCGCGTCGCGGCCGCCGGTTTCGATCCGCAACAGGTTGGCCTCGTGCGCGGCGTCGCGCGCCACGTTGCCGCTGCTTTCCCCGTGGCGGACCACCCAAAGGCGGTCTGGCCAGCGCTGGTCCATGCCGGAGCCCTCGTGCTTGTGACTCGAATCGAGCGATGCGTTACACGTCCGGTGCGGCGCGCGGTTCCGGCCGGGCAGCAACCGGCCCACGCGAAAACGCCCGGGCCGTGGATCGCCGACCCAGCACACGCCGGCCCCGTTGCGCGGAGAGAAGTTCCCCGATGACCGTCGAAGCGCCGACCGGCCGCCTCTCCGCGGGGGAGGAGCGCGTTTCCACGCCGAAGGCCGGCGGCGCGGGAGCGGGGGCCCGGTCCGGCGGATGGCTCGGCGCCGCCGCCGCCCTGCTGGGCATGGCCGTGGTCTGGTACGTGTTCGGCGGCCACATCCTGCCGCCGCCGCGCACCGGATGGATGCTCACCGGCACCATCGGGCCGGACCCGGTCCAATACTGGCTCGGCTTCACGTTCTTCAAGCGCAGCCCCTGGATGTGGCCCCCGGGCCTCAACCCCGCGTACGGGCTGGAGCTGGGCTCCTCCATCTTCTACGCTGACGCCATCCCGCTGCTCGCCTTCTTCTTCAAGGCGCTGCACCCGCTGGTGGAGGTGTCCCAGTACTGGGGCCTTTGGCTCTTCGCCTGCGGCGCCCTGCAAGGCATGCTGGCTTGGAAGCTGCTCGGCCTGGCGACGGACGACCCGCTGGCGCGGCTCGCCGGATCGGTGCTGTTCGTGATGCAACCGACCCTGCTGAACCGCTTGGGCGGGCACTTCGCCCTGTCCGCCCACTTCCTGATCCTGGCCGGACTCTGGCTCTGCCTGGCGCCCGGCGCGTGGCCGCGGCGGGCGCTGCTCTGGGCGGGCCTCGTCCTGGCCACCTCCCTCATCCACTCCTACATCCTGCCGATGGTGCTCGGGCTGTGGGCGGCGGACTGGCTGGCCCGCGCCGTCATGGCGCGGCAGCGGCCGGCGCTGCTCGCCACCGAGGCGCTGGCCGTGCCCCTGTCCGGCGCGGCCGGGCTCTGGGCCGCGGGCTTCTTCGTGCTCAGCGCCGGGCACGGCGGCCAAGGCGCACGCTACGGCGAGATGCAACTCGACCTGCTGGCGCCCTTCGACCCGTCCTTCTGGGGCGCCTTCCTGCCCGATCTGCCCAACCCCGACCACCTCGAAGTGGGCAGCTCCTACGCCGGCCTCGGCGTCCTGCTCCTGCTGGTCGCCGCGGGCTTCGCCTGGCTCCGTCGCCCGTGGCGCGGCCTGTCCGCGCGCTGGCCGCTGGTGTTGTCGCTGCTCGCCATGCTGGCCGTGGCCATCACCCACCGCCCCTCGATCGGCGGCTGGCAGTTCACGCTGTTCGAGTTGCCCCCCGCCCTGGTGGAGCCCGCCGCCGCCCTCCGCGCCTCGGAGCGCTTCTTGTGGCCCCTCGCCTACGCGCTGCTGCTCGCGGCCGTCGCGGCCCTGGCGCACGGGCTCGGCGGGCGCCGCGCCGGGCAGGTCCTCGCCGTCCTGGTCGTGGTGCAGTTCGCCGACCTGCAACCGGGCTTCGCGCGGCTCCGCCACTTCTTCCCCGCCGGCCCCGCGGAAGCGCCGCTGCGCCTGTCCGACCCGTTCTGGGCCGAGGCGGCGCGCCACTACCGGCGCGTCCGCGTGGTGCCCAACGGCAACCAGGCGCCCAACTGGGAGGAGGTCGCCGTCTACGCCGCCACGATGGGCCTGGAAACGGACGGCGTGTATCTCGCGCGCATCGACCCCGCGCGCGTGGCCGCCCTCAACGCCGAGACGGCAGCGCGGCTGGCCGAGGGCCGGTACGAGCCCGCCACCCTCTACGCGCTGGGCGACGAAGCGGCCCTGGTGCGGGCGCGCCAGGGCATGGACCCGTCGCGCGATTTCCTGATGCAATTCGACCGCGTCACCGTGCTGGCGCCGGATTGGTGGCGGCGCACCGGGCGCGCCCCGCCGCCGGCGCCGCCTGCCGGGCGCTGAACGCACCGGCGGGCAAACGACGCGCTACTTATAGTAGCCCACCGCGCAGACCTGGTCGCCGACCTTGGTGACGTAGCTCACCTTCGGCGCCGGCGCCGTGGTGCCGGGGCGCGGGAAGGAGTAGGACACCTCGTTCACCTGCCCCTCGGCGGAGCCGGCGCGCAGGATCTGCTCGCCGAAAGCGTTGCCGGCGGCGTCCTTCAGGTCGCGGATTTGGGTGCCGCGCAGGGCCGGATGCGCGGTGAACACCCCGTCCGAAGCGTTGGCGCAGAATGGGTAAAGGTCGCGGTCCTTGAACCCGTCGGACCCGGAGTTGAAGGCCGCGAGCGCCTTGGCCTTGTCGGCCTTCACGGCAGCGACAGCCCGGTCGAACATGGCGCGCGCCTCGGCGGCGGTGCCGAACTGGCCCTGTTGGGCTTGGACCGGAACAACGGCGCCCAGCGCGGCCGTGGCGACGGCCGCGAACATCGTCCTGCGGAACATGGACTGTTTCCCCTCGTGCGTTAGACCGCCGCGCGCCCCGACGCCGTGCGGCCACGCCGGGTTCATACCGCGGGCGGGCGGAAGCCGCTAGGCCGGATGCTGGACGCATGCGTCAGCCGGTCCGGCTCTGCCGCGCTTCGTCCGGCTCGTCTTCCGTCGGCAGCTCGCAGCGGTTGTGGATGTGGGTGGCCGCCACCGCGGCGTGGCCCATCGCCACGACGATTTGGTCCAGGCCGCGGGCCACGTCGCCCGCCGCGTAAAGGCCCTTCACCGTGGTCTGGTTGTGCGCGTCCACCGCGAGCGCGCCTTGCGCGTCGTGCTCCGCCCCCAGGGCCAAGGCGAGGCCTGTGCGGTATTCGAGGCCGAGCGCCGAGTAGAGCACCTCGAACCGCAGCTCCTGCCCACCGCCGGTGCGCAGCGCCGCGATCTGGCCGTCCCGCACGTCGAGCGCCGCGATCGGCTGCTCCACGATCTTCACGCCCTGCCCTTCCAGCCGCTCGCGCTCCTCGAGCTCCAGGTCGTCCATCGGCCGGCCGAGGGTGAGCAGCGTGACCTCGCCCCCGTAGGTGCGGGCGATGAAGCCGGCCTCGCCGGCGCCCCGCTTGCCGTGGCCGATCACCGCGATCCGCCGGCCCCGCGCCTCGTAGCCGTCGCAGATCGGGCAGTACCGCACCAGCCCGCGCCGCACCGCGTCGGGCAGGTCCGGCAGGTCGGGCTCCACGTCCACCGAGCCCGTGGCGAGGAGCACGCGCTTCGCCTCGACCGTCCGCCGCGCGCCGCCCCGCTCCTCGACGGCCGCCACGAACCCGACGAGCCCACCGCCGCACTCCGCCTTCCGCAGCTCCGTCACGGTGCCGGGGAGGACGCGGGTGCCGTACCGCCCGGCGTGCTCGCGCTGGCGCTCCAGGATGCGCGGCCCCGGGATGCCCTCGCCGAAGAACGGGATGTTGTGGCTGACCGGAATCCAGGCCGCGCGCGGCTCCCCCGCATCCACCACCAGGAAGCGCCGCCCGAAGCGCCCCAGGTAGATGGCGGCCGTCAGCCCCGCCGGCCCGCCGCCGATCACCAAGCAGTCGAGAACGCCGTCGTCCGCCGCCCGGTCCATGGCCCCGTCCCCGCACCGCCCTTGGCGGACGCAACGCCCCGTCCCACCGGCCGTTCACCGCGGAGCCCGTCACCGCGCCCAGCTGACCGAAAGGCGACCCCCCGTCGATGCCCCTTTCCCCCGCCTACCGCCCCTCGACCCGCCACGCCGACTTGGGCGAAGGCTTCTTCGACGTGGTCGAGCCCGCGCCCTTCCCCGCCCACGTCATCCGCCACCGCGACGGGCGCTGGGCCGCCCGCATCGGCCTCGACGCGCTCACCGATGAGGAGTGGATCGCGCATTTCGGCCGCTTCGAGCCGCTGCCCGGCTCCTTGGAGGAGCCGCTCGCGCTGCGCTACCACGGCCACCAATTCCGCGTGTACAACCCCGACCTCGGCGACGGCCGCGGCTTCCTCTTCGCCCAGCTCCACGACCTCCGCGACGGCCGCTTGCTCGACCTCGGCACCAAGGGCAGCGGCAAGACCCCCTGGTCGCGCGGCGCCGATGGCCGCCTGACGCTCAAGGGCGGCGTGCGCGAGGTGCTGGCGACCGCCGTGCTGGAGGCGCTCGGCGTCGAAACCTCCAAATCATTCAGCCTGATCGAAACGGGCGAGGCGCTGGTGCGCGGCGACGAGCCCTCGCCCACGCGCTCCTCCGTGCTGGTGCGCCTCAGCCACTCGCACATCCGCATCGGCTCCTTCCAGCGCTTCGCTTACCTGAAGGACGAGGCGCGCCTGCGGCGCCTGCTCGACCACACCATCCGAACCTACCTGCCCGAAGCCTGGCGCGAGGACGAGGCGGACCGCGCGCCCGCCTTCCTGGAAGAGGTGTGCCGGCGCGTCGCGCGCATGGGCGCGCAGTGGACCGCCGCCGGCTTCGTCCATGGCGTGCTGAACACCGACAACATCAACGTCACCGGCGAGAGCTTCGACTACGGCCCGTGGCGCTTCTTGCCGACCTACGACCCAGACTTCACCGCCGCCTACTTCGACCACGGCGGCCTCTACGCCTTCGGCCGGCAACCGGAAGCGCTGGTGTGGAACCTGGCCCGCCTCGGCGGCTGCTTGCTGCCCCTGGCCGGGCAGCCGGCGCTGGAATCCGCGATGGACGCCTTCGAGCCCGCCCTGCACCAGGAGTTCGGCGCCGCCGTGCTGCGCCGGCTGGGCTTGGCGCCGTTCGATGAGGAACGGAACGCGGCGCTGGTCCGCGCCTTCTTCTCCTTCCTGCGCGAGTCCCAGGCGCCCTTCGAGCAGGCGTTCTTCGACTGGCGCGGCGGTTCGGCGAGCGAGTCGCGGGCGGCTCGAAGTCCGGCGGCCGGGCACTACGCCTCGCCCCTCTTCGCGCCCGTGCGCGAGGCTCTAGGAAGCTTCGCGCCCACGCCGGACGCCCGGCTGGACCATCCCTACTTCGCCCGGTCCGCGCCGTGCACCATGCTGGTCGACGAGGTGGAGGCGATCTGGGCGCCGATCGCCGGGGCCGACGATTGGTCCGCGTTCCGAAACAAGCTGGCGGCGATCGCCGAGATGGCCGAAGCTTACGGCACGACGCCCGCGCCGCCCCCCTGAACGCGGCGGGGCGTCCCGGGAGGGACGGACGCTCCATGCTGATCGCGTTGATGGCCGACCTCCACGCCAACCGCGAGGCCTTCGCCGCCTGCCTCGACCACGCCGAGCGGCAAGGCGCTGGGCGCTTCGTCTTCCTCGGCGACGCGGTGGGCTACGGCGCCGACCCGGAATGGGTGACCGAGACGGTGATGGCCCGCGTCGCGCGCGGCGCCCTGGCCGTGCTCGGCAACCACGACGAAGCGGCGGTGGGACGCGGCCGCGGTGGCATGAACGCCACCGCGGAAGCGGCGATCGCCTGGACGCGCAGCCGCCTGTCCTCCGAAGCGGCCGGCTTCCTCGCCTCCCTGCCGCTCGAGGCCGAGGAGGAAGACCGTCTTTACGTCCACGCCGACGCCTCCGACCCCGGCCGCTGGCATTACGTGGCCGAGCCGGACGACGCGCGCCGCAGCCTGGAAGCAACCGAAGCGCAAGCCACCTTCTGCGGCCATACGCACGTGCCGGCCCTGTTCGGCATCACTGCCGCCGCCAAGCTCGCCAGCTTCCGCCCGGTGCCAAGCGTGCCCGTGCCGCTGGTCCGCCCGCGCCAGTGGATCGCCGTGCTCGGCGCCGTCGGCCAGCCGCGCGACGGCGACCCGGCCGCCTGCTACGGCATGCTGGACACGGGGCGCGGCGAGCTGACCTGGGTGCGCGTGCCCTACGACGTGGAAACCGCGGCGGGGAAGATCCGCGCGGCCGGGCTGCCGGAATCGCTGGCGCTCCGCCTCCACCGCGGGCGCTGACCGCCGCATGTCCCGCCCGCGCCTCGCCAAGGGCGACACGATCGACGGCTTCATGGTCGGCGACCTCGTCCACAAGGGCGGCATGGCGCTGCTGTACGAAACGGCCCACCCGGACCGCCCCGGCGAGCCCATGCTGATGAAGGTGCCGCGCCTGTTCGAGGGCGAGGACCCGGCCGCGATCGTCTCCTTCGAGATGGAGCAGATGATCCTGCCGCGCCTGTCCGGCCCGCACGTGCCGCGCTTCGTCGCCGCCGCCGGCTTCGAGCGGCAGCCCTACCTCGTGATGGAGCGCGTCCCCGGCCCGTCGCTGCTGCCGCGCCTCCAGGAGCTGCCGCTGCCGGCGGCGGAGGTGGCCGCGACCGGCGCCCGGATCGCCGCGGCCCTCGACGCGCTGCACCGCCAGCACGTGGTCCACCTGGACGTGAAGCCCTCCAACATCCTGCACCGCCCGACGGGCGAAGCGGTGCTGGTGGACTTCGGCCTGTCGCACCACGCGCAGTTGCCCGACCTGATGGAAGAGGAGTTCCGCCTTCCCTACGGCACCGCGCCCTACATGGCGCCGGAGCAGGTGATGGGCGTGCGGACGGAGCCGCGCAGCGACCTCTTCGCGCTGGGCGCGCTGCTCTACTTCTTCACCACCGGCACCCGCCCTTTCGGCGATCCGCAGCGCATGTCCGGCCTCAAGCGGCGCCTGTGGCGCGACCCGCAGCCGCCGCGGCGCCTGCGGCCGGACTGCCCGCCCTGGCTGCAAGAGGTGATCCTGCGCTGCCTGGAGGTGGACCCGGAACGGCGCCACCCCACCGCGGCGCAGCTCGCCTTCGACCTGCGCCACCCGGACGCCGTGGCGCTCACCCCCCGCGCCGCGAAGGAGCGCCGGGACGGCTTCGGCGAGGTGCTGCGGCGCCGCTTCAACCCGGAGGCTCAGCCCCGCTTCCGCCGCCGCGACCCCGCCGCCCAGGTGGACGCCGCGCCCATCGTCGCGGTCGCGGTGGACCTGACGGAGCAGCCCCCGGCGCTGGCCGAGGCGATGCGCGCCACGGTCCGCCGCCTCCTCCCCACCCTGCCCGGCGCCCGCGTCGCCTGCCTCAACGTGCTGCGCACCAACCGCGTGATGCTCGACACCACGCTCGACGCCGAAGGCCGCAACAAGCACGCGCAGCGGCTGGCGGAGCTGCGCCACTGGGCGGAGCCCATGCGCCTGCCGGAAGGCCGCGCCACCTTCCACGTGCTGGAAGCCGTGAGCCCCGCGGCGGCGCTGCTGGAATACGCGACGGTCAACCCGGTGGACCACATGGTCCTCGGCGCGCGGTGCCGGTCCGTCCGGCGCAAGCTGCTCGGCAGCGTGTCCGGCGAGGTGGCGGCGCAGGCGCCCTGCACGGTGACGGTGGTGCGCCCGCGGCAGGTGGAGGAAGACGCCGCGGCCTGACCGCAGGCGCCGCTCAGCCCGCGCGCAGGGCGGCCGGGGCGGGCTGTTGGTGCTTGTGCTGCGCCCCTTCGCCGAGTGCCCGGCCTTGGTCCGGCACCCGAACCTGCCCGGGCACCGGCACGGCGTTGCCGCCGCGCGGCTCCCGCCCGGTGATCAGGCGCGCGCCGCGCTGGAAGGTCAGGTAGCTCCACAGCCACTCGAAGGACACGACGACGCGGCTGCGGAACCCGACCAGGTAGTAGATGTGGGCGATGCCCCAAAACCACCAACCGATCAGGCCCGTGAGGCGGATGCTGCCCAACTCCACCACCGCCGATCGGCGCCCGATGGTGGCGAGGTCGCCGTGGTGGCGGTACGCGAAGGGCGGCGGCGCCGGCCTGCCCTTCGCGCGCGCCGCCAGCAGCCGGCCCACGTAGCGGCCCATCTGCTTCGCCGCCGGCGCGTTGCCCGGCACCGGGCGGCCATGCCCGTCCGTCGCCGCCACGAGGTCGCCCACCGCGAACACGCCGGGACGGCCCGGCACGGAAAGGTCCGCCCCCACCGTGATGCGCCCTTGCCGGTCGCGTTCGGCATCGATCCAGGCGCCGGCCGGCGAAGCCACCACGCCCGCCGCCCAGACGATGGTGCTGGCCCCGATCCGTTCGTCGCCGCACTCCACCCCGTCGGGGCCGCAATGCGTCACCCGCGTCCCGGTCCGCACCTGCACGCCCATGCGCTCCAGCGAGCGGAGCGCGACGGCGGACAGGTCCTCCGGAAAGGTCGGCAGCACCCGCGGCCCGGCCTCGACCAGCACGATCCGCGCCATGGCGGGGTCGATGCGGCGGAACTCGCGCGGCATGGCGTGGCGCGCCAGCTCCACCATGGCGCCCGCGAGTTCCACGCCCGTTGGCCCGCCGCCCACCACGACGAAGGTGAGCAGGCGCCGCCGCTCCGCCTCGTCGTTTGTGACCTCGGCGCGCTCGAAGGCGAGCAAGAGGCGGCGGCGGATGTCGGTCGCGTCCTCGATGGTCTTCAGGCCCGGCGCGACCGGCGCCCACTCGTCGCGGCCGAAATAGGAGTGGGTGGCGCCGGTGGCGAGCAGCAGGGCGTCGTAGGGGAAGGACAGGGTGTCGCCCGCGCGCACCACGCGCGCGGCGGTGTCGATCCCCGTCGCCTCGGCCATCACCACCGTCACGTTGCGCTGCCGGCGGAAGACGGTGCGCACCGGCCAGGCGATGTCGCCCGGCGAAAGGGCGGCGGTCGCCACTTGGTAGAGCAGCGGTTGGAACAGGTGGTGGTTCTGCCGGTCGATCAGCGTGACCTCGACCGGCGCCCGGGCGAGCGCCCGCGCGGCCTCCAGGCCGCCGAAGCCGCCACCCAGGATCACCACGCGCAAGGGCTTCGCCCGGCCTGTCAGAGCGCCCGTCCGCCCGGCGCGGCCACCCTGTCCCCGGGCACGGTGCGGGTCGTCAACCCGGCGCCGATCTCCATGACGCCGACGAGCAGGTGCGGCCAGAACACCCGGTCGGAGAAGCCGAACAGCCAGGGCGACAGCGCCAGCAGCACGCCCGATGCGATGTCTATGCCCAGGTGGACCGGCATCGGGATCGCCCGCATGACGCCGAGTTCGTAGTCCGTCAGCATCGCGCCGCCAATCGCCACCAAGCCCAGGAACTGCGGTACCCATTGCGCCGCCGTGCCGTCCGCGAAGCCCAGGACGTAGGGCACGACGATCAAGAGCGCGCCCACGACGTAGTCCAGCACGCCGTGCGTGCGCGTCGGGATGAACCGCATGAACCCACCTCCTCCGACGCCGGAACGCCGTGCCTCAGGCGGGCGAACGCCGGGCGAACCGGCGCGGTTCGTCGTGCAAGGGCAATGGCCGGCGCAAGAAACGCCACGCCGACAAGGCGTGCCCCCTTGAACGAAGAAGGGCGGGGAAAACCCCGCCCTCGCCTCGTTCAGTTGCCCTCTTGGGCGGCCCCGGCCGGCATGGCGCCGACCCCGGCGGCGAAGCCGCTGCGCGCCATCGCGCGGCGGACCACCAAGCCCGAGATCACCAGCGCCGTACCGGCACCCGCGAAGAGCAGGCCAACGGCGGTAAGCATCGCATTCTCCCGACGGGCCGCGTGGACCGGCGCCCCATGCGCCCGTACCGGACCCGTCTTTCCGATGGCGTGAACATGGTTCCGCCAAGCCGGAATCTCAACCGAAAAGGGACAAGCCTGGGGCGATCCCAACGCCGTTCTGGTATGCACGGAACGCAGGGCAAACGATCAGAGCTCCTTCAGCACCCGCCGGGCGATCGCCATCCGGTGCACCTCGCTCGGCCCCTCGTAGACCCGCATCACCCGCACCTGCTGCCCCATCAGCTGGAGCGGCAGCTCCTTGGTCATGCCCATGGCGCCGTGACACTGCATGGCGTTGTCCACCACCTCCTGCGCCATCTCGGTGGCGAAGACCTTCAGCATCCCCGCCTCGTGCCGCACGTCCCGGCCCGCGTCGAGCGTGGCGGCGGCCGAAGCCACCATCAGCCGGCAGGCGTGGATGCGCGTGGCCGCGTCCGCGATCCACCACTGTACGGCCTGCCGGTCGGCCAACGGGACTCCAAAGGTCACGCGCTGCTTGGCGTAGGAGCACAGCATCTCCAGCGCCCGCCGCGCAATGCCGACGCAGCGCGCCCCCATCTGCAACCGGCGCACGTTGAGGCGGAGCTGCATGGGCGCGTAGCCCTTGCCCACCTCGCCGAGCACCTGTTCGCCGGGAACGCGGCAGTCCTCGAACACCAGCTCGTAGGTGCGCCGCCCGCCGATCATGGCGATCTCGCGCTCGATGGTGAATCCCAGCGTCCCGCGCTCCACGATGAAGGCCGTCACGCCCTCCGCGCGCTTGCCCTCGCCTGTGCGCGCCATGACAATCAGGAAGTCCGCCGCCGGCACGCCGCTGACCCAGATCTTGCGCCCGTTGATCCGCCAGCCGCCGTCGCCGTCCGGCGCCGCGCGGGTGATCATCCCGGCCGGGTCGCCGCCCGCGCCGGGCTCCGAGATCGCCATGGCGGACCGCGACTCGCCCTCCGCGTAGGGCCTGAGGTAGCGCTCCCGCTGCGCCGGGCTCGCCACCGCCAGCATCATGTGCAGGTTCGGGCTATCCGGCGGGAAGATGAAAGGCGTCAGCGTGCGCCCCAGCTCCTCCTCCACCGCCATCAGCGGCAGCACCGGCAGGTCCGCCCCGCCGAACTCCTCCGGCACGTCGAGGCCCCAAAGGCCCAGCTCCTTCGCCTTGGCCTGTAGCGGCCCTTCCTCCTCCGGCGTCAGCGCGATCTTCCCGCCGCCGGCCTCGCGCGCCAGCACGGCGGGCTCCAGCGGCATCAGCTCGCGCTCCACGAACCGCGCCACGAGGTCGCGGAGCATCCGGTGCTCCTCGCTCAGCTCCTCCCAGGCCATGCCCCTACCCCCTAAGCGCCGGTGAACCGCGGCTTGCGCTTCTCGCGCAGCGCCGCCATCGCCTCCTTGTGGTCCGCCGTGGTGTGCGCCACCGCCTGCATGGCGGCCGACATTTCCAGCACCGCGTCCAGCCGATTGTTCCACGCCTCGCGCAGCAACCGCCGCGCCATCCGCACGGCGTGCGGCGGGTTGGCCGCGATCCGCCCCGCTAGCTCCCGCGCCGCCGGCAGCAGCTCCGCGTCCGGCACCACGCGCGACACCAAGCCGCAGGCCAACGCCTCCGCCGCCGAAAGGGCGTCGCCGGTCAGCGCCATCTCCGCCGCCTTGGCGAAGCCCACCACGCGCGGCAGCAGCCAAGCGCCGCCGTCGCCGGGGATGATGCCGAGCTTGACGAAGCTCTCCGCGAAGCGCGCGCCCTCGGCGGCGATCCGCAGATCGCACATGCAGGCCAGGTCGCAGCCTGCGCCCATCGCCGGCCCGTTCACCGCCGCGATCACCGGCAGCTCGATCCGCTCGAAGGCCACGGGTATCCGCTGGATGTTGCGCTTGTAGTAGAGCCGCGCCTCCGCCGGCGTCCGCTCCGCCGGGCCGGAACTCGCCGCGCCCATCCGCCGCACGTTCCCGCCCGCCGAGAAGGCGCTGCCCCCGCCGGTGAGGATCGCCACGCGCACGCCCGGATCGGCGTCCAGCCGCAGCACCGCCGCCACCAGCGCCTCCTGCACCTCCGGGTCGAGGGCGTTGCGCGACTCCGGCCGGTTCAGCGTGACCAGCGCCACGCCGTCCTCCCCGACCTCCACCAGCACGCAATCCCCGGCCATCGCCCCCACCTCGCCGTCACCCCGTTGGCAGCACGACCACCGTGCCGCGCTTGCCGCCCGCCTCCACCGCCGCGTGCGCCGTCGCCGTTTGGGCCAAGGGGAAGGTCCCCGCGATCCGGTGCAGCCGGGGCGGGCCCTCGCGCAGCCACGCCACGATGTCCGCCTGGGCCTGCCGCCGCGCCGCGAGGGGCGCGTTGTTCAGCATAACCGTGCGGACGGTGACGTTCCGGCGCATCAGCGACGGGAACGGGATGGCGGGCGCCGGGTCGCCGCCCGAAGCGTATGCCGCCACCACGCCGTTGTTCGCCAGCACGGCCGACCAGACCGCTGCGTTGCCGCCGAAGTCCACCTCCACCACCCGGTCCACGCCGCGGCCGCCGCTCGCCTCCATCACCCGCGCGGCCACGTCTTCCCCGCGGTCGATGACGGCGTGCGCGCCCGCGGCCTGCGCGTCCTCCGCCTGCCAGCCCGCGCGGGCGGTGGCGAGCACCAGCGCCGCGCCGCCCCAGCGCGCGAGTTGCACGGCGTAGTTCCCCACGGCGCCGCCGCCGCCCGTCACCAGCACGGAAAGCCCGGAAAGCGGCCCGTCCGCGAACAGGCAGCGGTGCGCCGTCATCGCCGGGATGCCGAGGCAGGCGCCCGCCTCGAACGGCACGCCCTCCGGCAGCGGCGCCAAGCAATCCGCCGGGACGCAGGTGAACTCCGCCGCCGTGCCGAAGGGGCGCCCGCGCTGCGCGTTGTAGAGCCACACCCGGCTGCCCGGCGGCGGCGTCCCCTCCGCGCCCGGCCCGAGCGCGTCCACCAACCCGGCGCCGTCGCTGTTCGGGATGACGCGCGGGAATTCCATCCCGTAGCCCTGCCCGGCGCGCCGCTTACAATCCGCCGGGTTTACGCCGGAAGCGACCAGCCGGACGCGCGCCTCGCCCGGCCCCGGCTCCGGGCGCGGCGCCTCGCCGAACCGGAGCACCTCCGCCGCCGCCCCCTGCCGGTCGTAGAACACGGCGCGCACCTCAAGCGGCCCCGTGGGAACCGGCACCGTCCGCGCCCGCCCGACCGCCGGCTCGCGGCGGGGAGGAAACGGCCGCGCGGCCGGTGGCCGGGTCGTCCACCCGGCGCGGCATCCCGCGCCCGTGCAGCTCGTCCACCCCTCGGCCCACCGTTCTTGTTCCGCCCCAGGGGTATGCCGAAACCGGCCGGTGGGCAACGCGGCGGCACCCGACGCCAGCGGCGCGAACGTTCCGGGAAGGCTTGCGCGCGGTGCGCGGCGCGGGCAAACGCCCATCGGGAACGCCGCCGTCCCGGAGGCGGAGGCGCCCCGCCACACCCGCGCCGAGCCGGCCGGCGTCCCGCCCGCCCGCCCGCCCGAAGGAGACGCCGAGGCGAATGGACTACCTTCTCGCGCTGGCCACGGACCCCGCCGCCTGGGCCGCCCTCGTCACGCTGACCGCGATGGAGGTGGTGCTCGGGATCGACAACCTCATCTTCATCTCGATCCTGACCAACAAGCTGCCCGAGCACCAGCGGGTCCGCGCGCGCCGCATCGGCATCGGCGCGGCGCTGATCCTGCGCCTGGCGCTGCTGAGCACCATCGCCATCATCGTGCGCCTGACCGACCCGGTCTTCAGCGTCTTCGGCCAAGCCTTCTCCTGGCGCGACCTGATCTTGATCGCGGGCGGCCTGTTCCTGGTGTGGAAGGCCACCAAGGAGATCCACCACAGCATGGACCCCGAGCCGGGCCCCGACGTGTTCGAGCCCCAGGCGCCAGTGACCCTCGGCTTCGCGCCCGCCATCGGCCAGATCCTGCTGCTGGACCTCGTCTTCTCCATCGACAGCATCATCACCGCCGTCGGCATGACCGAGCACATCCCGATCATGGTGGTCGCCGTCGTCATCACCGTGACCGTGATGCTCGTGGCGGCGACGCCGCTGGCCAACTTCATCGCCAACAACCCGACGCTGGTGATGCTGGCGCTGGGCTTCCTGCTGCTGATCGGCACCACGCTGATCGCGGAGGGCTTCGGCGCGAAGATCCCGAAGGGCTACATCTACAGCGCGATGGCCTTCTCGGCGATGGTGGAGGGCCTCAACATGTTCCAGCGGCGGCGCCGCGCGAGGCTGCGCGCCGAAGCGGCCGGGAAAGGGGCGGCGGCGGCGGACGGCAGGCACGCGGCCGCGCCGGCGGTGTCCGGGCGGGAATAGCCTCGCGGCCGGCCGCTCCCCGGCTGGCCGGGCCATCGCTTTCAGCCACGACGCGCCGCGGGTCGGCTGGCCGGCGGCGCCCCGTCCCCGGCTCGCCCTGCCCACGCGCACGCCGCCCCGGCCCGCGAAGGCGGTGATCCGGCTCGCCGGGCAGAACCGGCCCTAGCCGATCTTGATCCCCGCCCCGCGGATCACCTCGTCCCACTTCGCCATCTCGTCCTGCATCCACTTGGTCGCAGTCTGCGGCGTAGTGTCGCTGCGCACCGTCATGGTGAGGTCGGTGAGGCGGTTCCGGACGTGCTCCATGGCGGCCACGCGGTTGAAGGCGGCGTTGATCGCCTGCACGGCCGGCGCCGGCGTGCCTGACGGCGCCAAGACCATGTGCCAGGTGTAGGATTCGGCGTCCTTCACGCCGCTCTCGGCGAAGGTCGGCACATCGGGCGCCTGGGGCAGCCGCTTGGTGTCCGACACGCCGAGCGCGCGGGCGTCGCCGCGCTGGTGGTAGGAAAGCCCGCCCGCCGCCACGTCGATGAACATGGCGAGCCGCCCGCTGAGCAGGTCCGGCATCCCGGCGGACGAGCCGCGGTAGGGCACGTGCCCGACCTTGAGGTCGCCGGCGCGCTTCAGGAACAGCTCGGTGGCGAGGTGGACGGCGCCGCCGTTGCCGCTGCTGCCGTAGTCGTACTTGCCCGGGTTGTCGCGGAACAGCTTCACCAGCCCCGGCAGGTCCTTGGCCGGCAGGTCCTTGTTCACCAGCAGCAGCATCGGGATCACCCCGAGCAGCGCCACCGGCTGGAAGTCGTCGACCGGGTCGAAGGGCAGGCGCGGGAAGAGCGGCCGCAGCACCGAATGCGCGATGGTGCTGTAGAGCAGCGTGTGGCCGTCCTTCGGCGCCTTGGCCACGACCTCGGTGCCGACCACCACGCCCGCGCCGGTGCGGTTCTCCACGATGACGCGCTGCGGCAGCGCCTTGGACAGCTCCTCGGCGAACAGGCGCGCCGGAATGTCCGTCGGCCCGCCGGCGGCGAAGGGCACGACGAGCCGCACCGGCTCGCTCGGCCAAGCGCCCTGGGCCACGGCGGGACGGGCCAAGGCGCCGCCGGTCGTGGCGGCGGCGGCGGTGAGGGCGAAGAGGCTGCGGCGGCGCATGTGGAGTCTCCCGGCGGCTGGGCGGGCGGCGGCGCCCGCGGTGGCGATCGAACGCGTCCGGGACCGGATTGTTGCGCGAATCAGCCGTCCGGGTCCAGACGCCGGCCGCTTTCGGCGTCGAAGACGTGCGCCTCCGCGGGCGAGATCGCCAAGCGCAGCCCGCCCGCCGCCTGGGGCACCGCGCCCGCGATCCGCGCCGTCACCGCTTCGCCCCCCGTCGCCGCGCGCCCGTGCAGCACACTTTCCGAGCCCAACGGCTCCACGAGGTCCAGCGACACGTCCAGCGCCTCCGCCTCGCCCGCCCCGGCGGGCCGGAGGTGTTCGGGCCTGACGCCGAGCAGCAGGCGCCGCCCGTCCGGCCCCGGCCTCGGCCCGTCGGCGAAGCGGACCAGCGGCCCGGCGCGGAGGCGGGCCGCCCTGCCCTCCTCCGCCAAGGCCGCTTCGAACAGGTTCATGGACGGGCTACCGATGAAGCCGGCGACGTAGGTGTCGGCGGGCCTCGCCCAGATCTCCATCGGCGTCGCCACCTGCGCCGCGTGCCCGGCGTGCATGACGACGAGCCGGTCGCCGAGCGTCATCGCCTCCGTTTGGTCGTGCGTGACGAACAGGCTGGTGACGCCGAGCCGCCGTTGCAGCCGCCGGATCTCGGCGCGCATCTGCACCCGCAGCCGCGCGTCGAGGTTGGACAGCGGCTCGTCGAACAGGAACAGCGCCGGCTCGCGCACGATGGCGCGACCCATCGCCACCCGCTGCCGCTGCCCGCCCGAGAGCTGGCGCGGCCGCCGCTCCAGCAGCGCGCCGATGCCGAGCAGATCGGCGGCCTCCCGCACCCGCCGCGCGATCTCCGGCTTCGGCAGCCCGCGGATGCGCAGCCCGTAGGCCATGTTCCGCTCCACCGTCATGTGCGGGTAGAGCGCGTAGTTCTGGAACACCATGGCCACGTCGCGGTCGGAGGGCTCCAGCGCGGTGACGTCCCGTCCGCCGATCCGCACGCGCCCGGCGGTCGGCTCCTCCAGCCCGGCCACTATGCGGAGCAGGGTGGACTTGCCGCAGCCGGACGCGCCCACCACCACGATCATCTCGCCCTCGGCGACGCGGAGGTCGATGCCGTGCAGCACGCGCGTCGCGCCGAAGGCCTTCTCGACGCCGGCCAACTCCAGTGTCTGCGCCATGGGGCGGTTCTACTTCTCCGTCTCGGTCAGGCCGCGCACGAACCAGCGCTGCATCAGGACCACCACGGCCACCGGCGGCAGCAGCGCCAGCACGGCGGTCGCCATGATGACGTTCCACTCGTTCTGCGCGTCGCCGGTGCCGATCATCCGCGTGAGTCCGACCACCACCGTCGCCAGGGACGGCTCGCTCACCACCAGCAGCGGCCAGAGGTACTGGTTCCAGCCGTAGATGAAGAGGATCACGAACAGCGCCGCGATGTTGGTGGTGGACAGCGGCAGGAGGATGTCGCGGAAGAACCGCAGCGGCCCGGCGCCGTCGATCTTGGCCGCCTCCACCACCTCGTCCGGCACCGTCAGGAAGAATTGGCGGAACAGGAGGGTGGCGGTCGCGCTCGCCATCAAGGGCACGGTAAGCCCGGCCATGGTGTTGAACAGGTTCAGGTCCACGATGACCTGGTAGGTCGGGATGATCCGCACCTCCACCGGCAGCATCAGCGTCAGGAAGATGGTCCAGAAGGCCAGCATCCGGCCGGGGAAGGAGAAGAAGGCGATGGCGTAGGCCGAAAGCAGCGAGATGGCGATCTTGCCGCAGGCGATCAGCACCGCCATCAGCGCGCTGTTCCACAGCATCAGCGCCGCCGGGCTGGAACCGAAGCGCCCGCCGCCGCTGCCGGTCAGCGCCGCCGCGTAGTTCTCCACCGCCTCCGTCCCCGGCAGCAAGGGCACGTCGCCCCGGCCGATGGTGGAGGCGTCGTGGGTGGAGCCGACCAGGGCGATCCAGATCGGGAACACCACCGCGAACACGCCGAGCAGCAGGATGGCGTGGGTGAGCGCGCCGCCCCGCCGCCGCCGGCGCGCGGCCTCCACCGCGAGGCGCTCGTCGCGCTCCGCGGCGGCGGCCGCGGCCGCNGCGGCGGCCGCGGCCGCCGGGATCGCGGCCGCCGTCGTCGCCGTGCCCTCCATCAATAGTGCACCCTGCGTTCGATGAAGCGGAACTGGACCATGGTGAGCGCCACCACCAGCAGCATCAGGATGACGGACTGCGCGGCCGCCGAGCCGAGGTTGGTGTTCTGCACCCCCTCCACGTAGGCCCGGTAGATCAGCGTTTCCGTCGCGTTGCCCGGCCCGCCCCCCGTCAGCGCGTGGATGGTGCCGAAGGTGTCGAAGAAGGCGTAGACGAGGTTCACCACCAGCAGGAAGAAGGTGGTCGGCGACAGCAAGGGGAACACCACCGTCCAGAACCGCCGCACCGGCCGCGCGCCGTCGATCGCCGCCGCCTCCAGCACGCTCTTGGGGATGGCCTGGAGCCCGGCGAGGAAGAAGATGAAGTTGTAGCTCACCTGCTTCCACGCCGCCGCCAGGATCACCAGCGCCATCGCCTGGTCGCCGTCGAGCCGCGTGTCCCAAGGGATGCCGGCCGAGTTCAGCGCCCGGCCGACCAGCCCGATGGAGGGATGGAAAATGAACAGCCACAGCACCGCCGCCACCGCCGGCGCCACCGCGTAGGGCCAGATCAGGAGCGTGCGGTACGCGCGGGCGCCGCGGATGGACTTGTCCGCCTGCACGGCCAGGGCCAGCGCGGTCCCCATGGCCAGCGCCGCCACCGCCGTCGAGAACACCGCCGTGTTCCACGCCGCGTCGCGCCAGCCCGGGTCGGCCAGCACATCGGCGAAGTTCCGGAGGCCCACGAACTCCGTCCGCAGCCCCCAGGCGTCCTGTTGCAGCACAGACTGGTACACGGCGACGCCCGCCGGCCACAGGAAGAACACCGCCGTCACCGCGAGCTGCGGCAGGAGCAGCGCGAGCGGCAGCGCCGTGCCGCGGAAGATGACCTTGCGCCGCACGACGCCCGCCGCCCCCTCGCGCCTAGCGCTGCTGCCGCTCGAAGTTGCGGAGCACCTGGTTGCCGCGGGCCGTGATGGCCGCCATCGCCTGCTGGCCGGTCCCCTGCCCCTGGAAGGCCTTCTCCATTTCCTCCTGGATGATGTTGCGGATCTCCACGTAGCCGCCGAGGCGGATGCCGCGGGTGTTCTCCGTCATCTCGCCGCCGCGCAGGAGTTGCTCGATCGGCACGTCGGCGCCCGGGTTCTCCTTGTAGTAGCCGGCGGCCTTCGCCTTCTCGTAGGCCGCACGCGTCAGCGGCACGTAGCCCGTGTCCATGTGCCACTTGGTCGCCACGTCGGTCTGGGACACGAAGCGGAAGAACTCGGCGAGGCCGCGCCACTCCTCGGCGCTCCGCCCGCCCTGCGGCCCCTTGTTCAGCGACCACAGGCTGGCGCCGCCGATGATGGAGTTGCGCGGCGCACCGGGCACGTCGTCGTAATAGGGCAGCATCGCGGTGCCCCACGGGAACTTCGCCTCGCGGGTGACGCGGCTGCGCGCGCCGGCCGAGAGCATGGCGATGGCGCACTCGCCGTTCGGGAACAACGCGTCGGCGGCGGCGTCGCGCCCGCCGTACCGGTACAGCCCTTCCTTCTGCCACGCGATGAGGTTGTCCATGTGCCGGACCATGAACGGGTTGTTCACCCGCAGCTCCGCGTTGAAGCCGCCGAAGCCGTTGCCGAGCGAGGCGATGGGCTGGTCGTGGATGGCGCTCATCTGCTCCACCTGGATCCAGCCCGGCCAGGAGTTGGTGAAGGCGCAGGCCGCGCCGCCCGCCTTCAGCTTGCGCGCCGTCTCCTCCAGCTCCTTCCAGGTCGCCGGCGGCTTCTCCGGGTCGAGCCCGGCGCGGCGGAAGGCGTCCTTGTTCCAGTACATCACCGCGGTCGAGCTGTTGAACGGCATGGACATCTGCCGCCCGTCGTTGGTCTGGAAGTAGCCGCGCACCGCCGGCAGGTAGTCGCCGAAGTCCACGTTCACGCCCGCCTCGGACAGCAGCTCGTGCGTCGGCTTCACCGCCCGCCCGGCCGCCATCATGGTGCCGGTGCCGACCTCGAACATCTGCACGAGGTGCGGCGCGGAGTTGGCGCGGAAGGCGGCGATCGCGGCCACCATCGTCTCGGAATAGGAACCGCGGTAGGTCGGCACGATGCGGTAGCGGTTCTGCGACTCGTTGAAGGCGGCGACCACGCCCTCGAGCTGCCCGCCGAGCGGCTGCGCCAGCCCGTGCCAGAATTGCAGCTCGACGGGCTGGCCGCCCTGGGCCCTGGCGGTTCCGTTCCAGAAAGGCATGAGGCCGGCGACGGCCGCGAAGGCGCAGGCGGCCAGGTTTCGGCGCAGCATGGGCGTCTTTCCCTCCTCCGGGATCGTTGGCGCCCCGGAAGCTGGCCGAGGCGCGTTGCGGGAGGGTTACAGTCGCGCGGCGATTCCGTGAAGGCCCGCCCCGCCGCCGCTCAAGCGGCCGTGCCCTCCCCGACCAGCTTCGCGTGCAACTCCGGGTCGGTCGCGCCCTCGGTGCCGAGCAGCAGCACGCGGCTCTCTTCCCCGATCTCCAGCGCCGTCCGGCCAAACGAGTCCCGCCCCGCGAGCAGCAGCGCCGCCAGCCCCGCCACCGCGCTCTCCCCGGCGACGATCCGCGGCTGCCGCTTGTGCAGCGCCTTCATGCAGGCCACCGCCGCCTCGTCCGGGACGGACACGTAGCCGAAGGCCGCCCGCTCCAGCTCCTGCCAGGCGAGCAGGCTCGGCTCGCCGCAGGCGAGCCCCGCCATCAGTGTGTCCAGCGGCCCGTCGAATCGGGTGAGCTGCCCCGCCTCGCAACTGGCCATCAGGCAGGCGGCGCGGTCCGGCTCGGCCACCACGAGCCGCGGCGCCTCCTTGCCGTAGCGGGCGCGCATCTGCACCGAGACCGCGGCGGCCAGCCCGCCCACGCCGCCGGGGACGAAGACGTGGGTGGGCGGCTTCTCCAACTGGTCCGCCGCCTCGTCCGCCAGGAGGCGGTAGCCCTGCATCACGTCGCGCGGCGGCTCCGTGTAGCCGGGGTAGGAGGTGTCGGAGACCACGAACCAGCCGTGCTTTTCGGCCTCCTTCTTCGCCGTCCGGACCGAGTCGTCGTAGGTGCCCGGCGCCTCCCGCACCTCCGCGCCGTAGGCGGCGATGGCGTCGCGCCGCCCTTTGCTCACGCCCGGATGGACGAAGATCACGCAACGGCAGCCGAAGCGCTGCGCCCCCCAGGCGACGCTGCGGCCGTGATTGCCGTCGGTGGCGCAGGTCACCGTGATCGCGCGCGTCGCCTCCTTGTGCTTGCCCTCCGCCAGCTCGGCGGAGGTCGCGGAGGGCGCCACGTCGCGCCGCGCCAGCTCCGCCGCCAGCAGCCGCATCACCGCGTAGGCGCCGCCCAGCGCCTTGAAGGAGCCGAGCCCGAACCGCCCGGACTCGTCCTTCCAATGCACGGACCCCACGCGCGCCGCCTCCGCCGCGTCCGGCAGCTTGAGCAACGGCGTCGGCGCGTAGCCGGGCCAGGAGGCGATCTCCTCCTTGGCGCGGCGGAAGCCGTTGTCGGGCAGCACCACCACGCCGGGCGTGCCGTGGTGGCGGTTGAGCAGGATCTGGAACTTGTGGCGGCCGATCATGGCGGGAATCTTGGCCCCGCGCCCGCGGGGCGGCAACCTGCCCGCCGCGCCGGTCCGCGCGTCGAGGGAGAAGATTCGCCATGAGCATCACCATCCTGGGCGGCGGCGGCTTTCTCGGGCTGAAGCTGGCGCGGCGCCTCGCGCGCGACGGCCAAGTCGGCGGCCGGCCCGTCGAGGCCCTCACCCTGTTCGACCTCCGCCCGCCGCCAGCGCCTGAAGGCGCGCCCTTCCCCGTGCGCTCCCTCGGCGGCGACGTGTCCGACCCGGCGGCGGTCGCCGAAGCCGTGCAGCCCGGCACGCGCGTCGTGGTCCACCTCGCCGCCGTGGTCAGCGCCCAGGCGGAGGCCGATTTCGACCTCGGCCTCAAGGTGAACCTGCACGGCACCCTCGCCGTCCTCTCGGCCTGCCGCGCCCTGCCCTCGCCGCCGCGGGTGGTCTTCACCTCCTCCGTCGCCTCTTTCGGCGGCGGCCAAGGGGCGGTGCTGCCCGACGACGCCCGGCAGGTGCCGGAAAACAGCTACGGCGCGCAAAAGGCCATGGGAGAGCTGTTGCTGGCCGACGCCAGCCGGCGCGGCATGGTGGACGCGGTGAGCATCCGCCTGCCCACCGTCACGGTCCGCCCCGGCCGCCCCAACAAGGCGGCGTCCTCCTTCGTGTCCGCGATCCTGCGGGAACCGCTGCTCGGCCTGCCGGCGGAGCTCCCGGTGGGCGAGGACTTCGCCGTCTGGATCTGCTCGCCCCGCCGCGCGGTGGAGTGGCTGCTGCACGCGATGGGCATGGACACAGCGGGCATGGGCGCCGACCGCGGCGTGAACCCGCCAGGCATGAGCGCCAAGGTCGGCGACATGCTGGCGGCGCTGGAACGGGTGGCCGGGCCCGCGGCGCGCGCGCTGGTGCGGCGGGCGCCCGACCCCGCGGTGGCGGCCATCGTCGGCGGCTGGCCCGCCGCCTTCACGGCGGAGCGCGCCCGCGCGCGCCTCGGCTTCTCCGAACAAGAGCCGTTGGACGAGCTGGTCCGCGCCTTCGTCGAGGACGACCTGGAAGAAACGCGGCGGGACCGCGGGCTGTGACCCTTCTCGTCGGACTCCCGCGTTTCCACGGCCGCGCCGCGGGGCACGCGGCAACTAAACCGGCGGGGGGACGTTCCGGTTTACGCGGTTAAGCGCGCCCCCTCACCGACCGGACGCGCCCGGCCGCGAAAGAACCTGGGAGGGCGGAAATGACCCGTAAATTCATCGGCGCGGCAGCGATCGTGTTGGCCGTCGCCGCTTGCGGCACAGGCGCGTCGGAGCGCACGGCCGGCGGCGCCGCGGTCGGCGCCGCGACGGGCGCGGGCGTCGGCGCGCTGGGCGGCCCGGTCGGCGCGCTGGC
>NZ_BAAAFZ010000026.1:6699-48621 GCF_039523795.1 Craurococcus roseus | reverse complement strand
GGCGCGGCGATCGGCGCCGGCGCTGGCGCCGTCACCGGCGCCACCACGAGCCCGAGCACGTTGAACCTCGGCGAACCGCCGTGGAGCAACCCGGAAACCCGGGTGCCCTTCGTCGACGAAGGCAACGAACGGCGCCGCGGCCGCAGCGCGAGGCGCAGCCGCGACCGGGACGCGCAAGCCGCGCAGAACCGCCGCCAGCCCCGCGAGGAACGCGACCGCGCCTACATGGGCGGCGGCATGGTGGGCGACACGCGCACCGGCGCCGCCACCGCGCCGTCGACCGGCACGGGGGCTGACATCCGGCCGATGCCCATGGGCACCACCAACCAGACCCGCTGAGCCACCCGCCGCCAAGGAAAGCCAGAAGGGAGCGCCGCCGGGACCGCCGGCGGCGCGCTCCCCGCGACCGGGGGGCCTCAGCCCTCCTCCACCGCTCCCTGCTCCTTCAGGAGCCGCCGCGCCTCGGGCGGGATCGGCACCCGCTCGCCGCCGCCGTGGCGCACCAGCACCAGCACGGCCTTGCAGGAAAACGCGAGGCCGCCGCGCCACACGGCGTATTCGTGGGTAAACGAGGTGCGGCGCATGGCGCCCGGCCGGAGCGTCAGCGCCACCTCGTCGTTGAAGCCGAGCGGGCGGAGGTACCGGGCTTCGAGCTGCGCCACCACCGGCCCCGGTTCGCCGGGTTCGAAGCGCCCGCCGAGCGAAACCCAGTGCGCCACGCGCAGGTCTTCGCACAGCGTCAGGTAGGCGGCGTGGTTGACGTGCGCGTACATGTCGCACTCGGCCCAGCGGATGCGGTGGCGCTCCAGCACCGGCCAATGCCCCTCGACACCGAACTCCCCCGCCGCCGCCGCCATCGCATCGTCGGTCCCCATGCGCCCCTCCGCCCGTGCCGGGGCATTCTGGCCCCGCCGCCCGGCGCCGCAAATGCCCCGGCTATTGTTGCATATTTGCACCATCGATTCGGGAACCGCGCCCGGGGCGCGCCGCCACCGCAGGCCCGGCTTCAACCGCGCCCCGCAAAACCTTGCGCCAATTCATTTCGTATTCGTTTTATGTGCCTCAGCAAATCGCTGCGCCTGCCCGCTTTCCGGTATACCATTCGGTTGCGAACCAACCCGTCTCACGCCGTGCGTCACCGTGCTTCAAAAACCGCGCAATCGCTCGCTTCCCAAAACGACCTATTCCATTTAGGATGCGAAATGAAGCCAGCAGGAAGGGCGGTGGGTCGTGGCACTCAGGTCGCAACAAGCGTGGAGTGGCGGTGTCGGGGGCGGCGCGGGCGGCCCCCTTTCCTTCGAGGCCCCGCGCCTCGCGCCGGTGCAGCCGCGCACCATGGTGGAGCAGGCGGCGGAGGCCATCGTCGCCGCCGCCGCGCGCGGCGCCTTCCTGCCGGGCGACCGGCTGGTGGAAGCGGAGATCGCCCGCGACCTCGGCATCAGCCGCGTCCCGGTGCGCGAGGCCCTGCGGCTCCTGGAGTCGCAGGGCATCGTCAACAGCACGCCCTACAAGGGCATGCGCCTGATGGAAGTCACCAACGCCGGCGTCGCCGCCCTGATGCGGGTGCGCTTGGCGCTCGAAACCCAGGCCATCGGCGAGGCGCTCGCGCAGCCGAACGGCGCCCTGCCCATGCGCTTCAAGCGGCTCGGCCAAGCCGCCGAGGACTACGCGCTCGCCGCGCAGGCGGGCGACCCCGCCGCCATCGTGCTCGCCGACGTGTCCTTCCACCGCGAGCTTTGCCGCGCCTCCGGCAACGCGCCGCTGCTGGCGCTCTGGCAGAGCCTGTCCCGCCAGCTCGCCGTGGTGTGGGGCCTCGGCCGGCAAGGCCGCGACCCCGCCCCGGCGGCGCGCGAGCACGCCGCGCTGGTCCAGGCGCTCCTGGCCGGCGACCGGCACGGCGCGGCGGACGCCCTGTCCGACCACGTGAACTGGCACCAAACCTTCGACTTCGAAGCCGTGCTGGCCGAGCGCCGGGGCATGGCGGCGGCGGCCGTCGTGGCCGCGGGCTGACCCCGCCGCGGGCGGGTCCTTGCGGCCGAGGCGCCGCGGCGGGAGGCTGACCCCCTCCCCCGCCGCCCACGCCACCGGAAAGGACCGGTCCCGCCCATGTTCCCGAGCGCCCGCATCCCCACGCACCGCACCCAGAACTGGCAGGTCCGCAAGCCGGGCGCGCGCGGCCGCGCCGGCATGGTGGCGTCGCAGGTCGGCGCCGCGGCGGAAGCGGGCGTCCTGATGCTGGACGCCGGCGGCACCGCCGCGGACGCCGCGGTCGCCACCGCCTTCGCCCTCGCCGCGGTGGAGCCCTGGAATTCCGGCCTCGGCGGCATCGGCTTCGCGCAGGTGGCGGCTCCGAACGGCGGCGGCCCCGCCGAAACCATCGACTTCGGCCCCGTCGCGCCCGCCGCGCTCGACCCCGCCGCCTTCCCGCTCACCGGCCGGACCAAGCGCGACCTCTTCGCTTGGCCCGAGGTGGAGGGCGACCGCAACATCCACGGCCCCTTGTCCTTCGTCATCCCCTCCGCCGTAGCCGGCTACGCGCTGCTGCACGAGCGGCACGGCCGGCTGCCGCTCCGCGACGTGCTGGCGCCCGCGGTCGCGCTGGCCAAGCGCGGTCTGCCGGCGGATTGGTACACCACGCTCAAGGTGGCGTTCTCGGCCGCCGTGCTGCGCCTCTACCCGGAGAGCGCCCGCGTCTACCTGCCGAACGGCCTGCCGCCGATCCCGCCCTACCAGGGCACGCCCGGCTTCTTCCCCCTCGGCAACCTCGCGGCCACGCTGGAGCGCTTGGCCGAAGCCGGCCCGCGCGACTTCTACGAAGGCGAGGTCGCCGCCTCGATCGCCCAAGACGTGCGCGAAGCCGGCGGCCTCCTCTCCGCCGCCGACCTCGCGGGGTGCCGCGCCCGGACGCTGCCGGCGGTGGAGGTGCCCTGGGCCGGCGGGCGCCGCCTCATGCTCGCCAACGGGCTCACCGCGGCGCCGACGCTGCGGCGCGTGCTGGAGGGCATGGAAGGCGCCGCGTCCGGCCCGGAGCCCGACGCCGAATGGTACGCCCGCTTCGCCCGCGCCATGCGCGCCGCCTACGCCGAGCGCCTGGCCGGCCTCGGCGACGCCGAGCCGCGCGCCGCGGAAAGCTGCACCACCCACCTCACCGCCTGCGACCGCGACGGCATGATGGTGGCGGTGACGACCACGCTCCTGTCCTCCATGGGCAGCCGCGTGGTGCTGCCGCGCTCCGGCGTGCTGATGAACAACGGCGTCATGTGGTTCGACCCGACGCCCGGCGCGCCCAACGGCATGGCGCCCGGCAAGCGCCCGCTCACCAACACCTGCCCGGTGATCGCCCTCGGCGCCGACGGGCGCCCGGAGATCGCCGCCGGCGCCTCCGGCGGGCGCCGCATCATGGCCGCGGTGGCGCAGATGCTCTCCTTCGTGGCCGAGTTCGGCATGGACCCCGAGGCCGCCGCGCACCACCCGCGCGTGGACGTCTCCGGCCCGGACGGCGTCACGGCCGACGACCGCCTGCCGGCGGCGGTGCTCGACCGCCTGCGCGCGGACGGGCCGGTGGAGCTGGTCGAGCACGGCGTCATGCCGCTCAACTTCGCCTGCCCGAACATGATCCAACGAACGCCGGGCGGCGAGGTGGTCGGCGTCAGCGACGCCATGTCGCCCTGGAGCGCGGCGGTGGCGCAGGGGTAGAACGGCGACCGCGCCTCGGTCAGCAACGAAACTCCACCCCTGCGCGGGTAGTGCCCTACTTTGAAACGCACCGCAGCCTCAACCTTGTGGCAGGTCGGCGTGGTAGCACACCGCGCTCACTCCTGGCTCGCGCGCCTGAAGACCACCTCGAACACATCGACGCCCGTGGTCTCGGCGGCTTCGGCGACGACCAGCACGGCACGCCCCACGGGTCCGCAGGGCAGCACGTAGACCTGCCGCGCCTCGCGCACCTGGGCGTCGTCCGACACCGGTATCGCCACGCTCCGGGCGTCGCCCGCCCACGGCAACTCCACCCTGACTTCGTGGACGCTCGGACGCTTGAACGCGGTGTCAGCGAACGGCGCGATCCAGGCGGCGTGGCGGCTGGGCGGCAGGTCGGCATCCAAGGAGGTCGTGCGCAGCCGCACGTGTTGTTCCGGGGGGCACACCGCGAACCCACCCACGACTGCGGCGTCCCGCGCGTCTTGGTAAAGGAGACGGCTACCGCCGCCGCCCCCGACCGCGACGACGCGCAACCCGATCCTCTCGCCGCCGAGGTGCGTCACCGTTTCGATGCCCTCGACCGCCCGCTTTGGAGGACCGCCGATCGCCTTGGCGACCGCCATCGCGGGCAGGAGCGGAAGGGCCACGGCCATGCCGCACATGTAGGGCGGCGACCTTCCGAAGCACCCGCATCCGGAGAGGAGCAGCGCCACGAAAAGCAAGCCGGCGACGCGACGATCGGACGACACGGAACCCACCCTCTAAACCGAAGCACACCTTGGCGGGCCGCGTGTATTGCGTTAACGGAATAGTCCAGCCGCGCCCAAGTCGAGCGGCACATTTCAAACTAGGGCACCACCCCTGCAAGCTTTCGTTTGCGCCTTATGTTCCTTTTATGTTCTAATGCGCGGCTCGGTTCCGAGGCGCCCGACATGCACCCTCACCCTCGACGCCACTACACTCTGCCCCGCCGCTGGCAGCCGCTGACCGATGCCGAGTGGGACGCCCTGCTGCCCTTCGTCCTGGTCCAGAACGGCCCCGGCCGCCCCCTCAAGGACGCCCGCCGCCGGATGGACGCCATCTTCTGGGTGGCCGCCGCCGATTGCCCCTGGCGCGATTTGCCCACCCGCTTCGGCAAGCCCGACACCGCCTCCCGCCACTTCCGCCGCCTGGCCAACGCCGGCCTGTGGGAACGCCTGCTCCGCGCCCTCGCCCGCGCCGACGCCCCGCCCGCGCTGCGCGCATTGGAGAACTGGGCCTGCGCCGCCTGCCGCCGCGCCACCCGCCTGCGCGGCATGCGGATCATCACCCTCGCCCGCCGCCTCGGCTTCCTGTCCGCCCTCAAGGGGCCGCCCCGGATGCTCCCCGACGCCGATTTGTCCGAACGCGTCCACCGCTGGATCGTGCCGATCGTCAAGGACGCCGCCGAACGCGGCCTGCGCGCCGTCCCGCGCGGCTTTTTCCGCGAAGCGCGCCGCTGGCTCACCCTCTGCGCCGGCCGCGCCCGCGTCCCGCGCTTTCTCCAGCCGGCGTAGCGCCCGGCCATGGGCACCGCCGACGCGCTTGCTTCCGCCCCCGCCCCCGCCCAAGAAGCGGGCATGGCCGACCCCGCCGCCCCAGCCGCCGCCCGCGCCCCGCTTTTGTCCGAAGACCGCGCGGCGCGACTCGCCGCCGAGTTCGGCCTCAAGCCCGAAGAGTACGAGCGCGCCCGCGCCATCCTCGGCCGCCCCCCCACCCTCACCGAACTCGGCCTGTTCAGCGTGATGTGGTCGGAGCACTGCTCCTACAAATCCTCCCGCGTCTGGCTGCGCGAGCTGCCCACCAATGCCCCTTGGGTCATCCAGGGCCCCGGCGAGAACGCCGGCGTGGTGGACATCGGCGAGGGCCTCGCCGCCGTGTTCAAGATGGAGTCGCACAACCACCCGAGCTTCATCGAGCCCTACCAAGGCGCCGCGACGGGCGTGGGCGGCATCCTGCGCGACGTCTTCACCATGGGCGCCCGCCCCGTCGCCAATCTCAACGCGCTGCGCTTCGGCTCGCCCGACAACCCCCGCACCAAGCGCATCATCGACGGCGTGGTGCGCGGCATCGGCGGCTACGGCAACTGCGTCGGCGTCCCCACGGTGGGCGGCGAGGTGAACTTCCACCCGGCCTACGACGGCAACCCGCTGGTCAACGCCATGACCGTCGGCATCGCCCCGGCCTCGCGCATCTTCACCGCCAAGGCGACCGGCGCCGGCAACCCCGTGGTCTACGTCGGCTCCAAGACCGGCCGTGACGGCATCCACGGCGCCACAATGGCGAGCGCCGAGTTCTCCGCCGACTCGGAAGAGAAGCGCCCCACCGTCCAGATCGGCGACCCCTTCACCGAGAAGCTGCTGATCGAGGCCTGCCTGGAGCTGATGGAGACCGACGCCATCGTCGCCATCCAGGACATGGGCGCCGCCGGCCTCACCTCCTCCTCCGTGGAGATGGCCGGCAAGGGAGGCATGGGCATCGAGCTGGTCCTCGACGACGTGCCCCAGCGCGAGGCGGGCATGACCGCCTACGAGATGATGCTCTCCGAATCCCAGGAGCGGATGCTGATGGTGCTGCACCCCGGCCGCGAGGCCGAGGCCGAGCGCATCTTCCGCAAATGGGAGCTGGACTTCGCGGTCATCGGCCACCTCACCGAAACCGGCCGCATCGTGGTCCGCCACAAGGGCGCGGTGGAGGCCGACATCCCCCTCGCCCCCCTGGAGTCGGAGGCCCCCCTCTACCGCCGCCCCACCGCGGAAACGCCCAAGCAGCCGGTGCTCCACCCCGCCTCCGTCCCCGACCGCGCCGGCATCGAGGCCGCGCTGCTCACGCTGCTCGCCTGCCCCGACCTCTGCTCCCGCCGCTGGATCTGGGACCAGTACGACAGCATGGTCGGCGGCCAGACCGCCCGCCGCCCCGGCGCCGCCGACGCCGCCGTAGTCCGCGTCGAGGGCCACGACCGCGCCCTGGCGCTCACCACCGACGTCACCCCCCGCTACTGCCAGGCCGACCCCGAAACCGGCGGCGCCCAAGCCGTCGCGGAAGCCTGGCGCAACATCACCGCCGTCGGCGCCCGCCCCCTGGCGATCACCGACAACATGAACTTCGGCAACCCCGAACGGCCCGAGATCATGGGCCAATTCGCCGGCTGCATCCGCGGCATGGCCGCCGCCTGCAAGGCGCTCGATTTCCCCGTCGTCTCCGGCAACGTCTCCCTCTACAACGAGACGCGCGACGCGGCGGACGGCCCGCCCCGCGCCATCCTGCCCACCCCCGCCATCGGCGGCGTCGGCGTGCTGGAGGACGTGCGGCAGGCGGTCGGCCTCGCCCTCCCCCCGTTCCTCGACCTCGTGGTGGTGGGCGAGACGCGCGGCTGGCTCGGCCAGTCCCTGTGGCTCCGCGAGGTCGCCGGCCGCGAGGAGGGCGCCCCGCCCCCGGTCGATTTGTCCGAAGAGCGCAGGAACGGCGATTTTGTCCGCGCCCAGATCCTGGCCGGCAACGCCCTCGCCTGCCACGACGTGTCTGACGGCGGCCTGCTGGTCGCGGTGGCCGAGATGACCATGCCGCTCGGCATCGGCGCCACCCTCCTCCCGACGCCGGGAGGGCTGCCCGAGCACGCGTTCTGGTTCGGCGAGGACCAGGCCCGCTACGTGCTAGCCGTGCCCGACGCGGCGTCCCTGCTCGAAGCGGCGCGCGCCGCTGGCGTCCCGGCCCACCGCCTGGGCCGCTGCAACGACGTCGGCCTCTTAATTCTGGGCGGCGAGCGGTCCATATCGGTCCAGAGGCTGCGGGACGCGCACGAGGCGACCCTGCCGGCCCTGATGGGGGAGGCGTGACGCGGATGGCGATGCAGCCGGCGGAGATCGAGGCGCTGATCAAGGCGGCCCTTCCCGACGCCCAGGTCACCATCGAGGACCTCGCCGGCGACGGCGACCACTACGCCGCCTCCGTCGTGTCCGAAGCCTTCCGCGGCAAGAGCCGCGTCCAGCAGCACCAGATCGTCTACGCCGCCCTGCAAGGGCGCATGGGCGGCCAGTTGCACGCCCTGGCCCTGCAAACCTCGGCCCCTTCCTGAGAGGACAGCCCCCGATGACCTACCCCGCCTTCGAGCGCATCGAAGCCGACGTGAAGTCCAACCCCGTGGTGCTCTTCATGAAGGGCACGCCGGTCTTCCCGCAGTGCGGCTTCTCCGCCCGCGTGGTGCAGGTGCTGTCCCACCTCCAGGTGCCCTTCAAGGGCGTGAACGTCCTGGAGGACATGGAAATCCGGGAAGGCATCAAGGCCTACGCCAACTGGCCGACCATCCCGCAGCTCTACGTGAACGGCGAGTTCGTGGGCGGCTGCGACATCGTCCTGGAGATGTTCCAGGCCGGCGAGCTGCAATCCATGCTGAAGGAAAAGGGCATCCCGGTCTCCGCCGAGGCCTGATCCCCGATGGCGGCCGGCGCTCCCCCGCACTCGGCGGCGCCGGCCGTCTCCATCCTGACGCCCGCCTATGACGTCGCGCGCTTCGTCGGCGCCGCGGTGGACAGCGCGCTCGCCCAGACCTCCCCCGACTGGGAGATGGTGGTGGTGGACGACGGCTCCGTGGACGGCACCGCCGCCGTGGTGGCCGCGCGCAAGGACCCGCGCATACGCCTCATCCGCCAAGCCAACGCCGGCGTCTCCGCCGCCCGCAGCCGCGCGGTGGAAGCAGCACGCGGCCGCGCGGTGCTGTTCCTCGACGCCGACGACTGGCTGGCCCCCGACGCCCTGGACCGCCTCTCCGCCGCCCTGGCGGCGGCGCCGCCGGACGCGGTCGGCGCTTACGGCGCCTACGCCTTCGTGGCCGAGGACGCCAAGCCGGGCGACCCCCCGCTGCGCCGCAAGTCCGGCCCCTTCCCCGCCGGCGACATCCTCGAACGCTTGGTGGTGCAGAACCTCTTCGCCAACGGCGGCCACCTGCTGCTGCGCCGCGAGGCCGTGGACCGCGCCGGCCCGTTCCTGTCCCACGTCCGCTACGGCGAGGACTGGGAATACTGGATCAGGCTCGCCCTCCAGGGCCCCTTCGCCGTGGTGCCGGGGGCGGAGCCGCTGCTCTTCGTCCGCCAGCGCACCGGCAGCGCCTACAACCGCATGGCCCGCGACCCGGCGGCCTTCCGCCCGGCCATGGACGCGATCTTCAACAACCCCGCCCTGCGGGAGCGCCTGGGCGCGGAGCGGGCGGAATACCTCCACCGGCGCGCGGAAGCGGAAAACGCCTGGATCGCCGGCCGCGAACTCATCCGCCACGGCCAGCGCGGCCCGGGCCTGGAGAAGCTCCGCGCCTCCGTCGCCGCCGCGCCGTCGCCGAAACGGGTGCTGCTGCTGGCCGCGGCGCACGCCTTGCCGGTGCTGCCCCGGCGCCTGCACGGCCCCTTCACGGCCTACCCCGCTTGAACCCCGCCCCGCCCGCCGCCGTTACAGGCCAGGGGACGGAACACGGGGAGGACGCGAATGGCCGACGAAAGATCATCCGGAACCGGCGCGACGGCGCCCGCCGAATCCAACATGAACCCCGGCGACCAAGCGCCGCCCGGCGCGCCCGGCACCGGCGAGAACATCTGCCCCGCATGCAACGGCAAAGGCACGCTCGCAAGCGGCGAGAAGGACCCGAACTGCAACGGCACCGGCAAGGTCATCACCAGCATCGCCGGCGGCTGACGCCGGACCGGGCGGGCCGGCGGTGGAGCGCGCCGCCGGCCCGCCCCTCCCGATCAGCGCGAGTAGAACTCGACGACGAGGTTCGGCTCCATCTGCACCGGGTACGGCACGTCGGCCAGCTTCGGCGCGCGGAGGAACCGGCCGCGCATGGCGCGGTGGTCGATCTCGATGTAGTCGGGGACGTCGCGCTCGCCGCTCTGCGCCGCGTCCAGCACGGCGGTGAGCTGCTTCGACTTCTCCTTGACCTCGATCAGGTCGTTGTCCCGCACTTGGTAGGACGGGATGTTCAGCCGCTTGCCGTTCACCGTGAGGTGGCCGTGGTTGACGAACTGGCGGGCGGCGAAGGGCGTCACCGCCAGCTTCATGCGGTACACCACGGCGTCCAGCCGGCGCTCCAGCAGTTCGATCAGGTTCTCGGAGGTGTCGCCCTTCCGGCGCACCGCTTCCTGGTAGTACTTCTGGAACTGCTTCTCGCCGATGTTGCCGTAGTAGCCCTTCAGCTTCTGCTTCGCCATGAGCTGCACGCCGAAGTCCGTGGGCTTCTGCTTGCGCCGGGCGCCGTGCTGGCCGGGGATGGTTTCGCGCTTGGTGATCGGGCTCTTGGCCCGGCCCCAGAGGTTCACCCCGAGGCGGCGGTTGATCTTGTACTTGCTCTCGAGACGCTTGGTCATGGCGCGGCGGTTCCGCCTTCCGGCGGCCCTCTGTGCTGCGGTGTTGTCCCGGTAGGCCCCGGCCCGGGAGGGCCGAGGCGGGCGCGCGGCGGACAAGGGCGGAAACCGCCCAGGGCCGCGTCCACGTTCCCAGGAATGCGGCGGGCTATAGTGTCCGGCGGCCGGGCTTGTCAAACCGCGGGACGGGCACCATTGCCCCGACATGGTGACGCGCGAAGAGATCCTGGTCCTCGGCCTCACGGCTGGCACGGTGGGCAGCTTGGTCGGCGGGTTGATGCTCGGGGTGGGTTTGGGGATGGCGGTGCAGGGCGCGCACATCGGCTGGCTGCTGGTGATCCCGGCGGCGCCGATCTCGGGGATGCTCGGCTACGCCCTGGCCCGCAAGCTCGCCAAGAAGCTCCCGCCCACGGTGCTCTGACCCGGCGGCTCAGGTCTCCACCACGATCTGCACCCGCCCGGCGGCGTAGCACCCCCAGCCCGCTTCCACCGGGTCGCCGTCGGGGTCGGTGTTCACCGTCTCCGTCGCCAGCACCGGCCGGGTCCGCGACTGCCCGAGCAGCGCCGCTTCTTCCGGGGTGGGCATCCGCGCCGTCACCTTGGTGGTCCGCCGCCGGTAGTCCGGCACGCCGCCCGCCGCGAGCGCCTTGGTGATGGACGGGTCGGCCGCCAGCGCCTCGGCGATGCGCGGGAAGCGCGCCGCAGGGAAGTAGTGCGTGCCGACCAGCACCGGCCGCCCGTCCACCAGCCCCAACCGCTCGGCGAGCACCACCGGCTTACCCCGCGCCAGCCCGAGCGCCGACGCCACGGCCGCGTCGGCCTCCACGTCCGCCAACCGGACGATGCGCCCGCCCGGCTCGCGGTTCTGGCGGCGGATGACCTCGGTGAAGCGCGTGCGGGCGCCGAGCGTGTAATCGAGCACGTCCTCCGCAACGAAGGTGCCGCGCCCCTGCTCCACGCGCACCAGCCCGGCCGCCTCCAATTCCTCCATCGCCCGTCGGATGGTGTGGCGGTTCACGCCGAAGCGCGTCTTGAACGCTTCCTCCGTCGGCATCCGCGCGCCCGGAGGGTAGCGGCCCGAGGCGATCTCGCGCTCGATCTCGCCGAAGATCTGCCGCCACAGCGCGACCCCGGCGCCGCGCGCCAGCGGCTCCGACGCGGCGTCCCCATCCGTCATGGAAGCTTCAACCACGCCGCATGTCTCCCGTCGCACCCTACGTCTGCAATAGACGGGTAGACATCCGGTTGTCTAGACCTTACAAGATCGCCGCATGACGGAAAGCGCCGAGACCCCGCCCGAAGACTTCGCGTCGCGCCGGCGCTGGATGGGCGTGCTGGCGCAGGCCAGCGGGGCCGAGATCGCCGCACGGCTGCGGGACGCCCCGCCCTTGCCGCCGCACACGCGCCTGCGCGGGCCGGAGGTCGGGCTGGTGATGGTGCGCGGCCGGCAGGGCGGCGACGGCGCGCCGTTCAACCTCGGCGAGATGACGGTGACGCGCTGCGCCGTGGGCGTGTCGGGCGGCGCGCGGGTCGGCCACGCCTACGTCGCGGGCCGCGATTTGGAGAAAGCCGAGACGGCGGCGGTGCTGGACGCGGCCTTGCAGGACGCCGCGCTGCGGCCGGCGCTGCTGCGCGCCGTGGTCGAGCCGCTGGCGGCGGCACAGGCGGAACGGGCGGCGCGCACGGCGCGCAAGGCGGCGGCGACGCGCGTGGACTTCTCGACCCTGGCGGTGATGCGGTGAGCGCGGCGGCGGCCCTCGCCCCCGGCTTCGGCGATCCGGTGGCGGACGCGCAGGCGTGCTTCCGCGCCCTGCTCGACGCGATGAGCCGGCCGGGCCTGGTGCGGCGCGTACCGGTGGACCTGCGCCCGCCGGCGCCGCTCGGGCCCGCCGCCGCGGCGGTGGCGCTGGCGCTGGCCGACGCGGCGACGCCGCTCTGGACGGACGCCGGCGCGGAGGCTGCGGCGTGGCTCGCCTTCCACGCGGGTTGCCCTTCGGCGCGGTCGCCCGGCGACGCGGCCTTCGCGCTCGCCTGCCATGCGCCCCCGCTCCTCGACACGCTGGAGCAGGGCACGGACGAGGAGCCGCACCTCAGCGCGACCTTGATCGTGCAGGTGCCGGCGCTGGAGCCGGGGCGCGGCTGGCGGCTGCGCGGCCCCGGCATCGAGGCGGAGCACCGGCTGCGCGTGTCCGGTCTGCCGGAGGGCTTCGCCGCGCGCTGGGGCGCCAACCGGGCCGCCTTCCCGCGCGGCGTGGACGTGGTGCTCTGCGCCGGGCGAGACCTTGCGGCGCTGCCGCGCACCGTTTCCATCGAGGAGGGCTAAGGCGCGTGGCCTACGTTGCGGTGAAGGGCGGCGAGCGGGCGATCGAGAACGCGCACGCCTGGCTGGACGAGGCGCGGCGCGGCGACCCGGCCTTGCCGGAGCTTTCGGTGCGGCAGATCGAGGAGCAGTTGTCGCTGGCCGTGGACCGTGTGATGGCCGAAGGGGCGTGCCACGACCGCTCGCTCGCGGCGCTCGCCATCAAGCAGGCGCGGGGCGACCTGATCGAGGCCGCGTTCCTGCTGCGCGCCTACCGCACCACCCTGCCCCGCTTCGGCGCGTCCGTGCCGCTCGACACCGCGGCGATGCGGGTGCGGCGCCGGGTGAGCGCGACCTACAAGGACCTCCCGGGCGGGCAGGTGCTCGGCCCGACCTTCGACTACACGCACCGGCTGCTGGACTTCGCGCTCGCGGCCGAAGGGGCGGAGCCGCCCGCGCCGGCGCCGGAAGCAGAGGCCGACGGCGCCGCGGCGCCCCGCGTCACCGGGCTGCTGGCGCAGGAAGGGTTGATGGCGGCCGAGCCGGCGTCGGACGAGGAGCCGGGCGACCTGACGCGCGAGCCGTTGGAAATCCCCGCCGACCGGCCGCTCCGGTTGCAGGCGCTGGCGCGCGGCGACGAGGGCTTCCTGCTCGGCCTCGGCTACTCGACGCAGCGCGGCTACGGCAACGCGCACCCCTTCGTCGGCGAGCTGCGGATGGGCGAGGTCGCGGTGCAGGTCGCGCCGCCGGAGCTGGGCTTCGCGGTGGAGATCGGCGACGTCGTCGTGACCGAATGCCAGATGGTGAACCAGTTCGGCGGCAGCCGGCACGAGCCGCCGCAGTTCACGCGCGGCTACGGGCTGGTGTTCGGCCAGGGCGAGCGCAAAGCGATGGCGATGGCGTTGGTGGACCGGGCGCTCCGCGCCGAGGAGCTGGGCGAGGAGACGGGCGCCCCGGCGCAGGACGCGGAGTTCGTGCTGTACCACTCCGACAACGTGGAGGCGACGGGCTTCGTGGAACACCTGAAGCTGCCGCACTACGTGGACTTCCAGAGCGAGCTGGAGAAGCTGCGGGCGATCCGCGCCGGGACGGCCGCCGCACAACGGCGGGAGGCGGCGGAATGAGCGCCGCCGCGACGCTCGCCGGGTACAACTTCGCCTACCTCGACGAGGACACCAAGCGGATGATCCGCCGCGCCTTGCTGAAGGCGGTGGCGATCCCCGGCCACCAAGTGCCCTTCGGCTCGCGCGAGATGCCGCTGCCCTACGGCTGGGGCACGGGCGGCATCCAGGTGACGGCGAGCGTCATCGGCCCGGCGGACACGCTCAAGGTGATCGACCAGGGCGCCGACGACACCACCAACGCCGTCTCCATCCGCCGCTTCTTCGCGCGGGTGGCGGGCGTCGCCACCACGGAGCGCACGGCGGAGGCGACGGTGATCCAGACGCGCCACCGCATCCCGGAGACGCCGCTGCGCGAGGGCCAGATCCTCGTCTACCAGGTGCCGATGCCGGAGCCGCTGTTCCGGCTGGAGCCGCGCGTGGCCGAGACGCGGCGGCTGCACGCGCTGGGCGACTACGGGCTCATGCACGTCAAGCTCTACGAGGACATCGCGCGCCAGGGCGAGGTGACGATCTCCTACAACTACCCGGTGATGGTGAACGGGCGCTACCTGATGGCGCCTTCCCCCATTCCCGCCTTCGACAACCCGAAGATGGACCGGATGCCGGCCTTGCAGCTCTTCGGCGCGGGGCGGGAGAAGCGCATCTACGCGGTGCCGCCCTACACGGAGGTCCGCTCGCTCGACTTCGAGGACCACCCGTTCGAGCCGCCACGCCCCGCCGCCGCCTGCGCGCTCTGCGGCAGCCGCGACAGCTACCTCGACGAGGTGGTGACGGACGACCGCGGCGGCCGGCGCTTCCTCTGCTCCGACACCGACTACTGCGCGGAACGGAGGGCGGCGAAGTGACGGCAGACGCGCCGATCCTGGAGGCGCGCGGCCTTTCCCTGCGCTTCGGCCCCGTCCCGGCGCTGGACGACGTGGCGCTGCGGGTCTGGCCGGGCGAGGTGGTGGCGATCCTGGGCGAGTCCGGCTCCGGCAAGACCAGCCTGCTGCGCGTGCTCTCCGGCGCGCTCCCGGCCGACACCGGCGAGGTGCTGTACCGCGACGCGGCCGGCGCCGTCGTGCCGGTGCACGGCTCGGGCGAAGCGGCGCTGCGGCGCCTCGCGCGCACCGAATGGGGCTTCGTCCACCAGAACCCGCGCGACGGCCTGCGGCTCAACGTCTCGGCCGGCGGCAACGTGGGCGAGCGGCTGATGGCGGTGGGCGCGCGCCACTACGGCGGCATCCGCGCCGCGGCGGCGGAATGGCTGCGGCGGGTGGAGATCGACCCGGCGCGCATGGACGATCTGCCGCGCGACTTCTCCGGGGGCATGCAGCAGCGCCTGCAGATCGCGCGTACCCTGGTGACGCGGCCACGGTTGGTGTTCATGGACGAGCCGACCGGCGGCCTCGACGTGTCGGTGCAAGCGCGACTCCTCGATCTGATCCGCGCCCTGGTGGCCGGCCTCGGCCTCGCCGTGCTGCTGGTGACGCACGACATAGCGGTGGCGCGGCTGCTGGCGCACCGGCTGGTGGTGATGCGGCGCGGGCGGGTGGTGGAGCACGGGCTGACCGACCGCGTGCTGGACGACCCCCAGCACGAGTACACGCAGCTCCTCGTCTCCTCGGTGCTCGCGGCATGAGCGGCGACTGGGCGCTAAAGGCCGAAGGGCTGGCGAAGACCTTCACCCTGCACCTCCAGGGCGGGACGCGGCTGCCGGTGCTGGACGGCGTCGATTTCGCCGTGGCGCCGGGCGAGTGCGTGGCGCTGGCGGGGCCATCGGGCGCGGGCAAGTCCACCCTGATGCGCTGCCTCTACGGCAACTACGGCGCGGAGGGCGGGCGCATCCTGGTCCGGCACCGCGGCGCCCCCGCGGACCTGACGGCGGCCGACGCGCGGCTGGTGCGGGAGGTGCGGCGGGAGACGCTGGGCCACGTCAGCCAGTTCCTCCGCGTGATCCCGCGCGTGCCGGCGCTCGACATCGTGGCGGAGCCGCTGCTGGCGCGCGGCATGGCCTTGGACGAGGCGCGCGAGCGGGCGCGGGCGCTGCTGCTCCGGCTCAACATGCCCCCTGCCCTGCATTCGCTCCCCCCCGCCACCTTCTCGGGCGGCGAGCAGCAAAGGGTGAACCTGGCGCGGGGCTTCGCGCCGGGCTATCCGGTGCTGCTGCTGGACGAGCCGACCGCGAGCCTCGACGCCGCGAACCGCGACGTGGCGGTGGCCCTCATCCGCGAGGCCAAGGCGGCGGGCGCGGCGGTGGTCGGCATCTTCCACGACGCGGACGTGCGCGACCGGGTTTCCGACCGCCTCTTCGCCATCGAACCCCGACCCCAGGAGGCGAGCCGGAGCGCCGCATGAGCACCGCCGAGACCGTGTTGACGAACGCCCTGCTGGTGATGCCGGGCGAGGTGGTGCCGGGCAGCGTGGTGCTGCGCGGCGGTTCGATAGCCGAGGTGCAGCCGGGTCGGAGCGGCCTCCCCTCCGCCGAGGACCTGGGCGGCGACCACCTGATCCCCGGCGTGGTGGACGTCCACACGGACAACCTCGAACGCCAGGTGCTGCCCCGCGCCAACGCGCGCTGGCCGAGCCGCTCCGCCATGCTGGCGCACGACGCGCAGTGCGCGGCGGCGGGCGTCACCACCGTGCTGGACGCGCTGTGCCTCGGCGACCTCGGCTTCGACATGGGGCGGGACCAGACCTTCTGGGACGGGGTGCGCGACCTCGACGCGCTGGCGGACACCGGCTTGCTTCGGAGCGAGCACTTCCTCCACCTCCGCTGCGAGCTGCCGGCGGTGGACATGCCGCCGGCGCTGGAGGCCGTCGCCGACCACCCGCTGGTGCGGATGGTGAGCCTGATGGACCACTCGCCCGGCGTCGGCCAGTACCGCGACCTCGACCGCTACCGGGCGATGCGCGTACGGCAGAAGCAGATGACGGACGCCGAGGTGTCGCGCCGCATCGCCGAACTCCTGGAACAGCGCGAGCGGCTGCGGGAGCCGCAGCGGCGCTGGCTGCTGGAGCGCATCGCGGGCCGCGACCTGCCGGTCGCCAGCCACGACGACGACGACCCGGCCGAGATGGACCGCAACAAGCGCGACGGCATCACGATCAGCGAGTTCCCGGTGCTGATGGAGGCGGCGAAGCACGCGCGCGCCATCGGCGTGGAGGTGATCGCCGGCGCCCCCAACGTGGTGCGCGGCGGCAGCCACTCCGGCAACGTCGCCGCCGCCGACCTGGTGCGGGAGGGCGCGGCGGACGCGCTGGCGAGCGACTACGTGCCGGGCGCCATGGTCGAGGCGGCGTGGCGCTGCGCGGCGGAGGCCGGGGTTTCCCTGCCGGAGGCGGTGGCGATGGTCACGGACGCGCCGGCGCGGATGGCGCGGCTCACCGACCGCGGCCGCATCGAGGCGGGCCTGCGCGCCGACCTGGTGCGGGTGCGCGAGCACGACGGGCTGCCGGTGGTGCGGCAGGTGTGGCGCGCGGGGGAGCGCGTCGCGTGAGGAACGCGCGGGGCGGGTTCGTGAGGAACGCGCGGGGCGGGTTCGTGAGGAACGCGCGGGGCGGGTCCGTGAGGAACGCGCGGGGCGGGTCCGGGTGATCGGGGCGCCGGCGCCGGGCGCGCGCCTCGCCCTGTACTGGGCGCCAGAACCGGACGACCCGCTGCACCGCGCCGGCTCCTCCTGGCTGGGGCGCGACGCCCAGACCGGCGCGCCGCTGCCGCAACCGGGCGTGCCCGGCCACGACCTCCGCGCCCTCACCGCCGACCCGCGCGGCTACGGCCTCCACGCCACCCTGAAGCCGCCCTTCCGCCTCCGCGCTTCCTGGGCCGAGGCGCTGGACGCCGCGGCGGCGCTCGCGGCGCGCCTGCGAACCTTCGACCTGCCGCCGCTCGCGGTGCGCGACCTCGAAGGCTTCCTGGCGCTGCGCGAAACCGAGCCCTGCCCGCCGCTGCGGGCTCTCGCGGACGCCTGCGTGGAGGCGCTGGACGCCTGCCGCGCGCCGCCGGACGAGGCGGAACTGGCGAAGCGGCGCCGGGCCGGGCTGTCGCCGCGACAGGAAGCGAACCTCGCGCGCTGGGGCTACCCCTACGTGTTCGACGAGTGGCGCTTCCACGTCACCCTGACGCGGCGCCTCTCGCCCGAGGAAAAGGCGGCGGTGCTGCCGGCGGCGGAGGCGCACTTGGCTAACGCGCTCACGCACCGGCGGCGGGTGTCGTCCGTCTGCCTGTTCACCCAGGCCGGGCCGAGCGCGCCGTTCCTGATCGCGGAGCGGCTGCCGTTCGGCGCCTGACACCGTCGAACACGAGTTGCGCCTCGTCCTCTCGTCGGCCCCGCGCAAGCGGGCCCCACACCGCTAGCGTCCATTGACCGATCAGTTGTCAACCTTGTAGATCAAAGCTCATGAAGTTGATCTACATTGACGAAGCGGGAAACACCGGTGGCAGGGCCGATCCCGATCAACCCATTCACATGATTGGGGCGTTGATTGTAGATCAAGGCCAGGTCAGAAATATTGAAGAACGGTTAAACAAACTAGCACAAGAATGCACAGATTCAGTCGAGAAAACTGACGTTATAGTCCTTCCCGATGATGTTGAGTTCCATGGGGCAGAACTGTACAGCGGCAAAAAATTCTTTGAAAAGATCGATCCGGCACTGCGCATTCGTATTTGCATGGACATACTACAGGTTTGTAAAGAAGAAGGCGCTCTTTTCGGTGCTTTTGGAGTAGACAAACTTAAAAAAATCACTGGCACCTATCCGCATCTGCTCTGCTTTCAGTTCATGCTTGAGCGCGTGCAGGATTACCTCGCAGGACCGACTGTAAGTGATTTTGGCTTGCTTGTAGCCGACGAGCACCGCGAGTTGGAGGAGCAGCTAATCAGAGACTTAGCTTTTTCCAAGAGCGTCAATACCGGCTGGGGCTGGCGTCCCACCGCAATTAAGAACGTGGTCGATACCGTCCACTTCGTAAAATCCCACCATAATCGTCTTATACAGGCGTGTGATGTAGTTACTTACTTTAAACTCAAAGGTTACCGGCTTCGGCAGCGCCTAATTAGCGCGTATCTAGCGTCGCCGCCGGCCACGCGGCAGTTCAGCTTTGCTGAGTACTGCGATGCAAACGCTAAACGCGCCGAGAAGGCTGTTCTCAGGCTCCACGATGTCATCAAAACCTTCGAGCGTTTCGAGAAGATCTGGCCTCTGTAGCAAGCATCGACGGGGCCCGTCACTAACGCGCTACGTGCCAAAGCTGGGGAAGCTAGCCGGCTCCTTTCGGAAGCGCCCTCGCGGATGCAAAAGCTACCGGCTAGTACGCTTGTATGGGATAATTTGCGGCGCCTCTCAAGTAGCTTTTGGCCCCGGGATGCTCACCCTTGCGCGACGGCACACAAATTTAAAGAGGCGAGAAGAAGCATTTGCGTTATGACAAAAAATAGGATTAAAATCCTTGGCTCGCTTCGGAGCCGCAGAGATGCCTGCCTTGCGAACGAACAGTGCCGGCGCGGAGCAAGAACCCTCCCGACAGCCCGTCCAGCGTCCATGGGTTTGTCCGAATGTCGTAATTACTCCTTTCCCACGCGCCTCGGCCCGCGTCACGCTCTCCAACGGCGTTTATCCAATTCCGACAAATGGCGCGCCTTCGGCCGCAAACCCGTTTTGCGGGAAAGGTAACACGCCGGCCGAAGGGCGCCGACCGCGACAGGCGCATTTGTCCGCTTCGTGCAAAAGCGAGCTTCCGCAGCGCGCACCAGCCCTTGGAACGGCCGGCGCGCACAATACGGTACGGTTCCCACGCGGCCCAGGGCATTTGTCCCATTCCGGCAGAAAGCGCTTTCGGCACGCGGGCCATTCCACGGGGCGGCTCGGGCAAAAGAGCGCGAGGCTCCGGAGGCGAATGAGGCATTCGTTCCAGTTCGACAATCGAGGCGTGCTGGGGCGCCGATCGTCCGACGGGTCGCCACCGGGCCGGATACGGTGCCCTGCCTCAGTCCGAAGCATTTGTCCCATTCGAGCAGAACGCCGGCATCTCGGCTCGCAACGCACGGAGGAGCAGGGGGTCCGGTCCAGCGCATTCATCCGGTTCGCGCAAAACGCCCGCACCCCGGCGCGCACCTCTAGAGGCACGACCGTCCCGCACCTCAGCGCCCCCGCCCCTCCCCCGCCGCCTCCAACAGCGCCCGCGCCACCTCCGCGACCGCCCGTTCCACCGCGCCGTCGTTCACCACCCGCCGCACCCGCAGCCCGTCCGGCAGCGGCGCCTCCCGCGCCAGCCGCGCCGCGATCGTTTCCTCATCCTCCCGCCCCCGCGCCGCCAGCCGCGCGGCGAGCACGGCCGCCGGCGCCGTGACCTCCAGCACCAGCAACGGGTACAGCCGGTGCGCCTCCCCCAGCACGGCGCGGGACAGGTTCGCCACCACGCAGCGCCCGGCGTCGAGGTCCGCCTCGACGTCGCGCGGCACGCCGTACAGCAGCCCGTGCGCCTCCCACCACAGCGCGAAGCCGCCGGCGTCGCGCCGCCGGAGGAAGGCGTCGCGGTCCAGCGCCTCGTGGTCCTCGCCGCCGGCCGAAGCGGGGCGGGTGATGCATCGCCGGGCGAAGCGGAACCGCCCGTCCCCAGCCCCGATCCGCGCCCGCGCGCCGTCCAGCAGCGTGTCCTTCCCGGCGCCCGAAGGCCCCACCACGGCCACCAACATGGATTCTCCGCCGATTGACCCCGCGCCCCACCCTCGCCAAACCGGGCCTGCCCCGGCCAAGCCGCCGTTTCCGGGGCTGGGAGACGACGCGCAGGATGTTCACCACCCGTCCCGAGATCGCCGGCACCTTCGGCGCCGTGGCCTCGACCCACTGGATCGCCAGCGGGGTCGGCATGGCGGTGCTGGAGCGCGGCGGCAACGCCTTCGACGCGGCGGCGGCGGCCGGGTTCACCCTCCAGGTGGTGGAGCCGCACCTGAACGGGCCGGGCGGCGACTGCCCGATCATCCTGCACAGCGAACGGCTCGGGGCGCAGCAGGTGGTCTGCGGCCAGGGTCCGGCGCCGCGCGGGCTGACGGTGGCGAAGCTTAAGGGCGAACTCGGGCTCGACCTGGTGCCCGGGACCGGCCTCCTCCCCGCGCCCGTCCCCGGCGCCTTCGACGCCTGGGCGTTGATGCTGCGCGACCACGGCACCTGGGAGCTGCGGGAGGTGCTCGGCTACGCCATCGGCTACGCCAGGGCCGGCGCCCACATGGTGCCGCGCGTGGCCGCCACGGTGGAGACGGTGCGGCCGTTGTTCGAAACGGCGTGGCCGACCTCGGCCGCGCTGTGGCTCAGGGACGGCGGCCCGAAGCCCGGCGAGTTGTACGCCAACCCGGTGCTGGCCGACACCTACGAGCGGGTGGTGCGGGAGGCGGACGCCGCCGGCGGGGACCGCGAACGGCGGATCGACGCGGCGCGGGATGCCTGGTACCGCGGCTTCGTCGCCGAGGCGATCGACCGCTTCTGCCGGACCACTGAGGCGCTCGACACCTCCGGCCGCCGCCACGCCGGCGTGCTGACCGGGCAGGACATGGCGGACTGGCGGGCCGGGGTGGAAGCGCCGCTCGCCGGGACCTACCGCGGGCACACCGTCCTGAAGTGCGGGCCCTGGAGCCAGGGGCCGGCGATGCTCCAGACCCTGGCGCTGCTGGAGGGCTTCGACATCGGGGCGATGGACCCGGTGGGCGCGGAGTTCGTCCACGTCGTCGCCGAGGCCATGAAGCTCGCCTTCGCCGACCGGGAAGCGTTCTACGGCGACCCGGATTTCGTGGACGTGCCGATGTGGACGCTGCTCTCGCCCGCCTACGCCGAGGCGCGCCGGGCGCTGATCGGCGAGCGGGCGAGCCTGGAGTTCCGGCCGGGCGGCCCGGACGGGCGCCCGCCGCGCACGGACTACGCCGCCGCGGTGCGCCGCGCCGAAGAGGTGGCGATGGCGGCGGGCACGGGCGAGCCCACCGTGTCGCGCCTCGGCGCCGCCGGCGGCGACACCTGCCACGTCGACGTCATCGACCGCTGGGGCAACATGGTGAGCGCGACGCCCTCCGCGGGGTGGCTGCAATCCTCGCCGGCGATCCCGGAGCTGGGCTTCTGCCTAGGCTCGCGCTGCCAGATGTTCTGGCTGGACGAGTCGCTGCCCAATGGCCTCCAGCCGGGCAAGCGGCCGCGCACCACGCTCTCCCCCTCCATGGTGCTACGTGACGACGGCCGCCCCTGGATGAGCTTCGGCACGCCGGGCGGCGAGCAGCAGGACCAGTGGCAGCCGATCATGCTGGCGCGGATGCTGGACCACCGCTTTTCCATCCAGCAGGCGATCGACCTGCCCTCCTTCCACAGCGAGCACTGGATCAGCTCTTTCTGGCCGCGCGGCGCCAAGCCGGGGAAGCTGGTGCTGGAAGGCCGCTTCGCGCCGGACGTGCTGGCCGACCTGCAAGCGCGCGGCCACGCGGCCGAGACGGGCGGCGACTGGTCGGAAGGCCGCTTGACCGGCGCGCGGCGGGAAGCGGACGGGCAGATCTTCGCCGGCGCCAACCCGCGCGGGATGCAGGGCTACGCGGTGGGGCGTTGAGCGTGCCGTTTGTGGCGCCGCGCCGTGCCGTCCTGCTGCTGTCAGCGGCCCTGTTGGCGTTGGGTTCCGGCGCGTGCAGGCCGAAGCCGCAGCCGTTGGTGGTCGCCATGGAACCGCGGCCGAATCCGCCGGCGGCTCGGCCGCCGCCGCACGACCCCCGCGAGCGGCTGCGGCAGAACCGTTGGCTCGCCCAGTTCTGGGAAGAGCTGACGCCGGCGCAGCGCCGCCGCGTGGAGGCGCGGATGCGGCGCGCGAGGCCGCCCATGGCCTCCGACAACGAGCGCGCGGGCCACGTGTGGGACGGGCTCGGGCTGGCCGAGCGGGACCGTTTGGTGTTCGGCGGCGCCGCGCTGGCACGCCCCTCCGCCTCGGCCGCCGCCACGGCGTCCACCCCCGCCGCCGGGCCGGAGGGCGCCGATGCTCCCGCGCCCTGAGCGTGCGGCGCTTGCCTCCGCAGGCTGGCCCGGCGCGTCGGCCGCCGGCCGTCGCGCGGCGCCCGCGGTCAGCGCCCGGCCGCGCCGGTAGCCGCGCCGTGGCCGCGGCAGGCGGCGCCACCGGCGGAGGCGGCCCGGAGGACGGCGGTGTCGATGCGCGCCTTGAGCGGCAGGTGGTCGGAAGCGCGCCGGGCCAGGGGCGTGTCGTGCGCTTCGACGCCGGGCACCAGCCCGCGCGGGCGCCCCATGATCGCGTCCAGCTTCAAGAAGGGGCGGAACACCGGAAAGGTGGGCGCGCGCGGCGCTGCGCCGAAGGCGGCTTCGAGCACGCCGAGGGCGGAGGCGCCCTGGCGCCACTCGTTGAGGTCGCCGAGCAGCAAGGTCGGCAGCCGGTCGCCGGCGCCGGTCCGCATGGCCGCCAGCAGCGCCTCGGCCTGGAGCGCCCGCCGCTCCGGCCCCAGGCTGAGGTGGGCCGCGATCAGCCGGAACGGCCCGTGGCCGAGGTCGAGCTCGGCCATCACCGCGCCGCGCGGCTCCAGGCCGCCGAGCCGCAGGCCGACCGGCGGGCGAAGCACCGCGGCGTCGCGCCGGACCAGCACCAGGTTGCCGCGCCAGCCCTGGTGGTCGCCCGGGCGGTGGGCCACGGAGGGGACGCGCAGGAGGCGCAAGCCGAGGTCGCGCTCGATGGCCGCGGCGTCCAGCATGGGCACGCCCGGCCGGAGGTAGTGCTGGGCCTCTTGCAGGGCGATCAGGTCCGGGCGGATCTCGGCGATGACCCCCGCGATGCGGTCCGGCCGGAACGGCCCGGCCGGGTTGAGGCCGCGGCCGCGGTGGGCGTTGTAGGTGGCGACGAGCATGGCGTGGTTGCTGCTTTCGGAAGCGCGTCGGGCGCGGGGCGGGAGCGAAGCGGGCTAGCGGGCGGCAGGGCGGCGCGGCCGCTCACCCCGACGGCCCGCCGGCCCTTTCCCAGGGGCCCGCCGCGCGCGGTTCGGCGCTTCCTGGCCCCGCGGCGGCAGCGCCCTGGCCGGCGGCTTGGCCGCGGCGGCGCGACCCGGCCAGGGCGGCGCCGAGCGCCGTGCCCGACGCCGTCAGGACCGCGTCCGTCCAGGTGTCGGTCCAATCGCCGATCAGCCCGACGGCCGCTTCGAAGGCCTCCCACGCGACGCCGACGCCGAGACCGAAGGCCAAGCCCGCGGCCGCGAGCCGCTTGGCGCCGCGCCGGAGCCCGTCCACCTCCAGCAGCGCCGCGAAAACGGCGCCGGCCAGCGCGCCGCTCACCAGATGCACCGTTTCGTCGTAGGGGTTCGCGCCGTAGAACCAGTTCAGGCCGTAGCCGGGGCTCGACAGCAGCGCCGCGAGCACGGGCGCTGCGTCCGCCCACCGGGGCAGCGCCCGCACCCGCCACGGCAGCGCCGCCATGCGTTCCCGCGGCGGCAGGAGCAGGCCCAGGCACCCGGCGAGGGCCGCGAGCGTGCCCATCGCCGCGCCGCGCTTGTCCAGCCACCAGAACCACGCCGCGACCGCGGCCATCGCGGCCAAGCAGGCCCAAGCGAACGCGGATTGCCGCCGGATGTCGTCCTTCGTCAGCAGCGGCACGCGCGTCTCCCCTCCCGAGCCGCCGGGGGGTGACGCCGGCGCCGCGGGCGCGGGGCGGCGCCGTCCTCGCCTACGGTCGGCACCAACGCGCCAAGGCTCCGTTGGTGCCGGCGCGCCGGCCGGCGGCGGCGGTGACGGCGGGGCGCGCGGCCTCGCGCCCGGAAGCGCGCGCCTTGCGGGATGGGGCACGGAGCGCCGCCGCCAGGGCGGGCCGCCCCTCCCCCGTCACACGAACAGGATGCCGAACCGGGACGGGTCCTCGCCGCCGATGGCGGGCGCGGTCAGCGCGACGTGCTCGGCGCTTTCGGAGAAGTCCAGCACCACCTTGGAGCGGGCCGCGCCGGCGTCGAGTTGGCCGCCCCAGAAGTCGAGCCCCGCCCGGTCGGCGGGCCGGTCCAGCGTGTTCTCGTATAGGGCCTGGACGAAGGCGCGGTTGTCGAGGTTGCCGTACCTGCCCCGGAACTCGGCGCCTCCGACGAAGGCGTCCGCCACCTGCGCCAGCGTGGCGTCGCCGCTCTCCAGGCGGTTCTTCCAGAAAGTCAGGCCTTCCACGTCCGGGCGGCGGCCGAACACGGTGTCGTAGAGGCGCGCCGCCTCCATCGCTTCTTCGGAGCGGTCCCAGATGCCGTCGCGGACCAGGGCCGCGGTGCCCGCCTTGTTCTCGATGCTTTCGGAGAAGGCGGCGAGCACCTCGGCGCGGCCCGCGCCACCGCTGTCGAGCACGCCCACCCAGAAAGCGCGGCCTTCCACTTCGCCGGCGCGGCCGAGCACGTTGATGTAGAGCCGGTCCACGAAGGCGCCGTCGCCAGAGACGCCGCCGGAGCGGGCGCCGAATTCGGGGGAAGACAGGAAGCGTTCCGCCAGCAACGCCAGCGGCCGTCCTTCCTGCACGGCGTCGATCCAGAAGTTGAGGCCGTCCTGGTCCGGCAGGCGGTCCAGCGCGGCTTCGTACAGGCGCAGGACCTTCGCCGCCGGGTCGGCCGGGTCGAAGGCGAGGCGCCCGTCGGCGAAGCGGATCTCCTCGACGTTGGCCAAGGCGTCGGTCTGGCCGTCGTGGGCCACCTCGACCTTGCCGTCCGCTCGCGCCGAAACGGCGCTGCCGCGGCGCCCTTCGGCCAGCATGTCCACCCAGTCTCGACCGCCTAGGCCGTCGAGGATTTCGTCACCGTTCCCCAAGGCGAGGCGGTCGTCGCCCTCGGTGCCGTAGTAGGTGGGCGGCAGAGGCGGCGGCGGTTGTTCGATGGCGGAGATTTCGAGCCGGCCGATCTCGCCGGCGCCGGGTTGGAAGTAGGCGAGCTTGGCGTAGTACACGTACCCGTCGGGGCCCTGGACGAAGTCGATGGGGACGTCTGCGGGGGCGCCTTGCCAAAGGAATTTCAGCTCCGTCCGGTCCTTCGCGTCCACCGCGAAGACTTCGCCGTCGACGTAGTCCGTGAAGAAGAAGTCGTTCTTGAGGGCTTCGGGGTACTTGTCGCCGGTGTAGACCGAGGACCCGGCGGTGATGGCCTGGACCTGGTAGCCGGGGTCGCCGTCGTAGTGGGAAAAGGCGCGGAAGGGCGCCGTGATGGACACCTCGCCCCGCTCCACCGCGGCGTAGAACTCCTTGGCCTCGTACAACTGCCTGTAGAACTGCGAAGGCGTCGACACCCCGCCGTCGGCGCCTTCGTAGAAGGGCCAACCGAAGTTGGCGCCCTTCCCGCCCTGAAGGATCGACTCCCACAGGTTCCAGCCGGTGTTGGAGATGAAGAACCGGCCTTCCGTGTCGAACGCCGTCGAGAACGGGTTGCGCAGGCCGGATTGCCAGACCTTGGCCTTGTTGGTGTCCAGCCCGACGCCGCCCGCGAACGGGTTGTCCGCGAGGCCCCGGCCGGTGAGCGGGTCCACCCGGAGGATCTTGCCCGAAAGGCTGTCGAGGTTCTGGACGTCGTAGGAATGCGGGTCGGCGTAGTTGGGCGAAGCGCCGTCGCCGATGCCCACGTAGAGCGCGCCGTCCGGCCCGAAGGTGAGCGAGCCGCCGGCGTGGGTCATCGAGTCGACCTTGATGAAGTCCTGCTTGACGCCGTTGACCGCCTTCTGCGCAGGCGCCGCTTGGTTGATGTAGCGTTCGGAGGACGGCAAGTCCGCGAACTCCGGCTTCATGAAGTCCTTCACGCCGTCGCCGCTGATGTCCTTCAGCGTCCGCCCGGCGCCGCCGAGCAGCACCAACTCGCTGCCCTGCTTGATCGTGGTGAACCCCGTTTCGGCATCGGCGGTGTAGCGCAGCACCTGGGCGTAGCGGTTGCCGGAGCCGTCCGGGCCGGCTTCGTCCTTCAGGCCGGCGGTGTCGCTCGGGTCGATGACGGCGAAGACGTAGATGTAGCCGTTCTTGGCGAAGTCCGGGTGCAGGGCGACGTCGAGCAGGCCGCGGTCGCCGTAGTCGTTCACGCGGGCGCGGAGGTCGAGCAGGGTGGTGGCGGTGCCGTCGTCGAGGTCGGCGATCTTGACCGTCCCGCCCTTCTCCGCGACGTAGACGCGGGTCGGGTCCACGGGCGAGAACTCGAACTTCACCGGCCGGTCGAGGCCGCTGACCAGCGTTTTCTGGTCCACGACGTAGTCCGACTTGAGCGGCGGCTCCACGACGGGCGGCGACGGCGCTTCGTCGTCGAGGATCGAAATCCACGAATTGCGCGGGACGCCGAGGCCGGCGCCTTCGACGCTGACCAGCGAGAAGGTGAAGTGCTCGGTGCCCTCCCCGACCTTGTCGTCCAGCACCTTGACCTGGACGGTCATCTCCGTCGCGCCGGCCGCCATGGTGACCTCGTAGAGGCCGCTGACGAAGTCCTCGTTCGCGGTGGCGCTGTAGTCTTGGATGCCGTACGTGATCGTCACCGCGCCGGCGGTCGAGCCGGTGCGGACGATGGTCACCGTCGCGGAGCCGGCCTCCTCGTCGACCTGGATTTCTTTGTTCTTGAGGAAGACTTCGCTGTCCGCGGCCATTGCGCACCTTCTCAGCAACGATCTGAGGTTGTGCGCCCGGTATAGATGATCGATCGAAACGAACGCCTGTCAATGCGTTCAGGTACGGAATGTTGATCGTCGCCGATCGCGAACAGTCGCGGTCACGGCTCCGGCGGCTCGGCCTCGCGCGGGGCCGAGCGGCGCGGGCGGCCGCGGTTCAGCGCGGGCGCGGGCTGGTCCGGCGCGGTTCCGGCGCGCGCGCGGCCACCGAGGACGACGACGGCGCCTGCGCCGCCGTCGAGGCGCCCTCCGCCGCCCGCCGCGCCTGTTCGCGGAGCTGGGCGATGGTGGAGCGGTTGGTGATCTGCTCCGGGTCGGTGCGGAGCTCGATCAGCGCGGGCTTGCCGCTGGCGCGGGCGCGCTCGAAGGCGGGCACTAGGTCGTCCGTGCGCTCCACCACCTCGCCGTGGCCGCCGAAGCTCTCGATGAAGCGGGCGAAGTCCGGGTTGGTGAGCGCGGTGCCGGAGACGCGGCCGGGGAAGGTCTTCTCCTGGTGCATCCGGATGGTGCCGTACATCTGGTTGTTGAACACCAGGACGATCGGCGCGACCGAGTGGTGGAAGGCGGTGGCGATCTCCTGGCCCGTCATCAGCATCCCGCCGTCGCCGACGAAGCAGACCACGCAGCGGTCGGGGTGGACAACGGCGGCGCCGATGGCGGCCGGCACGCCGTAGCCCATGGCGCCGTTCGTCGGGCCGAGGAAGTCTTGCCCTTCGCGCACGTGCATGAAACGCGTGGGCCAAGTGGCGAAGTTGCCGGCGTCGGTGGTGAAGATCGTGTCGGGCGGCAGAGCCTTCTCCAGCGCTTGCAACGCGCTTGCGAGGTCGAGCGGGCCGCCGACCTCCGGCGCCTCGGCCTGCGCTTCGCGCGCGGCGCGGAGTTCGCGCGTCCAGCCGGCCCAGGGCGGGTTCTCAACCGGCGCGGCGGCGCGGGCCGCAGCGGCGAAGGCGTTGAGGTCGGAGGTGATGCCGAGGGCGGGGCGGTAGACGCGGCCGATCTCGGCCTGGTCCTGGTGGACCTGCACGATGGGCGTGGCGCCGGCCATGTCGAGCAGGGTGTAGCCCTGGCTCACCGGCTCGCCCATGCGGGTGCCGATGGCGAGGAACAGGTCGCACTCCTTCGCCTTGGCGACGAGCGCCGCGTCGGCGCCGACGCCGAGGTCGCCGGCGTAGTTGGGCGAGGTGCCGTCGAACAATCCTTGCCGGCGGAAGGAGACGGCGACGGGCAGGTCGTTGGCGAGGAGGAAGTCGCGGATCGCCGCCCTGCCCTCCGCGGTCCAGCCGCCGCCGCCGAGCACGGCGAGCGGCTTCTGCGCCTTCCGGAGCATGTCCATCATCGCCGGGACCGCTTCCGGCGCGGGGTGCGGGGGGAGCACGCGGGCCGGGCCGATGTCGGGGACGGCGGCGGTTTCGCGCTGCATCTCCTCCGAGATCGCCACCACGACGGGGCCGGGGCGGCCGCTGCGCGCCACGTCGAAGGCGTGGGCCATGAGTTCGGGTATGCGCGCGGCCTCGTCGATCTGCGTCACCCACTTGGCGAGCGGCGCGAACATCTTGCGGTAGTCCACCTCCTGGAAGGACTCGCGGTCGGTTTCCTCGAAGGGGATCTGGCCGACGATGAGCACCAGCGGCGTCGAGTCCTGGAAGGCGACGTGTACGCCGATGGCGGCGTGGCAGGCGCCGGGGCCGCGCGTCACGATCGCCACGCCGGGCTTGCCCGTGAGCTTGCCGTAGGCCTCCGCCATGTGGACGGCGCCGGCTTCGAAGCGGCAGGTGACGAGCTGGACGCGGTTGCGTTGGGCGTAGAGGCCGTCCAGCAGGTCGAGGTAGCTTTCGCCAGGGACGCAGAAGGCGTGGGTGACGCCCTGGGCAACCAGCGCGTCCGCCAGGAGCTTGCCGCCGGGCCGCTGCTGCACCACCCGCTTGCCGCCGTCCGTCATCCGCCGTCCCTCTCCCGCGGCGCCGCTGCGCGCCCTTGCGGGCGAGGATAGGGCGCGCGCCGCGCGGCGTCACCCGAGCAAGGGGTGGCCGAGCGGCATCGTGGGGCGGCGATTGGCCGGGGCGGCGACGTGGATGCAGCGCGCGGAGCGGCCGGGCACCGGCGAGCGCGGCGCCGGCACGGCCGCCGTGCAGGCCGGCTCCACCTCCGGGCAGCGCGGCGCGAAGGGGCAGCCGGTCGGGACGCGCTCCAGGGAGGGCGGCGCGCCGGGGATGGTGGTGAGGCGCTGGCCGCGCATCCCCGGATGCACCGTCGCGCCGAGCAGGCCGCGCGGGTAGGGGTGCAGCGGGCCGGCCATGAGCGGGCCGACCGGCCCCTCCTCCACCACCTTGCCGGCGTACATCACCGCCACCCGGTCGGCGATCTCGCCGGCGACGCCGAGGTCGTGGGTGACGAAGACGACGCCCATGCCGAGTTGCTCCTGCAACTTGCGGAGCAGCAGCAGCACCTGGATCTGGACGGTGGCGTCCAGCGCCGTGGTCGGCTCGTCGGCGAGCAGCAGCTTGGGGCGGCAGGCCAGCGCGACGGCGATCATGGCGCGCTGGCGAAGGCCCCCGGACAGCTCGTGCGGGTAGGCGGACAGGCGGCGCTTGGCGGAGGGGATCTGCACCAATTCCAGGAGTTCGAGCGCGCGGGCGTCGGCCTCGCGGCGGGAGGCCTTCTCGTGCCGGCGCACCGTCTCCCCGATCTGCTGGCCGATGGTGAACACCGGGTCCAGTGCCGTCATCGGCTCCTGGAAGATCATCGCCACGTCGCCGCCGCGGAAGTCCTGCAACTCGCGCTCGCCCATGGCCTGCACGTCGCGGCCGGCGACCTGGATCTCGCCTTCCACGCGGGCGGTGCGGGGCAAGAGGCGCATGAGGGCGCGCAGCGTCACGGACTTGCCGGAACCGCTCTCGCCCAGGATGCAGAGCACCTCGCCCGTCGCCAGGTCGAGGTCCACGCCGTTGACCGCATGGACGGTGGCGTCGCGCGACACGAAGCGGACGGAAAGGTCGCGCAGGCGCACCAGCGGCGGCGGCTTGGGCGCGAGGTCCAAGGAGGCGCTCATGCCGCGAGCCTCCCGGCTTGGCTGTGGCCGCTGCCCGGTTCCGCCATGTGGCAGCGCGCCTCGTGGCCGCCTCCGAGGTCGGACGCGACGGGGGCGCGCTCGGCGCAGACCGGCTCGGCGTGCGGGCAGCGGGTGCGGAAGCGGCAGCCGGAGGGCGGGTTGATGGGGTTGGGCGGGTCGCCGAACAGCGGCGGCTCCGTGCGCCGCCGCGCCGGGTCCATGGAGGGGCGGCTGGCCAGCAGCGCGCGGGTGTAGGGGTGGGCGGGGCGCTCGTAGATGGCGTCCACGGGGCCGATCTCCACGACCTCGCCGAGGTACATCACCAACACCCGGTCGCTGATGAACTGCACCACGTTGAGGTCGTGGGAGATGAAGACGTAGGTGAGGCCGTACTTGTCCTTCAGGTCCACCAACAGGTTGAGGACTTGCGCCTCCACGCTCTTGTCGAGCGCGGAGACCGGCTCGTCCAGCAGCACCAGGCGCGGGCGGAGCGCGAGCGCGCGGGCGATGTTGACGCGCTGGCGCTGGCCGCCGGACAGCTCGTGCGGGTAGCGGCGGGCGAACTGCGCGGGGGCCAAGCCGACCGCCTCCAGCAGTTCGCGCGCGCGGGCACGGGCTTCGGCGCCGGCGAGTCCGTGGACGCGCGGGGCGAAGGCGATGCTGTCCTCGATCGGCAGGCGCTGGTTGAGCGAGGCGTAGCTGTCCTGGAACACCATCTGCACCTGGCGGCGGTACTCCTTGAGGCCGAGGCCGCCGGTCTGGCCGCTCTGGCCCACGCCCTCGCCGTCGAAGACCATGGAGCCGGCGTCGAGGTCGAGCAGGCGCATCAGGAGGCGCGCGGTGGTGGACTTGCCGCAGCCGGATTCGCCCACGATGCCGAGGGTCTCGCCCTTGCGCACGGCGAAGGAGACGTCGTCCACCGCGCGCACGGTGGCGACGGTGCGGCCGAACACGCCGCCGCGGATCGGGAAGTGCTTGCGGAGGCCGGACAGCGCAAGGAGCGGCGTGCCGGGGCCGCCGCGGTCCTGGGGGGCTTTGGCAGGGTCGATCGTCGTGTTCATGGGGCGTCGTCGTTCAAGCGGTGGCCTCGGATGCTGCGGTGTCGCGCCGGCCGCTGCAACCGCCATGCCATCCGCTCCGGGGCGATCCGGCGCGGTCCCTGCTCCCGGCTTGGGCAGCGGGCCTTCCCGGTCGCCCGCGCGCGCGCCACCCTGCCGGGCGCAGGATGGGGGACAGGCCGATGCGAGCCATATTCGTGATGATCAAGTGCGAGATGGGGCAAGCCTACCGCGTGGCCCGCGAGATGGTGGACAGCGTCGAGGAGGTCTCGGAGGTGCATTCCATCTCCGGGCAGTACGACCTCATCGGGAAATTCTACCTCGCGCCGGACCAGGACATCGGCCTGTTCGTGGTGGAGAAGCTGCAAACGGTGCCCGGCGTGAAGGACACCTACACCTTGCAGACCTTCAACGCCTTCACCGGCGGCGCCCAGCGCTGATCACGGTCGCGGGCGCCGCGGAAATGCCGCGGATCGGCCAAAGCGGCGCCGCGGAGGGCGTCCAGGCTGCCTCCCGGGTGCAAGGAACCGCCCGGGCCGCGACCGGCGCGGGCCGCTTCCCGGGCACCGAGGAGAACCGAACGCCATGCGACGCCTGACCCCCGCCCTGGTCCTCTCCGCCGCCTTGCTGGCCGGCGGTTGCACGGACAGCTACGGCCGGGTGGATTACGGCCGCACCGCGCTGCTCGGCGTGGGCGTCGGCGCGGCCGCGGCGCTGACCGCCGGCGCGCTGTCCGACAAGCCACGCCCCTACTACGGCAACCGCCGCAACCATTACGGCGGGGGCGGGTACGGGTACGGGGCGCCGCGCGGGTATGGCGGATACGGCTACGGCCAACCGCGCGGGTACGGGTACAGCGGCTACGGCGGCCCGCGCGGGTACTACGGCGGCTGGTAGGCGCCCTCAGCGGAAGCCGAGGAAGCCTTCCATCCCGCTGATCGGCGGCGCCGTGCGGAGCGCCGCGACGTCCGGCACCGGGCGGCGCAGCGCGGGGTCGGGGGCGAAGGCCTCCTCCAGCGCCGCCGCCACGCCGAGCACGAAGGCGTCGCCGCCGCGCGGGCCGACGATCTGGAGGCCGAAGGGCATCCCCTTGGAGTCGGTGCCCACGGGCAGGCTGACCGCCGGGTGGCCGGTGAGCGTCACGTAGTAGGCCAGCGCCAGCCAGTGGAAGTAGGTGCGGGTCGGCACCCCGTCGATCTCGGTGGGGAAGAGTTCGCGCCAGGGCCGCGGGCTGATGGTGATCGTGGGCGTGATGAGCACGTCGTGCTTCTCGAAGAAGCGCTGGAAGCTTCGGTATATGCGGGTCTGCGCGGCTTCGGCGCGCGCGTGGTCGGCGAGGCTGTAGCGCTGCCCTTCCTCCACGTTGGCGCGGATGTTGGGGCCGACGTCCTGCGGGCGCGTCCGCACCTTCTCGCTGTGCTTGTCCAAGAAGTAGTCGGCGCGCAGGATCTCGAAGGCCATGTCGCCGTCCGTGCAGTCCGGGTGCGCTTCGGCGCTGGCGCGGAACAGCTTGGAGGCGGCGGCGGCCACCTTGCGGAAGGCTTCGCGCACCGTCCCCTCCACCGGCGCCATGCCGAAGTCCTCGCTGACGGCGAGGCTCAGGCTGGCGAGGTCGAGTTGCCGGACGGGGTGGAACAGCGCCTTCTCGCCGCGCACCGGCCGGGCGTGCAGGGTGTAGGCGAGCGGGTCGTCGGCGTCGTCGGACGCCATGGCGGAGAGCAGCAGCGCCGCGTCGGGCACGTTCCGCGCCATCGGCCCGAGTTGCGGCAGGCACAACCAGCCGAGGCCGTGCCGCTCGTCGGGCACCAGCCCCGGGCTCGGCCGGAAGCCGACGACGCCGCAGAAGGCGGCCGGGTTGCGGAGCGAGCCGCCGGTGTCGGAGCCGGAGCAGAGCGGCGCCATGCCGGTGGCGAGCGCGACCGCCGAGCCGCCGGAGGAGCCGGCGGCGGAGCGGGTCGGGTCGAAGGGGTTGCCGGTGGCGCCGTACACCTCGTTGCGGGTGTTGGCGCCGGCGCCGAACTCCGGCGTGTTGGTCTTGCCGATGACGATGCCGCCGGCGGCGCGGACGCGGGCCACCATGCCCATGTCGGCCTCGGGCACGAAGTCGCGGAAGATCGGGCTGCCGTAGGTGGTGCGGAGGCCGGCCGTCTCCTCCAGGTCCTTGATGCCGACCGGCAGGCCGTGCAGCGGGCCGAGGTGGTCGCCGCGCGCCACGGCGGCCTCCGCTTCGCGCGCAGTGGCGCGGGCGCGGTCGGCGTCGAGCGCCACCATGGCGTTCACCGCCGGGTTCACCGCCTCGATGCGGGCGAGGCAGCTCTCCAGCAGTTCCACCGGCGACAGGGCCTTGCGGCCGATCAGGCGGCGGGCCTCGACGGCGGACAGGTCGCAGGGCTCGGTCGTCATGCGGCGAGTTCCTTCTCGTACAGCGCGAGGGTCGCGGCGTCGAAGCAGGCGAAGGCGACGGCGAGGCCGGCGCCGTGCTCGCGGCAGGTGGAGACGGCGATGCGCGTCGCCTCGTCCTTCGGGTAGCCGTAGATGCCGGTGGAGATGGCGGGGAAAGCGATGGAGGCGCCGCCGGCTTCCCGCAGCAGCGCCAGGGAGGACCGGTAAGCGCCGGCCAGCAGCGCTGCCTCGCCCTGCCCGCCCCCGCGCCAAACCGGGCCGACGGCGTGGATGACGTGGCGCGCCCTCAAGCGGAAGCCGGGGGTGATCCGCGCCTCGCCGGTCGGGCAGCCGCCGATGCGCCGGCAGGCCGCGAGCAGTTCCGGGCCTGCGGCGCGGTGGATGGCGCCGTCCACGCCGCCCCCTCCGGCCAGCCGGTCGTTGGCCGCGGTGACGACCGCGTCCACGTCCAGCGTGGTGATGTCGGCCAGCAACGCGCGCATCGTGGCCGGCACGGCTAGAACCCCAGTGCGCAGCCGTCCTTGCGCGGGTCGCTGCCCGCGACCAGCACGCCGCGCTTGCGGTCGATGGCGATGGCTTGGCCGCCGCCGTGCGGCTTGGCGATCGGCTCGCAGCGGTGGCCGAGGCGTTCCAGCGCCTCCACCGAGGCTTGTGGGATGCCGCGCTCCACCTCCACGGCGGCGCTGGCCGGGTTGGGAAAGAGGCGCGGGCAGTCGATCGCCTCCTGCACGTCGAGGCCGAATTCGAAGTGGTTGGACAGGAACAGCGTCTGGCCCATCGGCTGGAAGTGCCCGCCCATGACGCCGTAGGGCATGACCGCCTCGCCGTCCTTCACCACCATGCCGGGGATGATGGTGTGCATGGGCCGCTTGTTCGGCGCGATGCAGTTCGGGTGGCCTTCCTGCAAGCGGAAGCCGTAGCCGCGGTTCTGGAACATCACGCCGGCCTCCTCGGCCAGGATGCCGCTGCCGAAGCTCTGGAACAGCGAGTTGATGAAGGAGCAGGCGTTGCCCTCGCCGTCCACCACGCAGAGGTAGACGGTGTCCTTGTGCCGGGCGTGGTCGGCGGTGCCGGCGGGCGGCAGGGCCGGCATGGCGCGCCGGTCGTCGATCAGGGCGCGCAGCTTAGAGAGGTAGGCAGGGTCCATCAGGCGCGCGACGGGCACGTCGGCCTGGGACGGGTCGGCCAGGAAGGCGTCGCGGTCGCGGTAGGCCAGGCGTGCCGCTTCCACGTGGCGGTGCAACCGCTCGGGGCTGAGCGGGCCGCCGGAAGGCAGGTCGAAGCCTTCGAGGATGCCGAGGATCTGGAGGACGTGCAGGCCGGAGCCGTTGGGCGGGCACTGCACCACCTCCATGCCGCGCCAGGGCGCGCGGATCGGCTCCACGAACTCGGCGACCTCCAGCCCGGCGGCGAAGTCGGCCTCCGTGTGCAGGCCGCCCTGTTCCCGGAGCGTCGAGACCATCGAAGCGGCGATCTCGCCCTCGTAGAACGCGCGCGGGCCGTGCTCGGCCACGGCGCGGAGGGTGCGGCCCAGCTCGGGCTGCACGAAGCGGTGCCCGACCGGCGGCGCCTCGCCGTCGAGGAGGAAGCGGCGGCGGGAGGCGTCGTTGCCGCGCAGCTTCTCGGCGGCGCCGGCCCAATCGAGGGCGACGCGGGCGTGGACCGGCCAGCCCTCCTCGGCGCAGCGGATGGCGGGGCGGAGCAGCTCGCCCAGTTCCTTCCGGCCGTGGGTCCGGTTCAGCAGCGCCCAGGCGGAGATGGCGCCGGGCACGGTGACGGAGTGCGCGGAGGCGGGCGCGAGCGCGTCCACCCCCTTGGCACGGAGGGTCTCGGGCGTGGCCGCGGCGGGGGCGCGGCCGGAGCCGTTCAGCGCCACCACCTTCCCGCCGCCCCCGGCCGGCGCGTACAGGCAGAAGCAGTCGCCGCCGATGCCGGTGCTCTGCGGCTCCACCACGCCCAGCACGGCGACCGCCGCTATGGCCGCGTCCATGGCGTTGCCGCCGGACCGGAGCACGTCGAGGGCGGTCAGGGTGGCGACCGGCATGGAGGTCGCGGCCATGCCGCCCGTCGCGTACACGGCGCTGCGGCCGGGGGCGTGGAAATCGCGCTTCATTTTGGCCTGTTCCCTCCGGGGGCGTCCCTCGCCGCGTCTCGCACGCGGCCGGCCCCCCGGCAACCCGGAGGGCCGCCCAGGCGCTTCCCCCGGCCCCGGCGCCCGGCTATGCCCGAGGCATGGCGGACACGATCTCCTTCGAGGACTTCCAACGGGTCGACATCCGGGTCGGCACGGTGGTGGACGCGCAGCCCTTCCCCGAGGCGCGGAAGCCCGCGATCAAGCTCTGGGTGGAGTTCGGCGGCGGGCTGGGGGTGCGGAAGTCCTCGGCCCAGATCACCAAGCACTATTCGCCGGACCGGCTGATCGGGCGGCAGGTGTTGGCGGTGGTGAACTTCCCGCCGCGGCAGATCGGCTCGTTCCTGAGCGAGGTGCTGGTGCTCGGCGTGCCGGACGAGGACGGCGAGGTCGTGCTGCTGCGGCCCGACCTGAAGGTGCCGGACAACGGGCGGATGTACTGAGCGTGGCTTCGGGCGCCCCCCGTTACTACACGGTGAGCTGGGAGCAGCTCCACCGCGACTCGAAGGCCCTCGCATGGCGGCTGGTGGAGCGCGGGCCGTTCCGCGGCGTGGTCGCGATCACCCGCGGCGGGTTGATCCCGGCCGCGGTGGTGGCGCGCGAGTTGGAATGCCGCGTGATCGAGACGGTGTCCGTCGTCACCTACGACGAGGAGAGGCGGGGCGAACCGAGCGTGGTGAAGCCGCCGGCGGCGGCCGGCGACGGCGACGGCTGGCTGCTGATCGACGACCTGGTGGACACCGGGACGACGGCGAAGCTGGTGCGCGGCATCCTGCCGCGGGCGCACTTCGCCACCGTCTACGCCAAGCCGGCGGGCCGGCCGCTGGTGGACACCTTCGTGACGGAGGTGAGCCAGGACACCTGGATACTCTTCCCCTGGGACACGGAAGCGCAGTTCGTGGCACCGATCGCCCGCAGCGCCGGCGGCGCCGCGGGCGGGTAGCGGCAAGGGCGGCGGCGGGCGCGGCGAGGCCCCGGCCGCCGCCGCCCTTGCCGCGTCAGGCGATGGCGGCCATGTCGCTCGGCTGCGTCGCCGGGGACAGGCCCATGGCGGCGACCATGGCGTCGAACAGCTCCGTGTTGTCGAGGTAGAGCTGCTGGTCGCCCTCCTTGCCGTAGAAGCCGAGGCCGTAGTCGCGCTGGTCGGCCAGTTCGGAGATGTTCTCCGCGCCCGCGCCGTGGGCATGGAGCCGCACCAGCTCGTTGGTGTGGTTGTCCGTGTGCCAACGGGCGAGCGGGAGCTGGCCGGCGCCCTGGTTCTCGATCGGTTGGAACGGCACCTCGCCCGAGCGCGGCCCGAGCATGAGCCCGTTGCCGTGGTCGGTGGTGACGATCACCAGCGTCTCGTCCCAGCTGCTCTCAGCCTCGACCCACTCCACCGCGGCCTCCACGGCGCGGTTGAAGTCGACCTGCTCCTCGATGATGCGCGGCAGGTTGTTCTGGTGCGCCATCCAGTCCACGGCCCCGCCCTCGACCATGAGGAAGAAGCCGTCCTCGTCCCGCTCCACCACGTTGAGCGCGCCGCGCGTCATGGTGGCGAGGTCGGGCACCGTTTCGATGAAGCCGCCGCCGTCCTCGCCGTCGCGGTAGGCTTGCAGCGTCGAGCCGGTCCGGAAGGTGCCGAGCACCTTGTCGTCCGCCGCCAGCTCCAGCTCGCCCGACGCCAGCGCCTCGAACTGCTCGCGGGAGTCGATGAAGCGGTAGTCCGTCCCGCCGGTGGCGAGGTCCAGGAAGGTCTCGGAGCCGCCCACGTACTGGAAGGCGCGCTCGCTTGCGGGCGTGCGGTACTCGCCGTTGTCGTCGAAGAAGGGGTGGCCGCCCCCCATGATGACGGAGGCCTCGCCCTCCTCCACCATCTGCTTCGCGATCTCGGCGTAGTTGTTGCGGCTCGCGTTCTGCGCGCCGAAGGCCGCGGGCGTGGCGTGCGACCAATAGACGCTGCTGACGATGCCGAGCGCCTTGCCGGCGTCCACGGCCATGTCGCCGATGTGCTCCACCGGCCGGTCGTCAGCGGGCAGGTGCTCATGTAGCGCTGGACGTCGAAACCGTCGTAGGCCTCCAACCCGAGCTCGCCGAAGCGGTCGTAGGTCGCCGCGTCCGAGGTGTTGAAGCTGGCGCCGTCGGTGATCAGCAAGATCACGTTCTTGGCCGGCGCCGCGCCCGTTCCGGCGGGCGAGCCTTCCGCTTCGGGCCGGCCGCCGGCGGCCGGCCCGTCCGAAATGTCTTCGCTCATCCTCGTCCTTTTTGTTCAGGCTGCGGGGGCCCAAACATCCCACCGGAAGAAGCCGAGTATCAATCCAAGCCCGATGGCAGTTGGATGAAGCGTTTTTCTCGAAACGTGCGAAGGGAATACTTCAGCGTTACATCGGCCCCGTCCTTTGGCTTCCCCCGCGTCACGCGGCTCCGCGGGCCGGCCGTTCCGCCGGCGTTGGCGAACCCGCCCGGAGCCACGCCGTTGCGACCGCTGCGGTCACCGCGCGCCGGTCGCGCGGCGGCCAACCAACAAGGAGAAGAGCCAATATGATTCGTCGCAGCATGATCGCCGGCCTCGCCGGCGCGGGCCTCGCCCCCGCCCTCGTCCGCCCCGCCGCGGCGCAGCAATCCACGTCGTCCGCCGACGTGATGCGCGACGCGCTGGGCGACATGGCCTTCGCCCTGGCCACCAGCCAGTTGGCGACGCAAAGGGCGGAGAACGCTCTGGTGCGGACCTTCGCCCAGATGGAGACGGAGGAGCAGATGGCCTTCACCGAGGCCCGGCGCATGGCCGGCCTGACGCTGCCCTCGCCTTCCATGATGGACGCCGGCGAGCAGCAGCTCATGCAGCAGCTCCAGTCCGCGCGCGGCGCCGAGTTCGACCGCATGTACGTCCAGGGCCAGATCAGGGGCCACAACGAGCTGCTCCAGACCCATCAGGCCATCGCGCAATCGGGGTCGAGGACCGAGGAGCGGATGCTCGCCACGGTCGCGGTGCCGGCCATCAAGTCGCACCTGTCGATGCTGCAAGGCATTCAGCAGCAGATGGCGCGCGGCTGACGCGGCGGAGCGGCCGGGCGGTCCGTCCGCGGCCCGCCCGGCCTTCCCCTCAAGCGGCTTCCGCCGCCTCCTCCCGGTTCGCCAGCACCTTGTCGACGCGGCGGCCGTCCATGTCGACGATCTCGAAGCGCCAGCCGGCCCAGACGATGCGGTCGCCTTCGCGCGGCACGCGCTGGAGCAGCGCGAGCATCAGTCCCGCGACGGTGTGGTAGGTGCCCTGGTAGGGCAGCGGCGGCAGGTCGAGTTGCGCGCGCAGTTCGTCGCTCGGCATCATGCCGTCGAGCAGCAGGCTCCCGTCGGCGCGTCGCACGGCCTCGCCCGGCTTCTCGTCCCGCGGCTCCACCGGCCCGATCTCGCCCACGATGGCCTCCAGCAGGTCGGACGCGGTGACGACGCCCTCGAAGCTGCCGTACTCGTCCAGCACCAAAGCCATGCCGATGGGGTCGTGGCGCATCCGCTCCAGCGCGGCCAGCGCCGACAGGCCGTCCGGCAGCACCAAGGGCTGGCGCAACGCGGCCGAAAGGCGCAAGCGGCCGCCGGACAGCGCCTGGTCCAGCAGGTCCTTCGCCGCGACCACGCCGACCACGTTGTCCACCCGGCGGTCCGCGACCACGAACCGCGTGACGCCGTGCTCCTTCAGGGTCGCCGCGACCTGTTCCTGCGGCGCGGCGCGGTCGATCCAGACCACGTCGTTGCGGGGCGTCATCAGCGCGCGCACCGGCTTGTCGGCCAGCCGCAGCACGCGCTCGATCATGTGCCGCTCCTCGCTTTCCAGCGCACCGGCTTCGACGCCCTCCGCGACCACGGCCTTGACCTCCTCTTCCGTCACGGATTGTTCGTTGGGCTTGCTGGCCCCCAACAGCCGCAGCACCAAGGAAGAGGATTGCGACATCACCCAGATCGCCGGCGACGTGACGCGCGCCAGCCACGCGAGCGGCCTCGACACTATGACGGCGATGCGCTCCGGGTCGCGCAGCGCCACCTGCTTCGGCACCAGTTCGCCGAGGATGAGGTTGGCGTAGGTGATGGCGACCACGACCAGCACGAAGGCGGCCTCGTTCGCCAAGGCGGCGAAGCCCGGAATCCGCGCCAGCAGCTCCGCCACCGGCCCGGCCAAGCGGGCGCCGCCGAACACGCCGGCCAGGATGCCCACCAGGGTGATGCCCACCTGCACCGTCGGCAGGAAGCGTTGGGGGTCCTCGGCCAGGGCCATCGCCGCAGCCGCGCCCGGGCTGCCGGCCCGCTGCATCGCGAGCAGCCGGCCGCGGCGGGCCGACACTACCGCCAGCTCGCTCATGGCGAAGGCGCCGTTCAAGGCGACCAGCAGCAGGAGGATGGCGAGTTCGAAACCGATTGCCATGGAGGGTTCCCCGATGGCGGCTCTCTATCGCCGGAGGCCGCTGCGAGATAGGCGGGCCGCCGCAACGGGGGCGGTCCGCGCGGATGACGTCTTCGCGCCCGGGCGTTGCGCCCCCTCCCGGAGGGCCGAGGTGGTGCGCCGATGACCAAAGACCCGACCTCCCCCTCGGCCGACGCCCCTTCCCGCCTGCTCGGCTACGCCGGCCTGCTGCCCTTCGCGGCGGCGGCGGCGCTCGCCCTCCTTGGGCCGCCGTCCTGGCGCGGCCCGGCCCTGAACGCCCTCGCGGCTTATGGCGCGGTCATCCTGAGCTTCCTCGGCGCGGTCCATTGGGGCTTCGCCTTGCGCGCCCCGGCGGGGGAAGCGCCGGCCGCGTGGCCGCGGCTCGGCCTGGGCGTGGCGCCGGCGCTGGTGGCGTGGTTGGCGTTGCTGCTGCCGCCGCGGCCGGGCTTGGCGCTGCTGGCGGCCGGGATGGTTGCCGTCGCGGCGGTCGAAACGGCGGCGGCCGGGCGGGGCTTGGTGCCGAAGGCCTACCTGGGACTGCGGTGGCAGTTGAGCCTCGGGGCGGGCGCGTGCTTGGCGCTCGGGGCCTTCGCGACGGCCGGCGGCTGAGCCGCCGCTGGAAGGCTCCCGGGCGCGGGTTCGTGCCGCTTTCGAGACACAGGGCGGAAAACCGGCACCGCCGTGCTCTCAGATTCGCGAAAGAACCTTTGCGTAATCGGATAACCTCATTATTCTACCAGACCGCGAGATCGGGTGCGCCGGCACGTCGCTGCTCCCGTCCGACTGGAGATTGTGCCCATGAATTCGGCGAAGGTGAAGGCCGCCCTGGACGAAGCGATGGCCATCGAAGGCGCGCTCGGTGCGTGCCTGGTGGACTACCAGAGCGGCATGACCCTCGGCACCGCCGGCGGACAGGGCCTCGACCTCGAGATGGCGGCGGCCGGCACCACCGAAGTGGTCCGGTCCAAGCTGCGGGTCATGGGCGCGCTCGGCATCCAGGAGCGGATCGAGGACATGCTCTTCACCCTCAACAGCCAGTTCCACCTGGTCCGGATGGTGAAGGACGCCGACTCCCTCTTCCTGTACCTCGCGCTGAGCAGGGGGCCGGCGAACCTGGGCATGGCCAAGTTCCAGCTTTCCAGCGCCGAACAGAAGCTGGGCTGAGCGGGCCACCGATGGTGAAGAACCAAACCGAAGCCGCGGCGGCGCGGGCCGCCGCCGCCCCGCACCGCGCCGACGCGGCTTGAGCGCCGGTGTCCAACGCAACGTCCGGAACAGGTCCGATGGATAGGCTGCTTTGCTGCCTTCTCGGCTTCCCCGAGAAGGACGCCCAGGTCCTGAGGAGCCTCACCAGGCTGTTCCGGCCCAGCCTCAGCGCCGATTGGGCGTTCGAGGTGGGCGTCACCGAGGAGTGCGACCTCCTCGTTTGCGACCTCGACGACGCAGGGGGCCGCCACGCGTGGAACAGCCCGGCTCCGCCCGGGCTGTTGCGCGCCGCCGCCAGCGCCAACGACGTGGACGCGGGCGCCCTGCTCCTGCGCAAGCCGCTGCGAGGCCACGGCCCGTCCGGCATCGTGCAGGTGCTGAACGCCGCCGCTTCGATCAGGAGGCCGGACCTGGCGCAGGCGGCCCCGCCCCCGGCGGCGAAGGCCGGCCCGGCGGCCCCGAGCGCGGCTGAGCCGCAGCCGGTGCCGTCGGCCTTCTTCAAGCCGGAGCCCGCACCCCGGCACGCCGCCACCGCGCCGGCCGCGGAAGCGCCGCGGCGGCGGGCGCCGCGAGGCCGGCGGCGGCGAAGGCCAAGAGGTTGCG
>NZ_BAAAFZ010000026.1:0-6628 GCF_039523795.1 Craurococcus roseus | reverse complement strand
TCCGGCCGCCGGAATCGGCGCCGGCCACGGCCGGCCCGGTGTCGGAGGATGCGCCCGTCGCCGTGGCGGAGCGCCGTGAGCCGCCCGAAGCCGCGGCGACGGTTCCGGCCCAGGCGGTCCCCGCGCCGGCGGCCCCGGCCCCGGCGCCGGTTCCCGAACCCGCCGGTTTCGCCCCCCGTGCGGAGGAGGAGGCGCCGCCCCCGCCGAAATGGGCCGTCGAAACCGAAGCGGCGGCGGAGCCCGCCCAGGACGAGGCGGACATCAAGGACATCCTGCGGCGGATGCGCTTCGCCACCCTCGGCACCGTTTCCGAAGCGCGCACGATGCTGGACGCGCTGCGCGGCCTCCGCGCCTCGGAAAAGGCAGCCGTGCTGGAAGGGCCGGGGCTGAAGTCGGTTTGCGTGATGCCGAACGCGCGCGCCTGGTTCTCGGCCGGCGCCGCGCCGGAGATCTTCGACTGGCTCGGGCAGGGCAACCGCCCGGTGCGCGTGCTGCCCTTCGCCAGCATGGACGAAGCCCGCGACGCGGCCGGTTGCAAGGACGAGGCGGCCCGCCCGTTCGAGCAACTCATGTGGCTGGCCTGCATCCGGACGCCGCCGGAGAGCATCGCCTCCCACGAGTCGGCCCTGTTCCGCCTCAAGCGCTGGCCCGACCTCGGCAACCTGCCGCACGAGCCGCACCACATGCACTGGTGCGGCATCCTGACGCGGCAGCAGGCGGGCCTGCACGCGCTCGCCGGCTCTGGCGGCGTGGCGCCCGCCCAGACGGCCGCCTTCCTCGACGCGTGCGGCGAGCTCGGCATCCTGGAGCGCAAGGACGCCACGCCCGAGGAGATCGCGGCGGTGGAGCTGCCCGTGGTCTCCAAGAAGGGCCGCGAGCGGATCTCCCTCTTCAAGAACATCCTGGGCCGGTTGAGGATCTTCCGCTCGTGAAGGACATCAAGCTCATCATCACCGGCAGCATGGGCGCGGGGAAGACGACGGTCGTCAGCACGATCAGCGACATCCCCCCGGTCCGCACCGACGTGCCGGTCAGCGCGGACAAGGTCCGCGGCGACAAGACCACCACCACCGTCGCGCTCGACTACGGGTCGCTGACGCTGGACAAGGAGCGGCGGCTGCTGATCTTCGGCACGCCGGGCCAGCGCCGCTACGACTTCATGTGCAAGATCCTGGCGCGCGGCGCGCTGGGCGTGGTGATCCTGATCGACCACGCGTGCCAGGACCCGGTGGACGACCTCCGCTACTACCTCGACCTGTTCAAGGACACCATCGAGGACTCCACCGCCGTCATCGGCGTGACGCACACGGACGAAAAGCCGGACGCGCCGCTGCAGCCCTACTACGACCTGCTGGAGGCGCGCGAGATGCCCCTCCCGGTCTTCAGCATCGACGCGAGGCGGCACGACCACATCATCATGATGCTCGAGGCGCTGCTCGAGACGACCCGGTGAAGGATTGAGGGACATGAATTCCGAGAACAAGCCCGCGCTCGCCGCGGCCGCCCAGGCGGCGCTCGGCCGCCTCGCCAAGAACTGCCCCGGGCTGAAGTGGGCGACGGTCGCCACCAAGGACGGCGCCGAGGTCGCGAGCCACGGTGTCGGGGCGGACGAGAAGCTCAGCGTGATGACGGGCACCATGCACGCCTTGGCCGACGGCATCGTCGGCGAGGCCGAGCTCGGCACCTGCCATGACATCATCCTCGCCGCGGACCGCGGCCGGATCGTGATCCTCGGCCTGCGGGGCGCCGCGAGCGAACTGGTGCTCGCCGCCATGACGAGCCCGCAGACGAGCCTCGGCCTGCTGCTCAACTGCTGCAACACGGCGAGCAAGGAGATCGGCGCGATGCTGGAGGCCCAACCGGCCTGACGGGCCGCCCCGGCGGCCCGCGCCGGGTCGCCGCCCACGAGACAGCGCGTCCGCACCGGTCGTCCGCACCGCACGCCGCCCTTCCCGGGCGGCGTTTCCGCGTTCCGGCGGCCGTGGCGGCGGCCCGCCCCCCGCTCCCGCCCTTGCCCCTGCCCCGCCGGCGCGGTCGGTGGGCGGCGGCCGCGCCAATTCGCCCGGGGCCCGCCGCGTTCCCGGAGCGCCAACACCGAAGCCGGCGACGCGCCGAGTCCCCCGGGGCGCCGCGCGCCGGTCCAGGCCGGCGGTGGCCCCTCCCCTGTCAGCGGGCGCGTTTCCCGCGCCGGCGGAACCGGGCTCCGGCCGGCGCTGCCAGCCGGTCCACGGGGTGACCGGGGCGGCGACGTAGGGCGAGGGCCCGCCCCGATCGCGGCGGCCCCTTCTCTGCACCAAGCCACGAGGCCGGCTTCGAACGGACGCACGGGCCGGGCGACACTGCCTGGCAGAACCGGCTGCGCGCCGCGCACGCTCGCCGGCTGTCCGGAGGCGGGAAACGAGAATTGCACCCGATGGATCTGCGCCGTGGTGGCGCCGGCCGGGCCACCACGGGTCCGGGCTTCGCGGGGCCGACGACGCAGGCCCCGGGCGTGCCGGCGGGCACGGCTTGGCTCCGCCACCGGCGCCGGCCCGTGGAAGCCTCTGCTATGTGGAACCCGTCGCTTCTGGTTTCGGTCCGCCCCGGTCGCAGAATGGGCGGTGGCCGACGGGTGCGCTGGGGGACGCTGCCGCCGGCGACGCGCCGGTTACCCCGGGGCCCCACGGGGAGTCCCAACGGGGCGGGAACGGCGAAGCGGCCCCGATCTCCCGATCGGGGCCGCCCGCATCCGTAACTTCGCGTTGGCCGGGCGCCCTCACGGGCGCCAAGCCGGAAACGTCATTGGCTCAGCCAGAGCTCCACGCGCCGGTTCTTGGCCGGGGCGTTGGCGTCCTCTTCGCACGCAACCGGGGCGACGTAGCCGAAGCCCGCGATCTGGTTCACGGTCACACCGCGCTGCTTGAGCTGCTGCGCCACCTCCTTCGCGCGCTTCTCGGACACGGAGCGCTGCTGGCCGAAGGCGCCGATGTTGTCGGAGAAGCCGAGGACGTTGACCTTGTACTTGGCGTTCTCGGGCCGCTTCATGAACTCGGCCACGCGCTCCACCTCGCTTTGGCCGAGCGTGTCGAGCGACTGGCTGCCGGCGTCGAAGCGGAAGGTCGAGGACAGGCGCAGCGACTGCCGCACGGCCAGCGAGTAGTCGGCCATCGCCTGTATGTAGCGCGGGTCCGGCGCCGTCGGCGCGGCGCGCGTGGCGTCGAGCAGGCGGAACTGGGTGTACTCGCGCGTGCCGAGGGTCGGCTGGAGCGCGATGAAGCCCGCGTCCGAGATCACCTCCGCCCCCGCCGGCGAGGCGATGTAGCGGACGAAGTCCTCCACCATCGGGTTGCCTTTGGCGCCGGAGTAGAGGAACAGGCGCCGCTCCAGCGGGTAGTCCTGCGTCTTCACCTCGAAGGAGCCGGCGGGGAACTCGATCCCGCAGGACGCGACCAGGTTCAGCGCGCGGGCGCGGCCGACGAAGGCCATGCCGACGTAGCCAATGGCGCCCGGTTCCGCCGCCACCGTGTTGGCGATCTGCGAGTTGGACGGCATGCGCTCGACGTTGCCGGCCATCGGCTTCTCGCTCATCACCTCGCCGACGAACTGCTCCGTCGCGCCGGCGCCCGGCTCGGCCGCGACGACGCGGATCGGGCGGTTCGGGCCGCCGACGGCGTTCCAGTTGGTGATGGCGCCGGCGAAGATGTCGCGGATCTGCTCCATCTTGAGGCGCTGCACCGGGTTGTCCGGGTGCACGATCACCGCGAGGCCGTCGACCGCGAGGACGTTCTCGTGCTGCGCGGTGACGAGGTCCACGCCGAGGGCCCGCTGCACGCCTGACGCTTCCTGCTCGTTGGGCGCGCGGGTGGACATGGCGATGTCGGCCCGGCGCTCGCCGAGGGCCACGAAGGCGTCGCCCGGGCCGGTACGCTCGATGGAAAGGCGGCGCTGCGGCTGGCCGCGGCCGTCGCGCCCGTCCTGGAAGCGCTGCTCGGGCGTCGCGCCCTGTGACCAGCCCTTCGGGCGGAGGCCCATGCCGGCGATGTAGCCGTCCACGAGGTCGGGCATCAAGAGTTCGCCGATGTCGGCGACGCCGGACATCTTGAGTTCGCGGCCCGGGGGGAGCTGGTTCGACGCGGCGGCCGGGGCCGCCGGGCGGGCCGGGGCCTGGGCGGTCTGCGCGCCCGCGGCGGCCTGCGGCGCGGCGCCGCGGTTCGGGGCCGCGGCCGCTTGGCCGCCGCCGCAGTCCTCGGCCTTGCGCGACGCCACTTGGCTGGACGGCACCGCGCGGGAGCCCTGCCCAGTCATCATGGTGACGGTGCCGCCGGCCTCGGAGGTGATCACGCCGCAGACGCTGCCGCCGTTGCGCAGCGTCAGCCTCACCTCTTCGGCGAGGGCCGCCGCGGGGGCGAGGGCCACGGCCGTCAGGCAGAGCCCCTTCAGGGCGGCCCGAGCATGTCGCTTGTTCATCAATTCCGTAAACCTCACTCTCGGGCCGCTCGTCGCATCGCCCATTGGTTGCATCCAAAGACCACGACAACGCACTTATGATTTCACATCGCCGCGAGCTGGACCACAGGTAATTGCGACCCAACAACTAAAATCTGGGACGCCGGGCACCTTCTGACCAAGCTTTGGCAACTTCAGGTTGATAAAGCGCGCCCTCGTGCTTCTCGGGCCACAATCCTGCCCCGATGGCCGGCCTGTCGCCGGCCCGGTCCAGGGGGTGAACCGCCATCCCAACCTTAGATTAAATGTTTGAGGTATTCAATAAACTCGCACAGGGATTTCCCCGATGCGCCGGTTCGGCTGTGCGGCCCTCGGGCGCGGGCGCCCTGGGCTTCGGGGCGGGAGGGACTCCGGCCGGCCCCTGCGCCGGGCGCTCCTCACGCCGGCCGTTGCCTCTGGACCCGGGCGCCACTACACCCCGCCCCGACCGGGGCGCAGCGCTGCGCGCGCGCCCCACGCTCATTCCCAACCGTTCGGATCAGGCAGCCCACCATGGCGAAGATGCAGGCCAACCAGATGCGCGCCGGCATGGTCATCGAGTTCGAAGGCCAGCGCTACACCGTCCTCAAGCAGAACATCATGATCCCTGGCAAGGGCGCCGCCGTGATCCAGGTGGAGATGCGCAACGTCAAGAGCGGCGCCAAGAAGGACCAGCGCTGGCGCACCGCCGACACCGTCGAGCGGCTGACGACCGAGGACAAGGAGTACACCTACTCCTACGCCGACGGCGACAATCTGGTCTTGATGGACCCCGAGAGCTACGAGCAGACCACCGTTCCCAAGGACATCCTGGGCGACCGGCTGCCGTTCCTGGTCGAGAACATGACGGTGAACGTCCGCCTGATCGAAGGCGAGCCGGTGGCGATGACCCTGCCGGAAACGGTGACTTTGGAAATCACGGAAGCCGACCCGGTGGTGAAGGGGCAGACCGCCTCCTCCTCCTACAAGCCCGCCCTGCTCTCCAACGGCGTCAAGACCATGGTGCCGCCCTTCGTCACCGCCGGCGAGAAGGTGGTGGTGAAGACCGAGGACGCCTCCTACGTGGAACGGGCGAAGGGCTGACGCGCCGGCCATGGCTTCGCCCCGCCTTTCCCCGCAGCTCAACGCCGTGGTCAACGCCGTCCACAAGACCGGGCGGCGGCTGCTGCGCGACTTCGGCGAGGCGGAAAAGCTCCAGGTCAGCGTGAAGGGAGCCGGCGATTTCGTGTCGCAGGCCGACCTGCTGGCCGAGGAGATGCTGCGCAAGGAACTGTCCCGCGCCCGCCCCGGCTTCGCCTTCCACATGGAAGAGTCCGGCATCTCGGGCGACGCGGACTGGGAATGGCGTTGGGTGGTGGACCCGCTCGACGGCACCACCAACTTCCTCCACGGCATCCCGCACTGGGCGATCAGCGTGGGCATCGAGAAGCGGACGGGCGCGGGCACCAGCGAGGTGGTTGCCGGCGTGGTCTACAACCCCGCCGTCGACGAGATGTTCTGGGCCGAGCGCGGCATGGGCGCCTTCCTGAATGACCGGCGGTTGCGCGTGTCCGGGCGCAAGGACCTCCGCGAAGCGGTGTTCGCCACCGGCATCCCCTTCGCTTCCATCCCGCGCAAAGCGGAGTTCACCCAGATCCTCGGGCGCGTCATGCCCCAGGTCGCGGGCGTGCGGCGCTTCGGCTCGGCGGCGCTCGACCTCGCCTGGACCGCGGCCGGGCGCTACGACGGCTACTGGGAGCTGGGCATCCACCCCTGGGACATGGCCGCCGGCCTGGTGATGGTGCGGGAAGCGGGCGGCTTCGCCACGGACCCGGACGGGGGCGACGCTTGGCCGGGCGGCGACGTGGTCGCCGGGAACCCGTCCTTGCAGGGCCGTTTGCGCGACATCGTGTCCGAGGGCATCGCCGCGGCCTCGGCCCAGCGCTCCGGCCGCGAGGGCTCCCGCAAGGCCGCCGCCGCCGCCACCGGCGCCGAGCGGCGCCAGGGCGCCGCCCCCGCCGCGCCGGAACCGCCCGCCGGGGGTTGAATGGACCCCTGGAAACGCTTGGCCTAGGCTGATTCGGTGATGCCGCCCCCCTTCCCCCAGCGGCGCGGCGCTGCCCGATTCGGCGCCGCGCTCGTCCTCGCGTCCGCGGCGTGGCCGTGGGGGGCGGCGGAGGCCGGC
>NZ_BAAAFZ010000025.1:0-39968 GCF_039523795.1 Craurococcus roseus | reverse complement strand
CGCCGCCGCCGCGTCCGGCCCGAGGAACTCGCCGCAGACGCTCTCGCGCGCCTCGGCCGCGCGCTCCAGCAGCAGCACGCGCCGGCCGGCGCGCGCGAGGGCGACCGCGGCCGCGCAGCCCGCGGGACCGGCGCCGACCACCGCGACCTCGGCGTCCGTCACGCCCGGATCTTCCCCACCTGCCAGCGGAACGGGAAGGCCCAGCGGATCTCCGCTTCCACGCCGGCCTCGCGCAGCGCCTTCTCCCAATCCGCGCGGGTGAAGCCGCGGGCGATGGAGACGGTGCTGTCGTGGACCACCATCGGGTCCATCCGCAGCACCCGCACCCCGGCCCAGACGAACGCCCAAGGGACCGGGTGGCGGTGCAGGTCGCTGATCAGCCAGCCCCGCGTCGCCCGCGCATCCATCCACCGCAGGAAGCGCACCAGCACCGGGTCGGGCAGGTGGTGCGCGAAGAGGCTGCACAGCACCACGTCGAAGCGCTCGGCGGGGTCGAGGTCGAACAGGTCGGCGGTGATCCACCTGCCGGGCCGCCCGCGCTTCTCGGCGTGGCTCGCGGCCCAGGGGCTGCGGTCCAGCCCCGCGACGTCGAGCGCGACGCCGCGCTTGGCGCCCCAGGCGGCCACGGCCTCCAGCATGTCGCCGCCGCCCGCGCCGACGTCCAGCACCGACAGCCGCCGCGGCCCGCCCGCCTCCGCGACCCGGTCGAGCCAGCGCAGCACCGGCCGGTAGGCCAGGCTCATGCGGTTGATGCGTTCGAGGTCGGCGAGCGCCGAGCCGAACTCCGCTTCCGTGGCGGAAGCGTCGTCCATCCACTCGTCCGCCGTGCTCCGCTCGCGCAGCACGGCGCTCAACCTTCGAAGTCCCGCCGCGTCGCGTCCGGGTCCATGTTGGGGTCCTCGACGATGCCCGGGCCGCCGCCGAGGTAGCCGTGGCTGCTGGTGCCGCCGCCGCCCGTGCCGCCCGGGTCCATGCCGCCGGCGCTGCCGACTCCGCCGCGCACGCCGGGCGCCCTGCCGTCGTCCGGCACACCCGCCCCGGCGGAAGCCGCGCGCTCCGCCGCGCCCTCTTCGCCGCGGACGGGCACGGTGCCGTCCTCCACCACGTCCCGCGGGTCCAGACCGCCCGCCGCCATCGCGCGCGCCTGCATCCCGGTGAGCGTCAGCCGCACCTGGCCGCCCTCCACCGAAGCGACCACGCCGAGCGGGATGGCGCGGTGCTCGCCCTCGCCAGCCGGGTCGTCGCCCCGCGCCAGCTTGATGCGCCCGCGCTCCAGCCTGTCCACCGTGCCGACGCGCTGCCCGTCGGACCCCACCACGGCCATGTGCTCCCTGATCTCGGGACCGTCGCTCATGTCATCCCCTCCGCTGCGCGCGCCGCCCCCGATGTGGGCAGCGCAGCCGCCGGCTCAAACCGCGGTGAAGCGCATGGTTTCGGCCGAAAGGCCGGGGCCGAAGGCGATGGCGCAGCCGCGCTGCCCGGGCACCGCCCCCGCCATCATGCGCCGCAGCACGAACATCACCGTCGCCGAGGACATGTTGCCGTGCTCGCGCAGCACCGCCCGGCTGTCCTCCAACAGCCCGTCCGGCAAGGAAAGGCCGTTCTCCACCGCGTCCAGCACGCTGCGCCCGCCCGGGTGCACCGCCCAAAGCGAGATGTCGGAAGGCGCCGCGCCGTCGAGGATGGCCTCGGCGTGGTCCGGCAACGCGCGCGCCAGGGTCAGCGGCACCAGGCCGGAGAGCGTCATGTCGAAGCCGGCGTCGCCGATGCGCCAGGTGATGTGCTCGCGCGCCTCGGGCACCAGCGCGGCGCGGAAGCCGTCCATGCGCAGCCCCTCCGCCTCGGCCGTGACGAGCGCGGCGCTGCACCCGTCCGCGAACAACAGGAAGCACATGAGCTGGTCGAGGTCGCTGGCGGGCTGGAGGTGCAGGCTGCACAGCTCCAGGTTCACCACCAGCACCCGCGCCGACGGGTCGCTACGCACCGCCTGCCGCGCCAGCTTCAGCGCGTTGATCGCCGCTTGGCAGCCCATGAAGCCGACGATGGTGCGCTCCACGTGGCCGGGGATGCCGTAGCGGCGGATCAGCCAGTGGTCGAGGCCGGGCGCGGCGAAGCCGGTGCAGGTGGCGAGGATGAGGTGCGTGATCCGCGGCCCTTCCCCTTCCAGCCCGAGCGCGTCGCACGCGGCCTCGGCGAGCGCCGGCGCGTCCGCCTCGAAGCGCGCCATCCGCGCGCCCGTGGAAGGGAAGCGGCCCTCCAGCTCGTAGAAGCCGTCCATGGTGCGGTACTCGTCCGGGTCCGGCTCCAGCACGGAGAAGCGCGCGTCGATCTGCGACTTCAGCGCGAGCCGCCCGAAGGCGGAGCGGGTGCGGTCGTCGTCGATCAGCCGGGCCGCGAAGCGTTGGAAGGCGCCATGCACCTCGTGGCGAGGGACGGCGGTGGCGATGCGGTTGATGTGGGGAACGGTCACGCGACGCCACATGGGGGTCGCGGGCGGCCCGTCACCCCCGGGCGCGCCGGCGGGCCGTTCACCTCTGGGACACGGTCCCGCTGCGCGCGTCCACCTGCAAGTTCACCCGCGCGCCGGCCTGCTGGGCGGAGGCGAGGATGGCGTCGCCCTCCCGCCGGGCCTCCCCGATGTCGGAGAAGCCCCGCTCCCGCAACAAAGCCCGCGCCTGGGCCTCGCTGAGCGGCTTCTCGTCGCGCACCCGCCCGGTCTTGGCGTCGAGCTTCAGCGGCCCGGTCGCCTCGCCGTAGCGCTTCGCGTCGGCGACCGTGACGGTGTCGCCCTCCCGGCTCATCGGCCCGAGGCCGGAGTAGCCCCGCGCCCGCAGCACGATGGCGATCTGGTCCGCGGTCATCTGGCCGGGCTCGAGGCTCTGGGTGGCCATGCTGCCGGACCCCTGGCCGGCGGCGTGTCGCGGGGCGGTGCCGAACAGGGCCAGGCAGCAAAGGCCGGCCGCGGCGAGGGTCTTGCGCATCGGGTGTTCCTTGCCGTGTCCCGCCTTGAACGCGCGAACGGGGGCATGGGTCAACCCCGATGGGGAACGATGCGCCGCTTCGGGAGTCCGCACGGGCCGCGCGGCGTGGCGGATGCTCGCCCCCGAAAAGCCGCGGGATCACCCGTTCCCGGGCGGGAACGCGCCGGAAAGCGCGGGAAGCGCCGAAGGATGAACTTCTTTGGCGCAATGGCCGTACGGGTCCGGGCAGTCCCCTCGCTCGACCGGGCCGTTACGATCTCAGGTATATCGCCGCCAAAGACAGATCGAGCCCGATCTCCGGCAGGGCGATGGCCGCGCCCGGCCCTCGCGCGACCTCCGGCCGCCAATCCACCGAACGCGACAGCATGGTAGCCTCTGGCCGGTCCTGCGCCAGCAGCACGACGGCGCGAGGAGGCAGGGTTCGGCGGCGTAGTCCTGCGCCTCCGTGCCCCGTTCCGTGCGCTCGGTCGTGGGCGACAGCACCTCGAACACCACCGCCGGGGTCGCCACGTCGCCGTCGTCGTCACGGCCGCATTCGACCGTCGCATCCGGGTAGCGGACGCGGCCCCGCGCGCCGACAAGGCATCCAGCAGCCGCGTCGAGAGCCGGGCATGGGGCCGCGTGCCGCCGACCATGCCGCGCGGCACGGGCTGCACCCCATCTAACTCCCACCGCTCCGGCTGTTCGCGCTCCCAAGCGGGGAACTCGTCCAGCGTCCACGGCCGGGCCAGTGACTGCCTCACGGGCCCCTCCCTTGCACCGGGGATAACTCAACGCGACGCACCCCGGCCATCAGGGGGGCGCGTGGGGAACAACGGCCACGAACGTGGTTGCTGGTCCCCGACGCCAACAGCATTGAAATCAACCAGCAAGAGAACATATAATGAACACTGCGTGGCGGGCCGCTCCGCCGCGCTGCGGAGGCGGGCTACGGCATGGAATTGCGCCGCAAACTGGAAATTCTGGCCGACGCGGCGAAGTACGACGCCTCTTGCGCCTCCTCCGGCACCGAAAAGCGCGACAGCAAGGGCGGCAAGGGCATCGGCAGCACGGAAGGCATGGGCATCTGCCACGCCTACGCCCCGGACGGCCGCTGCATCTCGCTCCTCAAGGTGCTGCTGACCAACGCCTGCGTCTTCGACTGCGCCTACTGCGTCAACCGCGCCGGTTCCAACGTCCAGCGCGCCCGCTTCACCGTGCCCGAGCTGGTGGACCTGACCCTCGACTTCTACCGCCGCAATTACATCGAGGGCCTGTTCCTCTCCTCCGGCATCATCCGCTCGCCCGACTACACCATGGAGCAGGTGGTCGCCGTGGCGCGCGAGCTGCGGGAGAAGCACAACTTCCGCGGCTACATCCACCTCAAGACCATCCCCGAAGCCTCCCCGGAGCTTTTGTCCGAAGCCGGCAAATACGCCGACCGCCTTTCCATCAACATCGAGATGCCGGTCGAGCGGTCCTTGAAGGAGCTGGCCCCGGAAAAGGACTTCGCCGCCATCCGCCGCTCCATGGCCCGGATGCGCGCCCGCATAGACGAGGCGAGGGAAGGGGAGGCCAGCGCCCGCCGCCCCGCCGCCAAGGCCGCCGCGCCGCGCTTCGCCCCGGCGGGCCAGTCCACGCAGATGGTGGTCGGCGCCGACGCGGCCGACGACCGCGCCGTGTTGGGCACCAGCGTCAACCTCTACGGCTCCTACCGCCTCAAGCGCGTCTACTACTCCGCCTATTCCCCCATCCCCGACGCCTCCAGCCTGCTGCCGCCGCAACCGCCGCCGCTGCTGCGCGAGCACCGGCTCTACCAAGCCGACTGGCTGCTCCGCTTCTACGGCTTCGAACTGGACGAGATCATGGCCGGCGCCGAGGGCGGGATGCTCGACCTCGGCGTGGACCCCAAGCTCGCCTGGGCGCTCCGCCACCGCGGCCGCTTCCCCGTGGACCTGAACCGCGCCCCGCGCGAGCTGCTGCTCCGCGTCCCGGGCCTCGGCGCCAAGTCGGTGGAGCGCATTTTGTCCGCCCGCCGCTTCCGCGCCGTCCGCGCCGAAGACCTGGGCCGGTTGCGCCTCTCGCTGCCCAAGCTCCTGCCCTTCGTCGTCACCGCCGACCACCGCCCCCGCGGCAACCTCCTCGATCGCGCCGACCTCCGCCGCTTGGTCGCCCCGCGCCGCAGCGCCTTCGGCGCCCTGGCCCGGCCCGCGGCGTCGGCGCAACTGGCCCTGCTCTGACGATGGGCGTCCCCATGCAGCGGATCGGGGCCATCCTCGCGGGCCCCGCCGACTTCCCCGGCTGGCGCGCCCAAGCCCGCCGCCTCCTCGCCGCCGGCGTCCCGCCCGAGGCCGTCGAATGGCGCGCCCCCGGCGACCAGCCCGGCCTGTTCGGCACCGCCCCCGTGCCGGACGTGCCCGCCACCCTGGCGACGACCACGGGCCGCGGCGGCTATTTGTCCGAAAGCGGCAATCTCCTCCCGCCACCCGGCGGCACTTCGTCCGAACACGACAACACCGCCCGGTTTCCGGCCGGCGATCCGTCCGGATGCCGCGACGGCGCCCATCCCTCCGCCGGTGATTTGTCCGAATGCCGCACCGGCGCCAGCGAACCCGGCCGCTCCGTCCCGGTTGCGACCGTCCCGCGCGCCTTCGTTGATTTGTCCGAAACCGCCATCCGCCACCGCGACCCGGAGCGTTTCGCCCTGCTGTACCGGGTGCTGTGGCGGCTGGCCCACGGCGAGCCGGCGCTGATGCGGGTGGCGACCGACCCCGACGTCGCCCGCTTGGAGGCGATGGCGAAGGCCGTCCGGCGGGACGCGCACAAGATGCACGCCTTTGTCCGCTTCCGCGAAATCTCGACGGAAGACGGCCCGCGCTTCGTGTCCTGGTTCGAGCCGGAGCACCACATCCTGGAGGCCGAAGCCGGCTTCTTCGTCCGCCGCTTCGCATCCATGCGTTGGTCCATCCTGACGCCCAGGGCCTCCGCCCATTGGGACGGCGAGGCCCTGGCGATCGGCCCCGGCGCCCGCCGCTCGGACGCGCCCCCCGAAGACGCGCAGGAGGACCTCTGGCGGGCCTACTACGCCAGCATCTTCAACCCGGCCCGGCTCAAGCCCGGCGCCATGCGGGCGGAGATGCCGGTGAAGTACTGGCGCAACCTCCCGGAGGCGCGCCTCATCCCGAGCCTGATCGCCGAAGCCCCGCGCCGCGCCGCCGCGATGGTGGAGCGCGGCGCCTCCGCCCCGGCTCCGCGCCGGCAGCGCAACATCCACTTGCCGGCGCAGCCCGTCGCCGCTTCCGACGTTACGACGGCTATGCCAGCCGACCTCTTCGCCGCTTCCGCGGCCGACCCGAAGGAAGCCCTCGCCGCGCTCCGCGCCGAGATGCTAGCGCTGAACAGCCTGCCGCCCTGGACGGCCGAGGCCACGCAGATGGTGTTCGGCGAAGGCCCGGTCGGCGCGCCGCTGCTCTTCGTCGGCGAGCAGCCCGGCGACGAGGAGGACATCGCCGGCCGCCCCTTCGTCGGCCCCGCCGGGCGCCTGTTCAACAAGGCCTTGGAGGAGGCCGGCATCGGCCGGACCGAGACCTACGTCACCAACGCGGTCAAGCACTTCAAATTCAAGCCCACCGGCCGCCGCCGCCTGCACCAGTCGCCCGATGCCGGCGATATCGCCTACTACCGGCCCTTCCTGAAGCGCGAGATCGACCTGGTCGGGCCGCAGCTCGTGGTGACGCTCGGCGCCACCGCGCTGCGCGCCATGACGGGCAAGCCGCTCGCCATCAACAAGACCCGCGGCGAGGTGCTGCCGGTGGCGGACGGCCCGCCGATCTTCCCGACCGTCCACCCCTCCTACCTGCTCCGCCTGCCCGATCCGGACAGCAAGGCGCGCGAGTACGAGCGCTTCGTCGCGGACCTCAGGCGGGCGCATCGCGAGGTGGCGTGAGCCGCCCCTCAGCGCCCCTCGCGCGCCGCGAGCTGCTGGATCTGGTTGCGCATGGCCGCGAGCAGAGCCGACACCTGCCCGTTGTTGCGCTGGACCACGGCGGAGTACTCGCTCCGCTGCGTCAGCCGCAGCGAGGTGCCTTCCGCGATCACGTCCACCACCTTCGGCTGCCCGCCGACGTTGCCCACCCGCCAGTCGAGCGAGAAGGGCGCGATGTTCGGGCGCTCGATGATGGTGTTCACCAGCACGTCCTCCTCGGCGCGCTGCTGCGCCCGCCCGAGCGAGAACCGCACGCCCTGGTACTCGCCGAAGCGGGCGGACAGGTTGCGTATCAGCGTCTCCTCGAACAGGCGCATGTACTCCTGCTGCTCGGCGGGGCTCGCTTGGCGCCACCAGCGGCCGAGGATGAAGCGGCCGACGCCTTCGACGTCCACGGCCTTGCGCAGGATGGACGCCACTTGCTGGCGGCGGCGCTCCACCGGCGCGTTGGAGTTCAGCGCCGCGACCAGCTCCTGGCCGGTGGCCTGGATGAACTGGGCGGCGCGGGCCGGGTCGGCCCCCTGGGCGCGGGCGTCGCGGCCGCCCGTCGCCGCGGCGAGCGCGAGGGCGGTCCCGAAGAAGAAGCGGCGGGAAGCCATGGTCGTGCGGGTCTCCTGCGTTGTGCTGGCGTCGTCGGCGCCTCAGCGGCCGGCGGGCGCCGAAGGTTCCCCGGCGCCGGCGCCGAAACCGGTCCCGAAGGCGGCCGGCGCGCCGGTCCGGTTGCCGATCTCGGCTCGCCGCCGCTGGCGGTAGGCGCTGCGCAGCGTGGCGTAGGGGTCGAGCGAGGTGCGGTTCACGTCGTCCAGCGTTTCGAGCAGGCCTTCGCGGGTGTCCACCACCGTCGCGCCGGCGCGGCCCCACAGCAGCCCGTCGACTGCGGCGCCCTGGCCCACCCAGGTGAGAGGGTTGGAGGCGATGTCCACGCCGAAACCGCCCAGGTCGCGCGGGTTGGACGGCCCGAGGATCGGGATGAACAGGTACGGGCCTTCGCCCACGCCCCACTTGGCCAGGGTCTGGCCGAAGTCCTCGTCGTGCGCGCGGACGCCCATGCGGTTGCCGGCGACGTCGAAGATGCCGCCGACGCCCAGCGTCGAGTTGACCACGAAGCGCCCCAGCGTGTCCCCGGCCCGCCGGCTCTCGCCCTGCAAAACGTCGTTGAGGAAGATGACCGGGGTGCGGAGGTTGGCCAGCACGTTGCGGACGCCGGTGCGCACCGGCTGGGGCACGACGTTGCGGTAGCCGCGCGCCACCGGCTCCAGCGCGTAGCGGTCTATGGTTTGGTGGACCGCGAAGGAACCGCGGTTGAACGGCTCGATGGGGTCGTTGTTCTGCTTGAACTCCGCCACCGCCTCCGGGTCGTCGGCGGTCGGCCGGGTGGCGCAGGCGCCGAGCAGCGACGGCAAGAACGCGGCGAGGAGCAGCGGCAGGAGGGCGTGTCGCGTCAAACGCATGGTGGAGGCATTCCTCGCGGGCGTGGGGTCGCCGGGGGCGCTCGCCGCCGCGTGGGTGCCGGGGGGGTGCCGGCGGCGAAGCGCCAGCCCATAGCACCTTCCCCGCCGCACGGTAAAACCCCGGACAGTAACGGAACGCAACGCTTGCGCGGCACGTCGGCGATGGGGCAACTCTAGGGCATGGACCAGTCTTACCCCAACACCCTGCAGCGCTGGCTGACCGCGCCGCGCATCGGCGCCCTGCCGGCGCCCGCGGGACTGCCCGCGCCCAAGCTCTCCTTCGAATTCTTCCCGCCCAAGACGGAGGCGCTGGAGCAGCAGCTCTGGGCCTGCATCCGCCGCTTGGCGCCGCTCGGGCCGCGCTTCGTGTCCGTGACCTACGGCGCCGGCGGCAGCACCCAGGCGCGCACCCACGCCATCGTGTCCCGCATCCTGCGCGAGACGGCGCTGACGCCGGCGTCGCACCTCACCTGCGTCGGCGCGTCCCGCGCCGAGGTGGACCGGGTGGCGCGCGACTACTGGGACATGGGCGTCCGCCACCTCGTGGCGCTACGGGGCGACCCGCCGCCGGGCGCCGAGCGCTACGAGCCGCACCCGGAGGGCTACGCCTACGCCGCCGACCTCGTGGAGGGACTGCGGCGCATCGCGCCCTTCGAGATCAGCGTCGCCGCCTACCCCGAGACGCACCCGACCGCGCTCTCGGGCGACCACGACGTCGACAACCTGAAGCGCAAGATCGACGCGGGCGCCACCCGCGCCATCACCCAGTACTTCTTCGACACCGAGGTGTACCTCCGCTTCCTCGACCGCTGCGCCGCGGCCGGCATCACGGTGCCGATCGTCCCGGGCATCTTCCCGGTGAACAGCATCAACCAGGTGCGGAAGTTCAGCGCCATGTGCGGCGCCAGCGTCCCCGACTGGATGGGCCACCTGTTCGACGGCCTGGAGAACGACCCGGAAACGCGGCGCATGGTCTCCGCCGTGGTCGCGGCCGAGCAGGTGCGGTTGCTGCAGGCCAACGGGGTGGACGAATTCCACTTCTACACCCTGAACCGGCCCGACCTGGTCTACGCCATCGCCCACATCCTCGGCGCGCGGCCGTCCGCGCCCGAGGAGGCCAGCGCCCCCGCCTCCCCGAACGGGGTGGCCGAAGAGCGCGCGGCGATCGAAGCGGGGGCGGCGGGGACGTCTACTCAGCCTTGATCCCCTGCTCGCGGATCAGGGCGCCCAGCCGGGCGCGCTGGTCCGCGAAGAAGGCCGCGAACTCCGCGGGCGAATTCCCGCGCGGCAGCATCCCGATCTGCCCGAGCCGGCGCACCACCTCCCCGTCGCGCATCGCCGCCCCCGCCGCCTCGCCCAGCCGCGCGACGACGGCGGGCGGCGTCCCGGCCGGCACGAAGAAGCCGAGCCAGTCCGACAGGTCGAAGCCGGGAAAACCCTGCTCCGCCACCGTCGGCACCTCCGGCAGGTTGGCGAGGCGCTGGCCCAGGCTGACCGCCAGCCCGCGCAACTGCCCCTCCCGCACCAGCGGCGTCGCCTGGGGCAGCGTGGAGAAGACGAACTCCGCGTCCCCCGCCAGCAGCCCGGCGACCGACGGCCCGCCGCCGCGGTAGGCCACGTGGTTCGCCGTCACGCCCGCCCGGCTCAGCATCAGCACGGGCGCGAGGTGGGTGAGGGTGCCGACGCCCGAATGCCCGAACGAGACGCGCCCCGGCGCCGCCCGCATCCGCGCGACGAGGTCGGGCAGGGTGCGCGCCGGGTGGTCCGCGCGGACCACCAGCATCAGCGGCGACAGCGCGATGAGGCTCACCGGCGCCAGCGCCTTCCCGGCGTCGTAGGGGAGGCCGGCGATCAGCAGGTGGTTGACCGAAATCGCCGCGGTGTCGGCCAGCACCGTGTACCCGTCCGGCGCCGCCTGCGCGACCGCGCCGGCGGCGACGGAGCCGCTCGCCCCGGCGCGGTTCTCGATCACGACCGGCTGGCCGAGCATCTGCTGCATCGGCCCGGCGGCGAGGCGCGACGGGATGTCCGCGCCGCCGCCCGGGGGCCACGCGACCACCAGCCGGATCGGGCGGTTGGGCCAAGCGCCGCCGCCCGCTTGGCCCCGCGCGGCGCCCTTCGGCAAGGCCGCCGCGGCGGCCGCCGTCACCGCCGCTGTCACCGCCCCGCGCCGCGTCGCCGCTGGGCGTCCGTTGTTCCGGTCCGCCATCGTGACCCTCCCTGGCCCGGGAGCAGTCTGCGCGGGCGGATGCCGCGACGGAAGCGTACCGGCGCTTGGGCCGGCCTCCGCGCGGGCTATATGCTGCCGCGGCCTAGAACGCGGCCGAACAACGAAGGAGGACGTCCATGACGCTCAGCCAAGAGCAGCTCCGCCAGTTCCAGGACGAGGGCTGGCTCTTCCTGCCCGAGACCTTCTCGCCGGAAGAGGTGGCGGTGCTGCGCGAGGAGTCGGATGCCATCTACCGCGAGCAGCGCCCGGAGGTCTGGCGCGAAAAGTCTGGCGCGCCGCGCACCGCCTTCGCCGCGCACCTCTACAACGAGGCGTTCCGCCTGCTCGGCGCGCACCCGCGGATGATCAAGCCGATCGAGCAGATCTTCGGCGAAAAGCTGTACATGCACCAATACAAGATCAACGCGAAGGCCGCCTTCACCGGCGAGGTCTGGCAGTGGCACCAGGACTACGGCACCTGGCTGCGCGACGACGGGATGCCCGAGCCGCGGGCCATGAACATCGCCGTGTTCCTGGACGAGGTGATGCCGGTCAACGGGCCGCTGATGCTGATCCCGCGCAGCCAGAACCAGGGCAACCTGGACGCCTCGCACGACACCTCCACCACCTCCTACCCGCTCTGGACGATCAACGAGGAGGTGGTGACGAAGCTGGTGCAGGAAGGCGGCATCGTCGCGCCCACCGGCAAGGCGGGCGGGCTGCTGATGTTCCACGGCAACCTGGTCCACGGCTCGGCGCCGAACATCACGCCGTACCCGCGGCGGATCGTGTACCTGACGCTGAACGCGGTCTCGAATCACATCCGCAAGCCGACGCGCCCGGAGTGGATCGCCCACACCGACTTCACGCCGATCGAGCCGGTGGCGGACGACGCGCTGCTGCGATACGCGCGGAGCCGCCAGCACAAGGCGGCGGCGGAGTAGGGGTCAGCGCCGCCGCAGCTCGACGCCGGAGGGGAGATCGGGCAACCGCGCCATCTCCCCGCCGGCGAAGAGGGAGCGGTCCGCCAGGTACGCCTCGGCCATCGGCAGGGCGTCCACGCCCCAGAACAGCTCGGCGCCGATCCTGAGCGTCGGCACACCGAAGACGCCGGCCGCGATCGCCGCCTCCGTCGCTTCGCGCAGCGCCGCCTTGGCGCCGTCGAGATCGAGCCCGTCCCGGTCCGCGAAGCGCCCGCGGAGCGCGGCGAACTCCGCGGGGTCGGACGGGTCGCGCCCCTCGCACCAGACGAAGTCGAACACCGCCCGCACCGCCGCCGGCGTCGCGCCGAGCGCGGTGAGTAGCCGCAGCGACTCCAGCGAGCGGAAGGGGTGGCGCGGCGGGAAGCGCATCGGCACCCCGCCGCGGTCCGCGAGGAACTGGCAGAGCCGGTAGGTGTGCAGCCGCTTCGGCGGCACCTCCGCCGGGCCGAGCGCGCCCCAGTGGGCCAGCATGGCCCCGAGGACCACCGGGCGCAGCGCCACCGGCCGGCGCGCCGCCAGCGCCTCCACCGCCGGCAGGGCGAGGTAGGAGAAGGGCGACACCGTGTCGAAGTACCAGGCGATCTCCGGCGCGTCGTCCATGCGCTGATCCCTACCATTCGGCCTTCGCGCAGCCTCGTCCCGATCGGGCGCCGCGGGAAGGGCGCCGCGCCGGTTGGAGCGGTTCGCCGGATGTTCTATATCGGGCGCCGTGTCTGTCCCCGCCGCGTCCCCGTCTCCGCCCGACTACCTCGCCCGCCTCAACCCCGAACAGCGGGAGGCGGTGGAGGCCCTCGACGGCCCCTTGCTTGTGCTGGCCGGCGCCGGCACCGGCAAGACGCGCGTGCTCACCACGCGGTTCGCCCACCTGTTGATGACCGGCCGCGCCTGGCCGGGGCAGGTGCTGGCCGTCACCTTCACCAACAAGGCGGCGCGGGAGATGCGCGAGCGCGTCTCGGCCATCCTCGGCCGCCCGGCGGAGGGGCTGTGGCTCGGCACCTTCCACTCGCTCTGCGCGCGGATGCTGCGCCGGCACGCGGAACTGGTGGGGCTGACCTCCTCCTTCACCATCCTCGACACCGACGACCAGATGCGCCTGCTCAAGCAGGTGATGGACGCGGCGGGGGTGGACCTGAAGCGCTGGCCGGCGCCGGGGCTGATGGCGGCGATCCAGCGCTGGAAGGACCGCGGATTGGCGCCGGACGGCGTGACGCCGGCCGAGGACACGGAGTACGCCGCCGGCCGCGCCCGCGCCCTCTACGCCGCCTACCAATCCCGGCTGCGCGACCTGAACGCCTGCGACTTCGGCGACCTGATGCTGCACATGGTGACGGTGCTGCGCGGCAACCCGGAGGTGCTGGCGGAGTGGCACCGGCGCTTCCGCTACATCCTGGTGGACGAGTACCAGGACACGAACCTGGTGCAGTACCTGTGGCTGCGGCTGCTGGCGCAGGGCCACAAGAACATCTGCTGCGTGGGGGACGACGACCAGTCGATATACTCCTGGCGCGGCGCCGAGATAGAAAACATCCTCCGCTTCGAGCGCGACTTCCCCGGCGCCAAGGTGGTGCGCCTGGAAAGCAACTACCGCTCCACCCGCCCGATCCTCGCCGCCGCGTCCGGCCTCATCGCGCACAACGCCGGCCGCCTTGGCAAGACGCTGCGCTCCGGCCGCAACGACGCCGAAGGCGAGAAGGTGCGCGTCGTCTCGCTGTGGGACTCGGCGGAGGAGGCGCGGATGGTGGGCGAGCGGATCGAGGCGGCGCAGCGCTCCGGCCACTCCTTGGCGGAGATGGCCATCCTGGTCCGCGCCGGCTTCCTGACCCGCTCCTTCGAGGAGCGGTTGATCACCCTCGGCGTGCCCTACCGCGTCGTCGGCGGGCTGAAGTTCTACGAGCGCGCCGAGATCCGCGACGCGCTGGCCTACATGCGCGTCCTCGCGCAGCCGGCCGACGACCTCGCCTTCGAGCGCATCGTGAACGTGCCGAAGCGCGGCCTGGGCGACACCGCAATGCGCGCCATGCACGCGATGGCGCGCGAGGGGCGCATCCCGCTCGCCGCCGCCGCCGTCCGCCTGGTGGAAGGGAACGACCTGCGGTCGAAGCCGCGCCAAGCGTTGGCGGAGCTGATGCGGGGCTTCGCCCGGTGGCGCGAGATGCTGCCGCGCGAGGGCCACGTCGTCACCGCGGCGACCGTGCTGGACGAGAGCGGCTACACGGAGATGTGGAAGCAGGACAAGTCGCCCGAAGCGCCGGGGCGGCTCGACAACCTCAAGGAATTCCTGCGCGCCATGGGCGAGTTCGACAGCTTGGCCGGCTACCTCGAACACGTCGCCCTGGTCATGGAGACGGACGAGGCCGCCGAGCAGGACCGCGTGTCGCTGATGACGCTGCACGCGGCGAAGGGGTTGGAGTTCGACACGGTGTTCCTGCCGGGCTGGGAGGAGGGGATCTTCCCGTCCCAGCGCAGCCTGGACGAGGGCGGCGAGAAGGCGCTGGAGGAGGAGCGGCGGCTCGCCTATGTCGGGCTGACGCGGGCGCGGCGGCAAGCCGTCATCTCCTCCGCCGCGAACCGGCAGGTCTACGGCAACTGGTCCTCCTCCATCCCCAGCCGCTTCCTGGACGAGCTGCCGCCCGAGCAGGTGCAGCGCGAGGGCAGCGCCGCCGTCACCCGCGGCCGCATGGTCGAGATCCCGAGCGTCTTCACCGGCGCGGGCGGCCTTTCCGCGCGCCGCCGCGTCATCGACCAGGGCGCGTGGGAGGTGCAGGAGCGGCCGGCGCCGTCCGATGCGCCTTCCGTGGGCGAGCGCGTCTTCCACCAGAAGTTCGGCTACGGCGAAGTGTTGGCGGCGGACGACAACAAGCTCGACGTGGAGTTCGAGAAGGCCGGGCGCAAGCGCGTGCTGAGCAGCTTCGTGGAGAAGGCGTGAGCAAGCGGCACGCAGCGCCGCTGGAAACCCTCTCCATCGAGGGCCTGCCGGAAACCGCCGTTCCGGCCTTCGAGGCCGCGCTGCAAACCGCGTGCGCCACGGTCGGCCTGTTCCGCGACGAGGCCACCGACACCTGGCGCGTGGAGGGCGTGCGCGAAGCCGGCGCGGGCGACGACGAGCTGGCGGGCGCACTGGCGCTCGCCGCCGCGGTGTCCGGCATCGAAGCGCCCGCTGTCCAAGCCGCTCCGGTCGAGGCCGAAGGCTGGCTCGCGCGCACGGCCGCGGGCTTCCCCGAGCAGCCGATCGGCCGCCGCTTCCTGGTGCGGCCCACGCACCTGCCGGACCCGAGGACGCACGGCCGCATCGTGTTGCGCCTGGACGCCGGCCTCGCCTTCGGCAGCGGCGAGCACGCCTCCACGCGCGGCTGCCTGCTGGCGCTGGAGCGCGTCGCCCACCGGCGCCCGCGCCGCGTCCTCGACCTCGGCACCGGCTCCGCCATCCTCGCCCTCGCCGCGGCGAAGCTGCTCCGCCGCCCTGTGCTGGCCACCGACATCGAGCCGTGGTCCGTCCGGGTCGCCGGCGAGAACGCGCGCCTCAACGGGGCGCACCGGCTGGTGTCGGCGCGCCTCGCGGACGGCTGGCGGCACCGCGCGGTGCGCGCCGGCGGGCCTTACGATTTGGTCTTCGCCAACATCCTCGCGCGCCCGCTCTGCGCCATGGCGCGCGACCTCGCGGCGCATCTCGCGCCCGGCGGGACGGCGATCCTCGCCGGGCTGCTCGGCACGCAGGCGCGCATGGTGCTCGCGGCCCACCGGCGGCAAGGGTTGTCGCTGGAGGTCCGCCACGACGTGGGGCCTTGGACGACCTTGGTGGTGCGGCGGCGGGGGTGACAGCAATCATTCGTGAGGCGAAGCGGTTATGCCGTGGCGGGTTTTGAGCGCGTTGGCGCTGGCTTGGGCGTTGGCCATAACGGCGCTTGTCCCGGTGGTTTGGCCTATCAAGTCGGCGCCCTTCGATTACGCCGCGACCGCGGGGGCGCCGCCAGAGCGCCTCGGCGTGTTCGGCGCCTGGACCGCGACGCGCACCGCCCGTGTCGAGGGGGAGCGGTTCAACTGCCAAGCGGACACCGGCCCGCTCGATCCGCCTCCGCCGGGCGCGCATCCTTGGGCGCGTGCGCGCCTCGCGGTCTATGAGTTCCCTGGATGGGACGGAGCGGGCGTAGCGGCGTTCTGGGTTCGCCGGATGCTCCCTCCCGACACCGGCGCGGTGCTCCAGGCGGCGGGCGAGCGCGTCATGTTGGGTCCGAGCGGGGGACCTGTCAGGATGGCGCAGGACCCGTCGGCGTTGCTGGCGCTGCTCGAACGCGCCGCTGCGGCGGCCTCCGACGCGGTAGTCACCGTGACCGCCCCGTCGGGACCAAGCGAGGCGGATGCGGAGGAGCGCTTCAGCCTGCTCGGCTTCCGGGAGGCCGTCGCGGCGATCCGACGCGAGTGCGAGCGCCCCGAACGCTCACCGGATTGGCTGGTGCTGGACGGGGGCCTCGTGCGCTTCGGCACCGGCTGGAACGTGCATGCGGTGCCGACCGAAACGCCGGGCAGGCGGACCTGCTTCGCGGCCGCCCGGCGCCTCCTCGAACGGGGTGGCCCTGATCCCGCCGGGCCGCGGCTGGTCGTCGCCCGTGCCATGGCGCCGGGGGGCAGCGCCCTGGTGAGCTACGACCCGGCGCACGTCTATGCCGAAGGCGCCGTCGCCATTCTTCAGGTCGGGGATCGGCGCTTCCCCATGCCGGTGCGCGATGGGATCGCGCAAGCGCTGGACGGCAAGGCGGTGGTCGGCGCGATGCTCGAAGCCGACCCTGAAGGCGCCGTGGCAGTCACCGGACCGGGCGAAGCGGGGGGCGCCCAGGCGACCACCCGCTTCAGCCTGGACGGCTTCCGCTGGACCTACGAAGCCGCCGCCACTTACTGCGGCTGAGAAACGCCGTCCGCGGAAAGGGGGCCGGTGCTGCCCTTCACCTCACCGCCGCTTCCGCCCCCGCCCGCGCGATCTGCGCGTCCTGCGCCGAGGTCACGCCCGACACGCCGATCGCGCCGATGATCCGGCCGCCGGCCTGGATCAGCACGCCGCCCTCCAGCGGCGTGATGCCTTCGACCGCGAGCAGCCGCAGCCCGGCGCCCCCGCCCGCGACCGTGTCCTCCAGCGCCTTGGTCGGGCGGCGGAACTCCAGCGCCGTGCGCGCCTTGCCCTCGGCGATGCGGATGGAGCCGATCTGCGTGCCGTCCAGCCGGTGCATCATCACGAGGTGCCCGCCGCTGTCCACGATGGCGATGGCCACGTTCCAGTTGTTTTCGGTGGCCTCCCGTTCCGCCGCGGCCATGGCCTTCCGGGCCGCGTCCATGGCGATCGGCATGCCGTAGGGCAGCGGCGCGGCCGGCGCGGCGGCGGCGGGCGGCGCCGTCTGCGGCTGCTGCTGGGCGCCCGCGTGCAGCGGGGCGAGAAGGGCGAGCGCGGACAGGGCCGCGAGGGTCTTGGGTGTCATTGTTGTTCCTCCCCGACGATCCGCCCGAGGCGCGGGTCGTCTCCGCAACGGTAGGAGGAAACGCCTCGATCCGCTACGGCGAAGCCGCCAGGAACAGGAACACGGCGAAGATCACCAGGTGCACCGCGCCTTGCAGCACGGTGGTCCGCCCGGTGCCGAGCGTCAGCACCGCGACGAAGAGCGTCAGCACCAGCAGCACCGTGTCCCTCGCGTCCAGCCCGAGCACGAGGTCGAAGCCGAGCAGCAGGGACACCGCCGCCACCGTCGGGATGGTCAGGCCGATGGTGGCCAGCGCCGAGCCGAGGGCGAGGTTGAGGCTGGTCTGCAACCGGTCCGCGCGCGCCGCCCGCACCGCCGCCAGCCCCTCCGGCATCAGCACCAGCGCCGCGATGGCGACGCCCACCACCGCGGCCGGCAGCCCCGCCGCGTCCACCGCCGCCTGCAAGGCCGGCGACAGGGTCTTGGCCAGCAGCACCACGGCGGCGAGCGCGGCCACCAGCAGCGCGAGGCTGGCGAACGTCACGCCGACCGAAGGCCGCAAGGCGGGCTCCGCGTCCTCGTCCGGCGCGGCCGCCGACAGGAAGTAGTCGCGGTGGCGGATCGTCTGCACGAACACGAACACGCCGTATAGGACCAGCGACACCACGCCGACGAAGACGAGCTGCGCCGGGGTGAAGACCGGGCCCGCCTTGCCGAGCGTGTGGTTCGGCAGCACCAGGGCCAGCGTGGCGAGCGTCGCCAGCACCGCCAGCGCCGCCGCCGCGCCGCGCACCTGGAAGCCCTGCTCGCCGTGCCGGGCGCCGCCCGACAGCAGGCACAGCCCGACGATGCCGTTGCACACGATCATCACCGCCGCGAACACGGTGTCGCGCGCCAGCGCCGCCTTGTCCGGCCCGCCGGACAGGATCAAGGACACGATCAGCGCCACCTCGATCACCGTCACCGCCACGGCCAGCACCAGGGAGCCGAACGGTTCGCCCACGCGCGCCGCCACCACCTCGGCGTGGTGGACGGCGGCGAACACGGTGCCGCCCAGCAGCGCCGCGTCCAGCAGCACAACCAGCGGCGCCGAAGCGTCCACCAACCCGAGGGTCGTCGCGCCCAGCATCGCCCAGGCCAGGGCGGGGAAGACCCACGCCCACCAAGGCATTTTTTCCACGTTCGCGGCCATGCGCGCGGCGGTTAAAGCAAAACAGCGACTGTGGAAACCGTGGGGAGAGGGCGCCGCTGGCCCTCAAGCCAGGGCGCGCGCGGGCGGCCTCGCCATCCAGTTCACCGCCGTCGCCGCCAGCCCGACCGCGATCATCACCGGCCAGAAGGCGTCGTAATCGCCCGCGGTCTCCAGCAGCACCGCGCCGGAGCCCGCGCCGAGGAAGCCGCCGAGCTGGTGCGACAGGAAGCACACGCCGTACAGCGCGCCGAGGTCCGCCACGCCGAAGCGCCGCGCGATCGCGGCGGAGGTGAGCGGGATGGTCCCCAGCCACACGAAGCCCATCACCGCGGCGAACACCAGCGTCCCCGCGTAGCTCGGCGGCGCCAGCGCGAAGCAGGCGATGGCGACGGTGCGCAGCAGGTAGATCCAGCCGAGCGCCAACTCGGGCCGGACGTAGTTGCTCACCCGCCCGCAGAGCCAGCTCCCTGGGATGTTGAACAGCCCCACCGTCATCAGCGCCATCGCGCCCAGCTCCACCGGCAGGCCGCAGAGCGAGATGTGCGAGGGCAGGTGCATGGTGAGGAAGGCGAGCTGGAAGCCGCAGGCGAAAAAGCCGGCGGTGAGCAACGCGAAGTCGCGGTCGCCCAGCGCCTCCCGTGCCAGCGCCCGCAGCCCGCCGGGCCGCGAACCGGCCGCGAGGGCCGCGCCCGGCGGCGCCCGCCACTCCACGGCGCGGGCGATCGGCACGATGGCCAGCACCCCGACCGCGAGCATCCCGAGCGACGCCACCGCGCCGAACCCGCCGATCAGCCCCTGCGCCACCGGCACCATCGCCGCCTGCCCGAGCGAGCCGCCGGCGCTGGCGAGACCGATCATCTCGCCCCGGCGCTCCGGCGGCACGGCGCGGCCCACGGCGGCCAGCGCCGCGCCCGTGCCGGTGCAGGCGACGCCGAGCCCGGTGAGGATGCCGATGCCGAACAGTATGGAAAGCGGGCCGGGCAGCAGCGCCGGCAAGCCGAGTCCCGCCGCCAGCAGCAGGCTGCCGCCGGCCATCACGCGCCCGGCGCCGTAGCGGTCGGCGAGCGCGCCTGTCACGGGCTGGCCGAGGCCCCAAACGAGGTTGTGCAGCGCCACCGCGCCGCCGAGGATCGTGGGCGACAAGCCTTCCTCGACCGCCAAGGGCAGGAGAAACAGCCCGAAGGTCTGCCGGACGCCGAGCGCCAGGCTGATGGAAGACGCAGCGGCGGCGATCAGGAGCCAAACGGCGGCGGGCATGGCGGCAGTCAGAACCGCTTACCGACGTCAGGCAAGCCGCCCCGGCGCATGGCTGCCATGCTCCCGGAGCGAAATGGAACAAGGGCGGGCGCTGTCAGGCGCCCGCCGCCGTCGCCGTCAGCGCCGCCGGTTGACGATCGCGCCGATGTCGCCGCGGGTGATGCCGATGTCGGCCAGCTCGCGGTCGGACAGCGCGTTCAGCTCGGCCGCCGTCCGGCGGCGCTGGGACCACTCGGACACCGCCCGGAAGGCGTGCGCGAGGGAAAGCATGAGGCCGGTGCGGGACGCGTGCGGCTCGTTGAACAGGAAGGCGTCCGCGGCCTTGGTCGTCTGGGCGTTCATCGTTACCATCCAAGAGTTGCGCCGGTCGGCCGGTGTGCTGCGGCTCCGTGGCGTGAGGTTTCTTTTTGCACTTGCGAAGAAGAGATAGGCCTTTGCTCGTTCCGTTTGCCGCGCGACTTCGGGGCGGGAGGCATGCCCCTGGCGCATGCCTCTTGCGCTTGCCGTGTTGCTTTTTTGCAACCTGTGGTTGGGGCCTGTTGCGGTGAGCCCGGCCGAGCGCCTGTCGGCCCTTCGCGCTGAACTCGCCCGGCAGGGCGTGGACGGCGTCCTGGTGCCGCGCTCCGACGCGCATCTCGGCGAGTACGTGCCCGCCTCTGCCGAGCGCTTGGCGTGGCTCACCGGCTTCACCGGCAGCGCCGGCCTCGCCGTCGTGCTGCCCGACCGCGCCGCGTTGTTCACCGACGGGCGCTACACCACCCAGGCCGCGCAACAGACCGACCCGGCGCTGTGGGAGCGGCGGCACGTCACGGAGGAGCCGCCCGCGGACTGGCTCAAGGCGCACGCCGCCGGCAAGCGCGTCGGCTACGACCCGTGGCTCCACGCCGAGGCGGGGCTGAAGCGGCTGGAAGCGTCCGGCGCGACCCTGGTGCCGCTCGACTCGAATCCCGTGGACGCGGTCTGGACCGAGGGCCGGCCCGCGCCGCCCGCCGCGCCCGCTTCGCCGCATCCGTTGGAGCACGCCGGCCGCCCCGCCGCCGAGAAGCGCGAGGAGGCCGCCGCCGCGCTGCGCGACGCGAACGAGGACGCCGCCGTGCTGGCGGACGCGCACTCGGTCGCTTGGCTGCTCAACATCCGCGGCGCCGACCTCGACCACACGCCGCTCGTCCTGGCCTTCGCCCTGCTGCGCGCGGACGGGACGGCCGAACTCTTCCTCGACCCCGTCCGCGTGCCGCCCGAGACGCGCGCGCACCTCGGCAACGGCGTCGCGGTTCGCCCGCCCGACGCCCTGCCGGACGCGCTGCGCTCCCTTGCCGGCCGCCGCGTGCGCGTGGACGCGGAGTCGACGCCGGCCTGGTTCGCCCGCACCCTGCGCGACGCCGGCGCCGTCATCGTGCCCGGTGACGACCCGTGCCGCCTGCCGCGCGCCCGCAAGAACGCCGCGGAGCAGGAAGGCGCCCGCAACGCGCACCGGCGCGACGCCGTCGCCCTGGCGCGCTTCCTCGCCTGGTTCGCCCGCGCCGCGCCGGGCGGGCGCGAGACGGAGATGGGCGCCGCCGAACGCCTGCTCGCCTTCCGCCGCGAGGTGCCGCTGTTCCGCGGCGAGAGCTTCCCGGCCATCAGCGGCGCCGGCGAGCACGCGGCGGTCATCCACTACCGCGCCACGCCGGAGACCGACCGCCGCATCGGCGCCGACGAGTGCTACCTGATCGACAGCGGCGGCCAGTACCTCGACGGCACCACGGACGTGACTCGCACGCTCTGGACCGGCCCCGGCGAAGCGCCGTCCGAACTGCGGGAGCGCTACACCCGCGTCCTCCGCGGCCACCTCGCGCTGTCGGCGCTGCGCTTCCCGCGCGGCGCGGCCGGGCCGCACCTCGACGCCATCGCGCGCGTGCCGCTCTGGGACGCCGGCCTCGACTACGACCACGGCACCGGCCACGGGGTCGGCAGCTTCCTGTCCGTCCACGAGGGCCCGGCCGCCTTCAGCCGCGCCGCGAAGCCGGTGCCGATCGAGCCCGGCATGATCCTCTCGGACGAGCCGGGCTTCTACCTGCCCGGCCGCTACGGCATCCGCATCGAGAACCTGCTCCTCGTGCGCGAAGCGGAGGAGAAGCTTCCCGACCAGGCGAAGCCCTTCCTCTTGTTCGAGACGCTGACCCTCGCCCCTTACGAGCGCAGGCTGATCGAGCCCGCGATGCTCACCCCCGCCGAGCGCGAGCGGGTGGACGCCTACCACGGCCGCGTGCTGGCGGAGGTGGCGCCAGCCTGCGACGCGGACACCGCCGACTGGCTGCGGGAAGCCTGCGCTCCCCTGTGATCCGCCCCCGTCCCCGCCGCCGCCCCGCCGCCGCGGTCGCGCCCGAGGACGCGCCGCTCGCCGCGTGGCTCGCCGGCCGGCGCGTGCTGGTGGCGTACGGCCTGCTCGGCGACACGACCGCCGCGCTCCGCCGCGTCGGGATCGACTACATGTGGGCGCAGCAGGACTGGCTGCGCGCGGTGGGCGCGGCGCCGGAGGTGGTGCGCGCGCCGACCGCGGCCTCGGTCGCCGCCAACGCGGCGCGCATCCGCGCGGCGCTGCTCGCCTCCGAACGCCCGGCGCTGATCATCGCCCACAGCAAGGGCGGGCTGGAAGCGCTGGCGGCTTTGCTCGACCCGGCCGCGGCGGCGCGCTGCGCCGGCTTCGTCGCCTTCCAGTCGCCCTTCTTCGGCTCGCCGGTAGCCGACGCGGTCGCCGGCTCGCGCCCGCTGCACGGGCTGGCGCGCCTGGGCTTCCGCGCGCTCCGCATCGGCGACGGTGAGGGCTTGCGCGACCTCACCACGCCCGTCCGCGCCGCCTGGATGCGCGCCCACGCCAACGCCGTCGCCGACCTGCTGCGGCGGGTGCCGGTGGTGACGGCCGCGACGCGCCTGGACGCCGCCGCGCTGGGCGGCATCGGCCGGGACCGCGCCTACGGCATCGTGACTCGTTGGCTGGAGCGGCAGGCCGGGCCGAACGACGGGCTGGTGGCGGTGTCCTCGGCCCTGCTCCCCGGCGCGCGGCAGAGCGTGGACCCGGGCGGCCACGTCGCCCTGGTGGCGGCGGGCGGCGGGCGCGACCCGGTGGGGGCGCTGCGGCGGGCGGTGCGGATGGTGGCGGCGCCGGGCGGCTGAGTCCCCGCGCCGGAGTTGCGAGGGGCGCGGAAAGCGCCCATGCCTCCGCTCCGGGGTCTGCCGTCGCGCCCGCCCGCCTCCAGGCTGTGCCGGGCGTTGGGGAGGAGACGACGATGCGCGGAGCGCTGTTGCTTTGGCTGCGGTTGGCCGCCTGCGCGCTCGCTGCTCTGCCGCCGGCGCTCGCGGCGGCGACGGCAGCCCGCGCCGAGGACCTTTCCCGCGAGGAGGTGTCCGCCCTGCTCGCCGGCGCGGCCCGCGCAGGCCGCCCCGCCGACCTCGGGGGCCGGACGCTGCGCGGCCTCGACCTCAGCGGGCTCGACTTCACGGGCGCGCGGCTGGTCGGCGCCGACCTGTCCGACGCGAATCTGCACGCGGCCAAGCTGCAGGACGCCGACCTTTCCGGCGCCAAGCTCCGCCGCGCCAACCTCGTCGTGACCTGGCTGATCCGGGCGAACTTCACCGGCGCAGATCTCTTTGGCGCCAACCTGCAAAGCCTCGTCACCTCGACGGGCCTGGAGACCTCGACCCGCGAGGCGCCGATCTTCGCGCGGGCCAACCTTTCCGGGGCGCGCGTGCAGGGGCGCCTCGGCCACGCCGACCTGACGGGCGCCAACCTCTCCGGCGTGCGGATGGGCGCCGACATGCGGAACCAGTCCATGGGCCTGATCCGCGCCGAGCTGCCCTTCGCCCGGCTGGCGGACGCCGACCTGCGCGGCGCCGACCTCGGCCGCGCGGTGCTGCGCTTCGCCGATCTGCGCGGCGCGACCCTGGCGGGGGCGAGCCTGGCCAGGGCGGACCTGACGGGCGCGAACCTCGCCGGCGCCGACCTGTCCGGCGCGGACGTGGCGGAGGCCACCTTCACCAATGCGCGGCTGGCCGACGCGAAGGGGCTGGACGACGCCAAGGGCCTCGACAGCGCCAAGGGTCTGGACCGCGGCGCGCGGTGACGCCGCCGCAGGGTCGGGCGAGCCTAGCGCGGGGCGAGCAGCACCCGCACGCCTAAGCCCACGAACACCGCCCCCGCCGCCGCGTCGAGCCACCGCCGCACCCTGGCGAGGGCCGAAGCCGCGCGCCCCGCCGCCGCGATCAGCGCGCCGAAGAAGGGCAGGGCGAACAAGGGCAGGAGCGGCCCGAGCAAGAGCATCTGCAACCAAGCCGGTGCCCGGTCCGGCGCCACGAATTGCGGCAGGAAGGCCAGGAAGAACAGCGCCACCTTCGGGTTCAGCAGGTTCGTCGCCATGCCCTGCCGGAAGGCGGCGCCGCGGCCCAAGGGCGCGCCGCCGACCGCGGTATCCGGCGCCGCCGCGCCGCCGTCCGTCCGCAATGCCGCGCGCAGGCAGTTGACGCCGAGCCAGATGAGGTAAGCCGCCCCGGCCACCCGCACGGCGAGGAACAGCCCCGGCGACGCCGCGAGCACCGCCGCGAGGCCGATCGCGGCGAGCGCCACGTGCCCGAAGGTGCCGACGAAGATGCCCAGCGCCGCCGCCCAGCCGCGCGCCGCCCCACCTCGTAGCGTTTGCGCGATCACGAACAGCATGTCCGGGCCGGGCGTCAGGATCAGCACGGCGCAGGCCGCGAGGTAGGCGAGGAGGAGGTGCGGGTCCACGGGCATGCACGCACCCTAAAGCGCCGCCGCAGCGGCGCCACGCGCCGAACCGCCCCCGTGCGTTCCGCCGCGGCGCGCGGGCGCCCCGGAGTGCTGCAAGCGCTTGTTTCCATTCGGAAAAGGAGGTATGCTTCACCCGTCAACGTTCGAGAGTCGACTGTCCCTTCCGCCCGATCCCCCAAAGGCTTTCCTGCGCGCCCTCTCCGTGGCCGCCTGCGCCGCCGCGCTCGCCTCCGTCGCCACGGCCCAGGCGCAGAACGGCCCGGCGCCGAACGCCTTCATCCAGGTCATCCCCACGGAAGGCCGCGCCCCGGTGCGGGTCGCCGCCGGGCAGGTGGTGCGCGTGGCGCGGGCCGAGGGCTACACGGTCATCGACACCACCGCCTACGTGCAGCAGCGGACGGTCGAATCGGTGGAGGCCGTCGCGCGCCGCTTGGCCGCGGCCGGGCAGCGGCTGGTCGCGCTGACCGACCTCCGCGACGCGCGCACCTACCTCGCGGCCGACCGCGTCGTCCTCGTGCGCGAGCCCTACGAGCAGCACGCGGCGGGCGCACGCGCCGCCGTCGTGATGGCGGGCCTCCGCTTCAACAACGACGTCGCGGTGCGCGAAACCGTCGAACAGGTCGTGGCCGCCCTCGAACGCGCGCCCGCCGCGCGGGCCGACGCGCCCGAACCGCCCGCGGCGCGGTAGAGGGGCGCGCACCGGACGCCGCCGGCCCGCCCGGATAAGGGCCACGCGGCCGGTGGGGTGGAAGGGCGCCAGGATGGCGGCGCGGCAAGGGACGGAGGCGCCGCCCTACGCCGCTTCCTTTTCCCTCCCCATCCGCTTGAGCCGCTGTTGCAGCAGCGCCAGCACCGCCGCCTCGTCCGGCCGCAACGTGCCGGAGTCGCTCGCCGCCTCCGCCTCCGCCGCGATCTCCAGCACCAGCGCCTCGTCCAGGTAGCAGTCGAAGATCTCCGGGTGGACGTAGCACTTGCGGCAGACGGTGGGCGTGTTGCCCAGCCGCGCCGCCACCGCCTCGATCGCCGCGCGGATGTTGCGCTTGGCCGCCGCCGCCGTGTTGAAGCGCTCGGCTTCTTGCAGGGCCAGCGCCGCCAGCACCGTGCCGGCCCAGGTGCGGAAGTCCTTGGCCGTGACGTCGGCGCCCGCGATCTCGCGCAGGTACTCGTTCACGTCGTCCGAGGTCACGTCCCGCAGCTCGCCGTCCGCGTCCACGTACTGGAACAGCTCCTGGCCGGGCAGCTCCTGGCTTTGGCGCACGATGCGCGCCACGCGGCGGTCCTTGAGGCCGAGCTTCCAGGTCTTGCCGCTCTTGCCCTTGAAGGAGAAGCGCAGCTCCGAGCCGTCCACCTCCACATGGCGGTTCTTGAGGGTGGTGAGGCCGAAGGAGCCGTTCTGCTTGGCGTAGTCGTCGTTGCCGACGCGGATGAGGGTGGTCTCCAGCAGGTGCACCACCGTCGCCAGCACTTTCTCCCGCGGCATCCCGGGCTTCCTCATGTCGGCGTCCACGCGCGCGCGGATGGCCGGCAGGGCGGCGGCGAACTCCATCATGTGGTCGAACTTCGCCGCGTCGCGCACCTCACGCCAGCGCGGGTGGTAGCGGTACTGCTTGCGGCCCTTGTCGTCGCGCCCGGTCGCCTGGATGTGGCCGTTGGCGTGGGGGCAGATCCACACGTCGCGGTAGGCGGGCGGGATGGCCAGCGACCGGATGCGCTCCAAGGTCGCTTTGTCGCGCACCGGCTTGCCGTCCGGCGTCCGGTAGGCGAAGCCCGAGCCGGAGCGCCGCCGCGTGATGCCAGGCCTTTCGTCCGAAACGTAGCGCAACCCCGCCTCGGCGGCCGCTTCCTTGGCGTCCACCACGCCGGGCGGGAGGGCGTCGGCGGCGTCGTCGAGGGCGGCGGGGTCGTCCAGGGGCATGGGCTCGGCGGCGTTCCAACCGGGTACATACGGCTGTGCCCAAACCCGCGACGCGGCCCCCGGTTCCGGACGGCGCCGCGCCCGTCTTCAGGGCGCCGAAGCGGCGGCGGCCGTCGTCGCGGGCGCGGCCGGCGCATGCGCCTCCTGGCAAGCCTCGCCGATGGCCGCGTGCGCCTCCACCAAGCCCCGGAGGCCAAAACGGTGGGTCCGCCGCGGCGCCTCGCCGTACTCCTTCACCGCTTCGGACCAGGAGACCGTCGCCTCGGCGACGCCCTCCGCCGCGGCGGCGCGGAGCGCGGCCGAGAGCGCCTCCGTGTCGTGCGGCCAAGCGGCGCCGCGGCGCATCCGCAGCGCGGCGGCGCGCCCGCCGAACTCGATCCTGATCGCGGCCCCGGCCGGCGGCGGCTCCACGTCGGTCTCGAAGCTGATGTCGTTCATCCGGTTCCAGGGCCGGTGAGCCAGCCAGAGCATGGTCTTGCGGCTCCGCCGCTCGCCCGGCGCGGGGACGGGGTAGGCCACGGCGTAGCACATGGTCCCGCGGCCGCGCTCCTCGTAGGTCCATGCCTCCCAGTCGGCGAAGGTGCCGAGCGAGCGCGTTCGCGGCCTCGCCGCCCGGCCCGCCGCCGGCTGCGATTTGGCCGACCCGGCTTTCGGCTCGCCCTTCCGCGCCGCCCCGCAGATGGCCCTGACCGCCGCCCACTCCCCGGCCGGCATCGCCTGCGCCGGGTCCGCCGGACGCGCTTCCGCGCGCAGCGCCGCGATGCGGTCGGCGTCCGCCGGGTGGGTGCTGACGTAATCCCAAAGCGACCCGGAAGCGCCCGGCCCGTCCCGTTCCAGCCGGGCGAAGAAGGCTTGCAGGCCCTCCGCGCCGATGCCGGTCGCGCGCAGCATCCGCGCGCCGTCCGCGTCCGCCTCCCGCTCGAACTCGCGGCTGTAGGACAGGCCGACCAGGACCGCCGCCGCCGCGACCGCGTCGGAACCGCCGGTGAGCGCGCCGGTCAGCACGAACAGCCCCGCGACCCGCGCCACGCCGCGCAGCCCGTGCCGGTGCTTCACGTGCGCCAGCTCGTGCGCCAGCACGCCCGCCAGCTCCTCGGCCGATCCAGCCCGGTCCAACAGGCCCCGGAAGACGATGACCTCGCCGCCGGGCGCGGCCAGGGCGTTGACGGCCGGGTCGTCGAGGACCCGCACGCGCAGGCCGGCCGCCGGAACCCCGCCTGCCGCGGCGAGCTTCGCCGCGAGCGCGTCCAGCGCCGCTTGGCCCGCCGGGGCGTCGCACACGCGCTTGCCGCCGATGAACGCCGCCGCGGTCGCGGCCCCGATGGACCGCTCCCAGTCCGCGGGCACGGCGCGGGCGATGGCGTCCGCCGCCGGCGGCCAGCCCTTCCACAGCGCGAGCCCGCCGGCCGGCACCAGCACCGCCGCCAGCGCCGCCATCCGCAAACGCCGCCGCAGCGCCGCCCGCCGGCGCGGCCGTTGCGCCGCTTCCAGCGCCGCGACCAGCGCGGCGTCCGAGACGAGCAGCCGCGCGTCGGAACCGTCCGGCGCCAGCCGCAGCGCGCCGCCTGCCCGGTCAACCACACGCAGCGCCGCCACCGGCCAGGACGCGACCGCCTCGCCCCCCGCCCGGCGGAGTTCGAGCGAGGCGGGTGTCAGGCGCGCGCGCAACCAGAGCGGCCGGGCCTGCCGCCCGTCGTGGTATTCCGCCTCGGCCTCCACCACGGCCGCGGGCGCCGCTTCCGCCGCCGCCGCCATCAGAAGGCGCTCGCGCCGAACAGGTCCGCCGCGCCTTCGCCGGTGCCGGGGCCGCGCTCCGCTTGCCGCGCCGCCGAAAGGTCGGGCGCCCGGTCGAGCCGCAGGTGGCGGGCGCGGAATGCGGCGTTCCTCGCCAGGGTCATGGGGTGGAGCAGCCCGAAGGAGGCGACGGAGAGCAGCGCGTTGCCCAACAGGAGGCGGAACACCGACCAGCCCGTCGCCCCCGGCATGGAGAAGCGCGCGCCGCCGAGCAGCGTGTGCCCCGCGGTCCACCGCATGGCCGCCGCCGACCACACGGGCCCGGCGACCAGCACCCCCGGCAGGGCGCAGGCGGCGGCCACGATCGCGTACACCGTGAAGCGCACCGCGCCGGCCGAACCGTCCTCGATCGCGTCGGGCGGCATGCGCTCGATGATGGTTCCGGCGACCCGGCCGCCGAACAGCAGCCAGAGCGCGAGGCCGGACGCCGCCGTGAGGCCCCACGCCGCCAGCCACGGCCGCAGCAGCGCCCGCGCGCGCCCGTCGAAGCCGAGCGGCGCGGTGCCGAGGTGGAGCCTGCCCACCGTCCACCGCGCCTGCGCCGCCACGGCGAAGGGATGCGCCAGGCCGAGGGTGAGGAGGCCCAGCGCCGTCCAACCGGAGGAAACGAAGCCGAAGCGCCAGGGCGAACCGGCCAGCATGAAGCGCAGCCCGCGCCAGAGCGTCCGGCTGGCGACGTAGCGCCGCGCCGCGTGCGCGGCCACGCCTACGAAGAAGGTGAGCGCGGCCAGCTTGGCGCCGAAGAAGGCCCAGGCGACCACCGGAAAGGCGGCGAGCAGCGGCTCCGCCAGCGACACCGCCAGCAGGACCGGCCCGATCACGAGCACGGCCTTGAGGAAGCCGAGGAACAGCTCGCCGCCGGTGCCGGCGTACTCGAGCCGGCCGCCGAGGAACTCCTGGTGCGCCCAAAGGTGCCGGCGCATCCGCACCGTGCCCCAGAAGCGGTAGAGCCCGAGGGTCAGGACCGTCAGCACCATGTTGCCGAGGCCGATTCCGACCAGGCGGCCCGCGCTGCCGTCCCACCGCAGCGGCGGGGCGGGCGCGCCGGCGGGCACGGGCGCCTGGAACGGCGAGGCGGCGGTCGCGGCCTCGCCGGGAGGGGCAATGCCGGGAGGGGCAATGGTGGTGGCGCTCAACCTGCGAAGCCCCTCGGCGGAAACGGTGCCAGGACCTTACATCACAAATCGTAACAAAGTCTCGCCGATTTCACCGCGGCGGACACCGCGTCGCCACGATCGCCGCGCCGCGGCCCCGTTCGGCACGGAATGACCCCGCCGTCGCCGAAACGCCGACATCTCCGCTCGGCAGCCTCTGCCCGGGACCGATCCCGCAGGAGGACGACACGATGACCACCAAAACGACGACGATCCGCGGCCTGCTCGCCGCCGCGCTGCTGTTCGGCGCCGCCACAGCGCCGGCCCTCGCGCAGGGCGGAACGGCCAACGCTCCCGCGGCCGCCCCCGCGAGCCGGCCCGCCGCGACCGCGCCGGCGCCGGTCCCGAACAGCGCCGCCGGCCCCGCCGCCTCCGGCTCACCGACGACGCAGGCGAACCGCCCGGCCGCCGCCGCCCCGGGCAGCACCGCGCCGCAGCGTCCTTCCACGGCCGTGCCGGCCGAGCGCCAAGGCGGCGCGTCCGGCACCGGCCCCGGGGCCACGGCACCGTCCGGGCCGGCGCAGGGCGGCGGCGTGACGCGGTCGAACTGACGCGCGCCGACGCGAACGGTTTGGGGGCGGCCTCGCGCCGCCCCCTTTGTCGTTGCGCACCGACCGATTGACGCGATGGGACGAAAAGCCAAACTCCGCCCCAACGAAACGCACAATGGGGAGCGCCAAGTATGCCCGACGACGCCGTCATCGCCGTCAAACCCGAGATCGCCTCGAAAGCCGGCATAAACGCCGAGCGCCACCGCGCCATGACCGAAGCGGCGGAGCGCGACCCGGAGGGCTTCTGGCGCGGCGAGATGCGGCGGATCGCGTGGATGAAGGAGCCCACGCGCATCAAGAACACGAGCTTCACCGGCGACGTGTCCATCAAGTGGTTCGAGGACGGCGTGCTCAACGCCTCCGTCTCCTGCCTCGACCGGCATGTGGAAGCCGGCAACGGCGACCGGGTGGCGATCATCTGGGAAGGCGACGACCCCAACAGCGACGCCAAGGTCACCTACCGCGAGATGCACCGGCGCGTGTGCCAGCTCGCCAACGCCATGCGCGGCATGGGCGTGAAGAAGGGCGACCGCGTCTGCATCTACCTGCCGATGATCGTGGAGGCGGCGGTGGCGATGCTCGCCTGCGCCCGCGTCGGCGCCGTCCACTCCATCGTCTTCGGCGGCTTCTCGCCCGATAGCCTCGCGTCGCGCATCCAGGACAGCGAGTGCTCGCTGCTCCTCACCGCCGACGAGGGCCGGCGGGGCGGCCGTTCGGTGCCGCTGAAGAAGAACGCGGACGAGGCGCTGAAGACCTGCCCGTCCGTCAAGCACGTCATCGTCGCGCGCAACACCGGCGGCCAAGTGGCGATGCAGGACGGGCGCGACGTCTGGTGGGAGGAGGCCTGCGGCTCCCAGCCCGAGACCTGCGAGCCGGAGCGGATGAACGCGGAGGACCCGCTGTTCATCCTCTACACCTCGGGCTCCACCGGCAAGCCGAAGGGCGTGCTGCACACCACCGCCGGCTACCTGGTCTGGGCCAGCTACACGCACGAGCTGGTCTTCGACTACCGCCCCGGCGAGGTCTACTGGTGCACCGCCGACGTGGGCTGGGTCACGGGCCACACCTACATCGTCTACGGGCCGCTCGCCAACGGCGCGACCTCCCTGATGTTCGAGGGCGTGCCCAACTACCCGGGCATCGACCGCTTCTGGCAGGTGGTGGACAAGCACAAGGTCAACATCTTCTACACCGCGCCGACCGCCATCCGCTCGCTGATGCGCGAGGGCGAGGCGCCGGTGAAGAAGCACAGCCGGAAGTCGCTCCGCGTGCTCGGCTCGGTCGGCGAGCCGATCAACCCCGAAGCCTGGATGTGGTACTACCGCGTCGTCGGCGACGAGCGGTGCCCGATCGTGGACACCTGGTGGCAGACCGAGACCGGCGGCATCCTGATCTCGCCGCTGCCGGGCGCCGTGCCGCAGAAGCCCGGCTCCGCCACCCTGCCGCTGCCGGGCGTGAAGCCGGCGCTGGTGGACAACGACGGCAAGGTCCTGGAGGGCGCGGCCGAGGGCAACCTCGTCATCACCGACAGCTGGCCCGGCCAGATGCGCACCGTGTACGGCGACCACGAGCGCTTCGTGCAGACCTACTTCTCGTCGTTCAAGGGCACCTACTTCACCGGCGACGGCGCCCGGCGCGACGCGGACGGCTACTACTGGATCACCGGCCGCGTGGACGACGTGATCAACGTCTCCGGCCACCGCATGGGCACGGCCGAGGTGGAGAGCGCGCTTGTGGCGCACCCCAAGGTGGCGGAGGCGGCCGTGGTCGGGATGCCGCACGACCTGAAGGGCCAGGGCATCTACTGCTACGTCACGCTGGTGGCGGGCGAGGAGCCTTCCGACGCGCTCCGCAAGGAGCTGGTCGCCTGGGTGCGCAAGGAGATCGGCCCCATCGCTTCGCCGGACGCGATCCAGTGGGCGCCCGGCCTGCCCAAGACGCGCTCCGGCAAGATCATGCGCCGCATCCTGCGCAAGATCGCCGCCAACGAGACGGACGCGCTGGGCGACACCTCGACGCTCGCCGACCCGGCGGTGGTGGAGGACTTGGTGGAGAACCGGGTGGCGCGGTAGGCGGGTCAGGCCCGCGGCGGGGCTCCAGCGCCCCGCCCGGCCGGCCGGCCCGTCCGCCGAGAAATGCCCGTTCGGCAGCCGACAAGCCCTTTGAGGCCCCTTTCCCGTGCCGACGCGGCTTCGCTGCATTCCGCCCACGAAGTCACGCCCGATGAACCGCGCGACGAGCCGTCCCAAGAACGACGCCGGCGAGGCGCCCCGACGCCAAGCGAATCCTGCCGCCAAGAAGCCGGCGCCGAAGCCAACCGCGAAGAAGGCCGCCGCGGCGCGAGGGACGGCCGCCCTGGGCGCGGCGGCCCGAGCGGAGAGCACCGCGCGCGCCGAACTGGGCGCGATCCTCGCCCGCATCCACCGCACCCTGGACGAGACCGACGCCCTGCTCGCGGACTGAGCGCCGGCGAGGGGCGTTGCATGCGGGCGCGCGGCGCGCGCAAGCTGCGCGCGGGCGGCGGGCGTCCGCATGGGCGACCGCGGGGGACGTCGGACACCTCCCGAACGCATGGGACCGCCGCCACTCACGCCGCCAGAGAGGATGCGCCATGACCCAGCCCCGGTTCGTGCCTGCCGGCAGCGCCCGTGTCCTGCCGCTGTTCGGGGGCGACATTCGCATCATCATGCCGGCGGACGGCCCGGAAGCCGGCCTCAGCGCCTTCGAGGATGTGCGCCAGCCCGGCGACGGCCCGCCGCTGCACGTGCATCACGGCGAGGACGAGATGTTCCGAGTCATCTCGGGCCGGTTCCGGCTGCGGGCCGGCGACCAGACCTTCGAAGCAGGGCCCGGCGATTGCGCCATCCTCCCGCGTGACCTGCCGCACAGCTTCGTCAATAGCGGCGAGGCGGCCGGAACGATGCTCTGCGTCGTCCAGCCCGGCGGCTTCGAGCGCTTCTTCCTCGAGATTGCGGAGGCCGGCTTACAAGTGCCGTCCGACATGGGACGGATCGTGGAAGTCGCGGCGCGCTACAAGCTGGAGTTCCTCGGGCCCAACCCGTTCAGCGGGCGATGAGCCGTTGCACGGGACCGCTCAGTTCAGAGCTGTCCTACTCCCCAAGGAGCCTGCCAACCTCCCCGACGGCTTGCTGAAACGAAATGAAGCGGGCTTTCAGTGCCCCCGCAGGATCTGCGACAGGAACAGCCGCAGCCGGTCCGTCTTCGGATTCTCGAACATGTCCGCCGGCGCGCCCTGCTCCACGATCTCGCCGCGGTCCATGAACACCACGCGGTCGGCCACCTGGCGGGCGAAGCCCATCTCGTGCGTCACGCAGATCATGGTCATGCCCGTCTCGGCGAGGCTGACCATGGTGTCCAGCACCTCCTTGATCATCTCCGGGTCGAGCGCCGAGGTCGGCTCGTCGAACAGCATGATCTTGGGCTTCATGCACAGGGCGCGGGCGATCGCCACGCGCTGCTGCTGCCCGCCGGAAAGCTGGCCCGGGTACTTCTTCGCCTGCTCCGGGATGCGGACGCGCGTCAGGTACTCCATGGCCAGTTCCTCGGCCTGGGCCTTGGGCATCCGGCGCACCCAGATCGGCGCCAGGGTGCAGTTCTCCAGGATGGTGAGGTGCGGGAACAGGTTGAAGCTCTGGAACACCATGCCGACCTCGCGGCGGATGGTGTCGAGCGCGCGGACGTCGTCCGACAGCTCCGTGCCGTCCACCAGGATGCGGCCCTCCTGGTGGGTCTCCAGCCGGTTGATGCAGCGGATCAGGGTTGACTTGCCGCTGCCCGACGGGCCGCACACCACCACCCGCTCGCCCAAAGCGACCGAGAGGGTCACGTCGCGCAGCACGTGCAGCGCGCCGAACCACTTGTTCACGCGGTCCATCAGGATGGCCGGCGGCGCGTCCGTGCGCGCCGTGGAGGCCACGGAGGCGCCGGGCTCCAGCACGAGGTTGTCGCTCATGGCGGGCGCTCCTTCCTAGCGGACGCGGTGGCGGTTCAGCTCCGCCTCCAGGCCCTGGCTGTACTTCGACATGGCGAAGCAGAACACGAAGTAGATGGCGCCGACCGTCAGGTAGACCTCGACGCCGAAGCCCTGCCACGCCGGCTCGATGATGGCGGTCTTGCCCGCGGTCAGCAGGTCGAAGATGCCGATGATGAGCACCAGCGAGGTGTCCTTGAAGAAGCCGATGAAGGTGTTCACCAGCGGCGGAATCACCAAGCGGAGCGCCTGGGGCAGGATGATGAAGCCGGTCTTCTGCCAGTAGGAGAGGCCGAGCGCGTCCGCCGCCTCGTACTGGCCCTTGGGCAGCGCCTGGAGGCCGCCGCGCACAACCTCCGCCAGGTAGGCGCCGGCGAAGAGGATGATGGCGATCTGCGCCCGCAGCAGCTTGTCGATGTTCATGCCTTCGGGCAGGAACAGCGGGAACATCACGCTCGCCATGAACAGCAGCGAGATCAGCGGTACGCCGCGGATCAGCTCCACGTACAGCACGCAGAGCGCCTTGATCGCCGGCAGCTTCGACCGCCGGCCCAGCGCCACCAGGATCGCCAGCGGGAAGGCGAAGGCGAGGCCGAAGGTGGCGAGGATCAGCGTGATCGGCAGCCCGCCCCACCGCTCCTGCGGCACGTAGGACAAGCCGAACACGCCGCCCCACATCAGCACGCCGATCACGGTCAGCGTGGCGATCCAGATCAGCGCCAGTTCCTTGCGCCAGAAGCGGCGCATGGCGGAGACCACGTAGAGGCCTACGAAGAGCAGGCAGACCAGCGCCGGCCGCCAGTGCTCCTCGTAGGGGTAGGTGCCGAACAGGATGAAGCGGTGCTTCTCCGCGATCACCGCCCAGCAGGCGCCGACGCCCTTGATGTCGCGGCAGGCCTGGCTCTGGTTGTCCGGCACCGACCAGACGGCGTTGATCACGCCCCATTCGATGAAGCCGATGGCCCAGCGCACCACGAAGTAGAGCACGACGAGCGTGACGGCGGTGTTGATCCAGGAGGAGAACAGGTTGGCCCGCAGCCATCCCGCCAGCCCGATCTGGCTCAGGGGCGCCGTGCGCGGCGCCGCCTCGGGCGCCTTGGCTACGGCGGTGTCGAGCGTGATGTCGCTCATGGCGTCAGCGCTCCACCAGCGCGATGCGCGCGTTGTACCAGTTCATGAAGAGGCTGATGGACAGGCTGATCGTCAGGTAGACCAGCATGATGATGGCGATGCCCTCGATCGCCTGGCCCGTCTGGTTCAGCGTGGTGTTGGCGATGGAGACGATGTCCTGGTAGCCGATCGCCACCGCGAGCGACGAGTTCTTGGTGATGTTGAGGTATTGGCTGGTCATCGGCGGGATGATCACCCGCAGCGCCTGCGGCAGCACGATGCGCTTCAGCACCGCGCCCGGCCTGAGCCCGAGCGCCTGCGCCGCCTCCCACTGGCCCTTGGGCACGGCCAGGATGCCGGCGCGCACGATCTCGGCGATGAAGCCCGCGGTGTAGAGCACCAATCCCAGCAGCAGCGCGAAGTACTCGGGCGTCATGGTGAGGCCGCCGCGGAAGTTGAAGCCGCGCAGCGCCGGCCAGTCCACCGTCCAAGGCGCGCCGAAGGCCGCCCACACCGCGAGCGGCAACCCGACGAGCAGCCCCAGCGCCGCCGGCCACACCGGCCGCGGCTTGCCGTCCTGCAAGAACAGCGCCGTGGCCCGCCGCGCCCAGAGCCAGGTGCCGACGGCGCCCGCGACGAAGGCCAGCAGGGCGTAGGTGTGCGCGTCCTGCCACTCGAGCCAGGGCAGCTTCAGCCCGCGGTTGGAGAGGAACACGCCCTCCACCGGGTTGAGCGATTGCCGCGGCCCGGGCAGCGCCTGCAAGATCGCGTACCAGAACAGCAGTTGCAGCAGCAGAGGCAGGTCGCGGATCACCTCGACGTAGACGCCGGCGATCTTCGACAAGAGCCAGTTGCGCGACAGCCGCGCGATGCCGACCAGGGTGCCGAGGACGGTGGCGAGCACGATGCCCACCACCGCGACCTTGAGCGTGTTCAGCAGCCCGACCGTGAGCGCGCGGAGGTAGGTGTCGGTCGGGCTGTACGGGATGAGCGACTCGCCTATGGGCAGCCCGGCCTCGCGGTCCAGGAAGCCGAAGCCGGTGGCGATGCGGCGGACCTCCAGGTTGTGGACGGTGTTGCTCCACAGCCAGTAGGCGATCGCGCCGACCACGCCGACGACGAGCACCTGCCACACGATGCCCCGCACCCGTTCGTCCGCCCAGGACAGGCGCAGCTTCCGTTTCGGGGGCGCCCGCAGCAGGCGCGGGTCCATCGTGGTCTGGGACATGGGGGGCTGCCCTGTGCGAGGGGTGTCACGACCGGAGCCGGCGCGGGCCGGCCCCGGCCGCCGGGATCACCGGAAGGGCGGCGCGTACTGCAACCCGCCCTTGGTCCAGAGCGCGTTGGGGCTCTCGTCGCGCTGGATGCCGAGCGGCGCGAGGTGCCGCTGGAACATCTCGCCGTAGTTGCCGACCGCCTTGATGACGTTCACCGCCCAGGCGTTGTCGAGGCCCAGCATCTTGCCGAGTTCGCCGTTGCGGCCGAGCAGGCGTTGCGCCTCGGGGCGCGGGTCGTTCGCCATCTGCTGCACGTTGGCCTGGGTGATGCCCAATTCCTCGGCGGCGATCAGCGCGTAGTGGGTCCAACGGATCACGTCGGCGAAGCGGGCGTCGCCCTGCCGCACGGCGGGCGCGAGCGGCTCCTTGCTGATGACCTCCGGCAGGATCACGTGGTCGTTCGGCTGCGGCTGCGCCGAACGGGTCGAGGCCAGGCCGGAGACGTCCGTGGTGTACGCGTCGCAACGGCCGGCGGCGTAGGCCGACACCAGCTCCTCCAGCCGTTCGATCACCACCGGGGTGAAGCGGATGCGGTTGGCCCGCGCCCAGTCCGTGAGGTTCTGCTCGGTGGTGGTGCCGGGCTGGACGCAGATGGTGGCGCCTTCCAGCTCCTTGGCGCTCTTCACGTTGGTGCTGCGCTTCACCATGAAGCCCTGGCCGTCGTAGAAATTGGTCGCGGTGAAGTCGAGGCCGAGGCTGGTGTCGCGCGAGAGGGTCCAGGTGGTGTTGCGCGCCATCACGTCCGTTTCGCCCGATTGCAGCGCCGTGAAGCGGTTCTGCGCCGTGGTCGGGACGAAGCGCACCTTGTTCGGGTCGCCGAACAGGGCGGCGGCGAAGGCGCGGCAGTAATCGACGTCGAAGCCGCGCCAGACGCCCTGGCTGTCCGGCTGGGCGAAGCCCGCCAGGCCGGTGTTCACCGCACAAACCAAGGTGCCGCGGCTCCGCACCGCGTCGAAGGTGTTGGCCGCCGACGCCGCCGGGGCCTGGGCGGGCGCCTGCTGCGCCAGCGCCGGGGCGGCGAGGCCGCCTGCCAGCCCCCCGGCCAGCAAGGCGCCGGCCACCATCGCCGCCGCGGACAAGGCGCGCGTCGAGAAAAGCCCGAAGGGCTGCATGCGATCCCGTCTCCCGTTTCTTGCCCGGCCGGTGCGGCCGGGAATCCCTGTTGGATTTTGGTCCAAGCAAATGCTGCGCCAGGGCGGGCCGCGGATCAATCCGCGACATACCGGCCCCGGAGCCCGGCCTGGACGGCCGGCGGCGCTTCTGTAGGGCGCCGCCGGGCCGCATGGAACGCCCCCGCGGCCCCGTCCGCCCGCATTCCGCCGGAATCCGGCGCGCCGGCCGCCGCGGCGGGCGCCTGAAACACGGTTGTTGGAGCGCGCGGCTCCGGGCAGGGCCGCCGCGGCCTACTCGGGTGCGTCCGCCGCCGAGCGCGGCAGGGCCAGGCGCAGGAAGGCGGCGCCGTCCTCGGCGCCTTCTTCCACCGAGCCGCCCGCGTCCTGCACGATGCCGCGCAAGGTCCCGGTCGCCGGGAGCGCGACGTCCGCCGGCCAGCGCACCGCCAACTCCACCGCCTCCGGCGGGCCCGGGCGGTTGGAGGCGGACAAGGACAGGACGCCGCCGCGGGGCAGCGCCTCGCCGGCCTCGCGCGCCAGGGCGATCAGCGCCTCGTCCAGCAGGGCGCGGTCCATGCGCACCGCCCAGCCCTCCGCCGGGTTCGCTTCCACCGCCAGCATCCCCGGCGCGGGCATCAGCACCACCAGCAGCGGGCGCACCGCCACCAGCGCCTCGCCCAAGGTGAAGGCGGAAAGGCCGGGCACCGGGCGCCGCGACAGGCTGAGGAAGCCGCGGGAGGACGCCTCGAAGCGCCGCGCCGCCTCCGCCACCCGGTCGAGCTGGCGCTGCGGCCCCCCTTCGGCGGCGGTGCGCTTCAGCATCTCCAAATTGGCGAAGATGACGGTCAGGAGGTTGTTGATCTCGTGCTGCACCGGGCGGGCCAGCCCGGCCATGGTCGCCAGCCGCGCCGCTCGCCGCCGGGCCGCGTCCGCTTCGTCGTCCCCACCCTCGCCCATGACGGTCCGCGCCCCCGGCAAGCTGCCCGCCGCCTCGCGGCAGTATCGGGCCGGAACGGGCGGCGCGCCAGAACGTTGCGCCGCGCCGTCACGGGACGGCCGCTTCGGCGACGTCCCGGAACAGCCGGGCGGGCAGGGTGCCGCCCCGCACGTCCGACATCGGCCGCCCGTCGTCGTTGCCCAGCCACACGCCGATGACCAGCGGCGCCGCCGGCGCGGGGCGCTCCACGAAGCCCACGAACCAGGCGTCGCGGAACTCCTGGGTGGTGCCGGTCTTGCCGGCTGCCACCCGGCCCGGCAGGGCGGCGGCGCGGCCGGTGCCGCGGGACACCACGGCTTCCAGCATCCCCCGCATGGCCTCGGCGTGGGCCGCCTCCACCACGCGGCGCGGCTGGGCGCGCGGTGCCGGCAGGGCGCGCCCCGCCCCCGTCGCGGCCGAGGCGATGCCGTGCGGCTCCACACGGTACCCGCCGTTGGCGAAGGCGGCGAAGGCGGCGGCGAGGTCCAGCAGCCCCGCTTCCCCGGTGCCGAGGGCGAGGGAGGCGTCGTTCGGCAGCCGCCCGTCCAGCCCCAGCCGGCGCGCGGCGGCGATCGCGGCGCGCGGCCCGCCGGCGCGCATCAGCACCCGGACCGCGGCCGTGTTGACGCTGTGGGCGAGGGCGTCCTCCACGGTGATCTCGCCGCGCGAGCGCCACTGGGCGTTGCCCGGCGACCACGCGCCGAGGGTCAGCGGCCCGTCCGACACCGCCTCCTCCGGCCGCATCCCCGCTTCCAAAGCCGCCAGGAAGACGAAGGGCTTGAACACCGAGCCGGGCTGGCGCCGGGCGCCGGCGGCGCGGTTGAACTGGCTGTCGCGGTAGTCCCGGCCGCCCACCATGGCGCGCACCGCGCCCGTGCCCGCGTCCAGCGCCACCACCGCGCCCTGGCCGACGCCCGCCCTGGCCCCCGGCCCGGCCAGCAACGCCTCCAGCCGCGCCTCGGCCACCGCCTGGAGGCGCGGGTCCAGGGTGGCGCGCAGGACGAGGTCGGCGCTGCCGGGGAAGCTGCCGGCCAAGCGGGCGAGCGCCCAGTCGGCGAACCAGCCCGCGCCCTGGGCCGGCGGGTTGGGCGAGCGGATGCGGGACAACTCCGCCAGCGCCCGCTCCTTGGGCAACGCGCCCGCGTCCACCATCGCGTCCAGCACCTCCGCCGCCCGCGCCACCGCCAGGTCGGGCGAGGCGCGGGGGTTGAGCCGCGAGGGCGCCTTGGGCAGCCCAGCCAGCATCGCCGCTTGCCACAATTGCAGGCGCTTGGCCGGCACGCCGAAGAAGAGCCGCGCCGCCGCGTCCACCCCGTAGGCCCCGGCGCCGAGGTAGACGCGGTTCAGGTAGATCTCCAGCAACTCGTCCTTGCCGAAGCGCCGCTCCAGCCAGAGCGCCAGCAGCGCTTCCTGCACCTTGCGCCGGGCGGAGCGTTCGGGCGTCAGGAACAGGTTCTTGGCGAGCTGCTGTGTGAGGGTGGAGCCGCCCTGCACCACCGCGCCGGTCCGCCAGTTGACCCAGGCGGCGCGGGCGACGCCCAGCGGGTCGATCCCGAAGTGGCTCCGGAACCGCCGGTCCTCCACGGACAGCAGGGCGGCGGGCAGGGAGGGCGGGAGGTCGCGCATCTTCACCACCTCGCCGTACAGGTCGCCCTCCGTCGCCAGCAGCGCGCCGTTGGGCGCCACCAGCCGCACGGAAGGCCGCCGGGTCGCGGCCAGCGCCGATTCGGGCCGCGGCATGTCCCACGCGAACCACAGCAACGCCGCCGCCGCCGCCAACCCGCCCCAAACCGCCAGCATCACCAGCCAGCGCAGGGCGGCGCGCCACGCCGGCCGGCGGCGCGA